>DAIRTA010000017.1:0-22650 GCA_036804125.1 Hyphomonas sp.
TCTGCTTTCCGTGGATGAATTCCGCATTGGCTTGTCCGAACAGGTCGATTTCGATTACCGAATTGATGGCCGTAAAGCGCGGGATCGACGACAGCACGGTCAGCGTGTGGGTGTCTCGGACAGGGCGGTAGCGGATCCGGGTCTCCTGATTCAGCCGCTTGTAGAAACGCGATGTGCCGATCGCGACGCCAGTGGTTATGCTGATCTCGGCATCGCTGTCCAGCAGCCCCTCGACCGGCGATGAAATCATCCCTGAGTGAATATGTATTCCCTTGGTCCCGGCGATCTCTGTCAGGACAGCCTGCTGAACGTTGCCCAGCCCGAACTGCAAGGTGTCGCCGGGAGAAATCATCGCGGCGACATTCCTCGCGATTGCCCGGAAAGCCTGGGGCAGCTCTGCTTCATCCAGACCGGCAAGCGGCGAAACGGCTTCAGCCAGATATACGAAACGCGCGGCAGGAACCCTCACCGAATGCCGCGGGGCCGGCATATCCCGATGGACAAGCCCCAGCACGGGAATACCGCGCCGTTCCAGCACAGCCGGCGCAAAGTCCGGGCTGATCCCGAGCGATACATGGTTTTTCTCATCAGCGGGCGAGGTCAGGATGATAGCGCCGTCGATAGGCGTTGATCCGAGCCAGGCCCATGCCTGAGTGTAGGGCAGGGGCAGGAATGCGGTGTGTCCGGCCACGAAACTTGGCCGCAACTGCGGAGAGACGAATATAGACTCGGCCCGTGCGCGGGGGTGAAAGCCGGCCCAATCTGTCTTGTTCACGCCCGGTATCCAGACGCCCAGAAACGTTACCCCATCAGCAAGATCGGGTTCGGCAGTGAGGCATCCGGCAATGTCGACGGGCTCGCCACTGCATCCGCCCACATAAATCCGGCACGCCTTGGGGAGGCTGCGCCGGAACGCCCGCAATGCTTCAATCAGTTCCGGATACGCCATGATGCGTCAGGCCTTGTTTCTCGCAGCTATTCCAGTTTAGCCGTGACATGCTAAACAGGGAATATGTCCGGACAAACCAAGACAGCATATTTGCTTGAAAGATTGGCGGCGAGGCTGGAGCGTGTGCCCGGACCTGCCGATCTGAGCCGGGCGGGGGCGCATCTCGCCGACTGGGCAGGATGCGCAGTGATTGGCCAGCGTGAACCGGTAGGGCGAGCGCTTCTAACGGTAGCGGACACCACGCCATCAGGCCGGGCATTTGCGTGGGGCGGGCTGGGTAACATTCTTGAAATGGATGATGTCGACAAGCAAGCTTTGCTGCATCCCGGTCCCGTCATTATTCCGGCCGCATTGTCGCTGGCTCATGCTGAAGGCATTCACGGGGCCCCTCTTCTTCAGGCAATTATACGCGGTTATGAAGCAACAATCAGGCTGGGCCGCGCCGTGGGCCCCCGGCACTATGCGTTCTGGCACAATACCGGCACTTGCGGGGCAATCGGCGCGGCTGTGGCCTGCGCGAGCCTGCTGGGGCATGATAGGGGCCAAACAGCGCATGCCATGGCGCTCGCTGTCAGCCAGGCGGCGGGGCTCTGGCAGACCCGGCATGAGCCGGACAGCGACGGCAAGCAATTGCATACAGCGCATGCCGCGCGCGCGGGTCTCGACGCAGCCCGGCTGGCCATTGCGGGGATCCGGGGTCCCCTGTCGATTCTGGAGGGCCCGCAGGGCTTCTTTGCTGCGATGTGTTCCGGCGCTGATCCGCAAGCCATACTTGCTGATCCGGATGCAGAATGGCGGCTGCATGAGGTCAGCTTCAAGCCGTGGCCGGCCTGCCGCCATGCGCATGCGGCGATCGACGCGGCCCTGATCCTGCGCGAGATGCTGGACGGTCATCAGAGCGGATCAACCATCTGGATCGAAACCTATCCGGACGCACTGGCCTTTTGTGACCGCCCAGAGCCATCAACCGTGATAGAGGCCAAGTTCTCGCTTCAGCATGCCGTGGCGGTCAGCCTTCTGCAGGGCGCCCCCCGGCTCACTGATTTTTCACAAGGGGCCATTTCGGACACGGCCATAACGGCACTCCGCCGGCGCATTCGCTGCCGGAGTGCAGAGCCGTTCGGGTCGGACTATCCGAAACGTTTCGGAGCGGCCATCATCGCCGGAGATATCCGGATCGAACAGCGTGACGCGCTGGGCGATCCCGAAAAACCGATGACTGAAGAGCAGCTCCGCAGCAAGGCGACAGAACTCATGATGGCTGGCGGGCTCAGCCGGCAGCAGGCTGATAAACTTGCCGCCGATGCGAGAACCGCCTCCATGGATTTCGTGACAAGCCTGGGAGAATACCTGCTGTGACGATGCTGCGCGATGCGTTCATTGAGCATGGGCTGGGCGCCGAATGGAACAAGCTGCCGCCAGATGCGCAATCCTCCATCAGGACGTTTGTTCTGGACAGCCTAGGCGTGGGTATCGCGGGCGCGGCGGCGCCAGTTGCGCAGAGCGCCCGGCGTGCAATGGGTGGATCGACCGGTGCCGGTACCGCCCACATCTGGGGCCCGGGGAGCCATACGGGCTCGCCCGAAACGGCGGCTTTTCTGAACGGGCTTCAGATCCATTGCCAGGAATTCGATTGCGTTCACGAGGCGGCCGTCGTGCATCCGATGGCAACCATTCTTGCAGCCCTGATGGCCGCCTGCGAGGCTTCAGACCGGCCTGTGTCAGGTGCGGAGCTGGGGGTTTCGCTTGCAGTGGCCGTCGATCTTTCCACCAGCCTGGGGATAGCGTCCACGAGCCCATTGAAGTTTTTCCGCCCGGCCAATGCCGGTATCTTTGGAGCGACGCTTGGCATTGCGAGGCTCTTTCGGCTTGAGCGAGACCAGACACGCAATGCCCTCGGATTTGCCTTGTCCTTCTGCGCGGGAACGATGCAGGCGCATACCGAAGGCAAGCCGGCTCTTCCGGTACAGATCGGACAGGCGGCACGCAATGCTGTGCTTGCTGCAAGGCTTGCCGCTCATGGCCTTGAGGCGGCCGAGGACAGCCTTGAAGGGCCTTACGGCTATTTCAGGCTTTTCGAGGATCGTGTCGACACGAGCGGAATTGCAGACTCCCTCGGGCGCATCTGGCGTATCACGCAAGTCAGTCACAAGCCGTTTCCTACCGGGCGAGCGGCTCAGGGCGGGATTATGCTGATGCAGAGGCTGCGGACAGACGGTATCGACCCTGGCGAAGTTGGCAATGTGGTGTTGCATGCGCCGCCGCTGATAAAGCGTCTTGTCGGACGACCGGAACGCTCCGGCATGACGCCAAGTTATGCGCGTCTGTGTTTTCCCTATTGCGGAGCGGTGGCTCTCACCAGCGGCACAGTCGGGCTTACGGACTTTACACCGGATGCGTTGTCACGGGCTGATGTCTTAGAGCTCAGCTCACGGATAAGTGTTGAGGAAAATGAAGTTCAGTCATCTTCCGCATTTACTCCGCAAAGACTTTCGGTCCGCTTGCGTTCGGGGGAGCTGATCGTTCACGAAACAGATCACCTGCCGGGCTCTCCTGCCGCCCGCCTTGATCGCGCAGAGAATGAGGCCAAGTTCCGTTCGTGCACTGCATTTGGCTTTGGCGGCTCCCCGGCGCACGTCGCCGATCATCTCATTGCAGCCGTCCAGCGGCTGGAAACGCTTGAAGACGCTGCGATCCTGTCAAGACTTGCAGCGGGAACTACGGAGTAATCAGGTGACAGACGGGCACAATACATACTTCAACACGGTCGACTGGCGTGCGTTGCAACAAGACCATCCTGTTGGTGATGGCTTCCTTGCTTTTGCCCGCAAGAGCCAGGATGAAATCCGGGCACACCAAGAGCGCCTGTTCGCCAGATGCGTGGACCGGGCGGCGACTATTCCCTTCTACAGGCGCCTTTGGAGCAAGGCAGGTATAGAGCGCGGTGACATAACCGGGCTGGAAATCCTGCCGCGGCTGCCAAGCTTTGACAAATCCGACCTTATGGACTCGATCGCGGAAAACCCGCCTCTCGGCGATTTCGGGGGGTTCAGCGAAAAAGGCGAAGGCCGCCCGCCGATCATCCTGCATACAACATCCGGCACGACCGGAACCCCGCAGGTTCTTTTATTCGGCGCAAAAGGGCGGGAGGCGCAGAACCTGCTGCTCGGCCGTCTCTATCGCTTCCAGGGGTTGCGCCCTGACGATGTTGTCCACTCCGTGTACGGCCATGGTATGATAAATGGCGGGCATTATATACGCGAAGCGGTGACGCATTGGACGAACGCCTTGTTTCTCTCGGCCGGCACGGGTGTTGAAACGCCTTCGGTCCGACAGGTGGCGTTAATGCGGGACTTCCGTGCAAGCGTCATCGTGGGGTTTGCCGATTACATCAAGAAACTCGCGCGTGTCGCGCTGGAGCAGGGAATAGACCCAGTCCGAGACCTCAGGATACGCATGATATCCGGCCATCTTGGCCGCGAGGACAAGGCCGCGCTATCCGAAGCCTGGGGCGGGGCGGCTTGTTTTGACTGGTATGGCGTAGGGGATACCGGATGCATTGCCGGGGAGGGCCCTGACCGGGACGGCCTGTATGTCATGGAAGACGCCCAGTTTCTTGAAATTTGCGATATTGATACCGGGCAGCCCGTTACAGACGGCACTGAAGGGGACATGATCTGCACATGTCTTTACAAGGATGATATTTATCCGATCATCCGCTTTAATACGCATGACGTCAGCCGTGTCATGAAAGGTTCGTCTGGTCTTGGCATAAATTTCAAGCGTATCGAAGGATTTCTCGGGCGTTCCGATAACATGGTAAAAATCCGAGGCATAAATATTTTTCCTCAGGCCATGGGACCGCTTCTGGAAGAAGACCCGGCATTTGCAGGGGAGTTCATCTGCCGCGCAACGCGGGATGAGACGGGCCGGGATGAGTTCATCGTGGCAGCCGAGATAAGCGGGCCAAGAGGCGCCGATATTGCGACGCGCATCCAGCAATTGCTCAAGGCCAGGCTTGGTATTGATGTCGGTGTCGAACTCGCGGCGCCTGGCGAACTTGCCGCCCTTACCCAAACAGAGGTGCGCCAGAAGCCGATCAGGCTTATTGATGAGCGGTTCAAATGAATCCGCTTGAGAGATTTCAGCACTATAAGGAGCGGATTACCCGGCTCAATCCGGAACTGAATGCGTTTGTGCATCTCAGGCTGGATGAAGCCGAAGCAGAGGCCAAGGCCTCGGCGGAGCGTCATGCGGCAGGGGCTCAGCGGTCCCCAATCGATGGCTGGTGTGTCGGTGTGAAAGCCAATATCGCTGTAAAGGGAATGCCGCACCATGCGGGTATAAACGCCTACCGCCACGATATCGCACACCAGCCTGCGGGCGTGGTCAAACGGCTAACCGAAGCCGGGGCGATTGTCCTGGGCATCACCAACATGCATGAAGGCGCCCTTGGCGCGACAACCGACAATGTGCACTTCGGCCGGACCATCAATCCCTGGCGGCGCGGCTTCACGCCTGGAGGGTCGTCTGGCGGCTCGGCCGCAGCCGTTTCTGCCGAGCTTTGCGATGCGGCGCTTGGGTCCGACACGATGGGTTCGGTGCGGATTCCATCAGCCTACTGTGGTGTGCAGGGCTTCAAGCCATCGCTTGGCGCCTTTGCTTCAGACGGTGTGCTCGCCCTGTCCCATACACTCGATCATGTCGGTGTTCACGCATATCGCGTTTCATCACTCCGCGCTGTAACCGAGATTCTGTCTCTCGTTCCAGTCCGGAAAGAGGCGGCAGTGTCAGACGTCCGGTTCGGCGTGTGGCAGGGCACCGGAAAGGTGCGTCTGGCGCCTGAGGTTGCCGAGGGGTTTGCCCAAGCGCTGTCCCGGCTTCCGCAAGCGTCTGGGCATGGGCTCAAGGAAATCGAGCCGCCCGAATATCAGTACAGCCGGTCCCGCAGGGCGGGCCTGCTGATCTCTGAAGTTGAAGCGAGCGCCTTGCATGCGGCACGACTGAAAACGGATCCTGAAGGGTTCTCTGTCGAGTTCAGGAAGTTGATGGCCTGGGGCGCTGCCAGGCCTCAGGATGAGATCGATGCGGCCTATGCCCATATCCGCAGAATAAGTGACTCGGCGGCCTCGGTCTTTGCCGCGTGTGATTTTCTGTTGGCTCCGGTCACGCCGGAAACGGCCTTTTCCTTCAGCGATCCGCCGCCTGCCGGGCAGGCCGACTTTACAGCCTGGGCGAACTTCGCCGGCCTTCCTGCTGCCTCCGTCTTAACGGGGATCTCACCCGGTGGGCTTCCTCTGGCCCTGCAGGTCATTGGCCCTCACGGCGCCGATGCCGGCGTCCTGGCTATCGGCGAAGTGCTTGAAAACTTGTACGGGCAACCGCCCCGGCCGCCGCTCGTCTAGCGGAAGGTGAAGCGGGCACTCCTTTTTTCCAGAAACGCCCGGTAGCCTTCGGCGAAATCCTCGTTTGCGAACCCCTCGAGGAACAGGGCCATCGCTTCTGCTGAGTCATCATGCCAGCCCGACTCTATTCCTGAAATCATCCGCTTTGTTGCCCTAACGGACCATTGCGAAATGGCGGCGATCCCTGTGGCCCATTCCCGCGCTGAGTCTAGAGCCGTACCGTCCGGCACGAGCCGTCCGATCAGACCAATCCGGTGGGCCTCTTCTGCGCTGATGAGGCGGCCCGTGAAAAGAAGGTCCTTGGCGGCGGCCGCGCCTACAGCCGCGACGAGGCGGCGGGTATCGCCGGCCGGATAGACCAGCCCCAGCTTGCCGGGCGTTACACCGAAAACCGCTCCAGTCCCGGCGACGCGCAAGTCAGCCGCCATTGCCACACTCACTCCGCCGCCGACACAGGCGCCTTCGATTGCCGCTATGACAGGCTTCTCGCAATTCTGAAGCGCATCCAGCGCGCGCGCGATGGTTTCGCCGGATTGCCGCGCGCTTTCGGGTGTTCCGTAAATCTCTGAAAACTCTGATATGTCCGCACCAGAAGCGAAAGCTCTTGACGCTCCGCCATGAATAATCAGTACGGAGATACTTTTGTCTTGTGCGGCCCTGGCTATAAGTTCGGGAATCTTCGCCCACATGCCCAGGGACAGGGCGTTGCGCTTGGAAGGCTGATCAAGGACGATTTCCGCAAGCGGTGGCAGGAGATCGAGGCGGATCGTGTCGCTCAATTCACGTCCTCTGCAAAGGCGCTCAGGGGGGCTGGCCTGCTAGTGTTAGCGATCAGAGCCTTGCGCCGCAAGAAACGCTGCAGACCTGCTGGGCCCATCCGGCTGCCACCAAGACCGGAGGCTTTGAATGCATGTTTTTCGGCTTCATAGAACAGGCTGGTCAGCGCAGCATCATTCAGGCTTATGGCGCCTGCTTCAATCTGCTCGCCGACGGCCTCGGCTTCCTCGAGCGTTGCGGCAAATACGGCCGCAGACAACCCGTAATCCGTATCGTTGGCCAACGCGATCGCTTCGGCCAGAGTATTGAATGACATGACGGGCAGAATGGGGCCGAACGTCTCTTCCTTCATGACCTTCATCTGATGGGTCACGCCCGTCAGCACGGTAGGCCGGAGCCAAAGTCCGCCGCCGAGTGTTTCTATGGTGCCGCCGGTTCGAACTTCTGCGCCCTGGACGACGGCATCCCGGATATGTTCCGCAAGTATCGAGGCCTGACGGTCAAAAATAATCGGACCCAGATCACCGGTCGCGATATCTGGCCAGTTGAGGCGAACGGAGCGGGCCTTTTCAACCAGTCTTTGGATAAAGGCCTCAAAGATTTCGCTCGCAACATAGATGCGCTCGATCGACTGGCACGCCTGGCCGGTTGACAGGACTGACCCGCGTAAGGCTGCGTCTGTTGCACGGTCGATATCAGCGCCCGCAAGAACAATCAGGGGATCCTTGCCGCCGAGTTCGAGGAAGGCGGGGACGAGCCGCGCCGCGGCTGCCAGAGCGACCTTGCGCCCGGTTGAGACCGATCCGGTAAAGCAAATGGCATCTGCAGTTTCCACAAGGCCTGCGCCTGAGAGGCCGTCGCCGGTGATGACCTCGAGGACATCAGAAAGACCGGCCGCGCTGATGGCCTCGCGGAGGGGCATGGCAAAGCGCGGCGTAACCTCTGAAGGCTTGATCATCACGGTGCAACCCGCCAGCAAGGCAGGGATCGTGTCGATCATCGAGAGGGTCAGCGGAAAGTTCCAGGGCGAGATGACGCCAACCAGCTTGTAAGGGACGAATTGCGGCCGATGGCGAAGGTGGGGCATCGACCGGCCCGGTGTCCAGTCGACAGGCAGCAGCTGTTCGGCCTGTCCGGCCCAGTTCCGCAGGGAGGCCGCAGCGCCATCGATCTCCAGCCCTGCGATCCTGCGGCGCCCCGTATCCGCCTCGAGCGCCTGCAGGAGCATCGGCCTTAACGCCATGAGCGTATCGGCGAGTACACTCAGCCGACCGGCACGCTCTGCTATCGGCAGGGCTTCCCAGGAGGGTTGTGCCGATCTCAGGCGGCTGGCGACTTTGGCGATGTCTGCGGCATCGAAGGCGGGGCAGTCGGCATCAATCTTGCCGGTACGCGGGTTCCGGACAGGCAGGTTTCGCATCAGTTCAGCCCCAGAGCGCCCGGATTGATGGTCATGTCCGGATCGACCATCGCTTTCAGCCGCTTAAGGAAGGCGCGCCCATTGGCATCGCGCCGTTCGAAATAGGGATAGCTGCGTCCAATCTGGAAATGAGCGCCGCCATGCGCCGCAAAAATTTCGATGACCTTATTGCGGGCCTCAGCAACAAGGCGGGTCGCTTCAGGGTTCGCGCGGTGGCGCGGCAGCTTCTGCAGCCAGTTCGTTTCCACGGCGACTTTGTGAATGTCATGAATCTCTTCCGGCCACAGGAATACCGGTTCGATCAGATAGCCATTGGTCGAGAGTGTGGTCACCAGAAACCCTGTTTGTACACGATGCGTCTCGAATGCGTCGCGCATCGCTTCAAAGAGAGCGTCGATTTCCGCCCAGACCTGTGCGCCTTTCGAGAGGGGAACAATTCCGTGGACCGGCACCCAGCGTTCGCCTTCGGGCCCCAGCGTGTTGTTAAGGGGTGTGAACGGGTTGGCGCGGATGATCTTCGGGATGGAGTTCTCGGTTTCCTCGCCTCCATGTTTCATACATATGGCCTTCAGGGATCTCATGTTTTCAGTCACGCCCGCGCGTGAGCGGCCCTCGACGACGAAATTGACGGACCATCTATTGGCTTCGACAAAGCCTCGCCCGGCGAGGGCAACCCGGGCGCCTTCGGCAAGGCCCTTGATGAGATTGCCCTGGGCCTTGACAACATTGGCAAGGGCCTTGGTGTCCGACAGGAGCGAGGCCCGCTTGAGGCGCACGGCAGTAAGTTTCGGGTCGAAGCCGAAAACTTCACATGCGGTGCCTTCGCGCGCGATGGCAGCCATCGCAGCCGCACAGGAGTTGCGATCCGCGAATTCAAAAGCGGCCCAATCCTCATGCTCGGGCGCCCTGATAAGTCTCAGCGTGACTTCGGCTTTGATGCCGAAGGCGCCCGCATCGCCCAGAAACAAACCGGCAAGATCCGGCCCGTAATGGCGCCAGAAAGGCTTGCCGCCTTGGGTCCCCGCAGTCCCCGTCCGGAGGAGTGTTCCATCAGCCAGAACGACGCTCAGGCAGACGACACTGTCGGTAGAGGGACCATGTGTGCCAGCGCCGAAGAAGGCATTGTTCTGCGACAGGCCGCCGCCAATTGTGGACGAGATTCCCGACAAGGGGCCCCAGAACGGCGTTCGCAGGCCGAAGGGCGACAAGGCATCATGCAGCGCCTTCCAAGTGGTCCCCGCCTCGACGGTTACATACATATCCTCAGCATTGATCTCGAGAATCCTGTTCATCCTTGAGAGATCGAGGATGCCTGCGCCCTCACGGTCCGGGATATATCCGTTCGTGTACGACATGCCGCCACCCCGAGGATTCAGGGGAATCCCGCGCTCATGGCAGGCCGCCACGGTCTGACACAGGATATCCGTTGACCCTGGCGCTGCGACGAAGTCTGCCAGATTGCCTTTCGACCAGATATCCTGACTCATCAGCTTCCGCGTAGGCAGGTCATCGAAAAAACCGTCCGGGCCCAGTATCTGCCTCAAGACGAGGCACCCGGTTTGCTGCGGCTGGCGCGTTTCATTCATCGAGTGTTCCTCTGGTCATAACGGTTTTGCGAGGCCTGCCAGTGTTGCTGCAATCAGAAGCGCCCAGATCGCGAGCACCAGTGGTCGGGCGGTGCTGAGCGTGCTGCGTAACTGCGCTTCTGCGGCACTCGCGTCTGGTCCTGTCAAGCCGGCAAGGGCCGGGCCAAGGGGTTTCAGGACGATGCGGATCAACAGGCCGAGCGCGATACAGGCTGCCAGCAGGAGCAGCTTCCATCCCAGGAAGACGGGTCCGTTCAGCCCATTGATCAGGAGGGCAATGCCCGAGGAGGCAAGCAGCAGCATCGCGGAGGTTCGGATAATCACGTCGGCCCTGCGCCAAGCAGCAGGGGCAGCGCCATGCTTGAGATGGATGGCCCAGACCAGCCCCAGCCATGCCAGCGATAAAGTCCAGACGGCTGCAAGCTGCATCGACCCGGCCTCAATCCAGCCGCGGGCCGCCGCCAGAGTCAGCCCTGTAGGCAGCGCCAGAATGAGTGCTGTGCGCGGAGCCATGTCGATATCGCCGAGAATTTTCGCTGCAAACAGGCGCTTGTCCGCGCTGATGCCCGGCCGGATCAGATACCGGCTGACATAAAACGCCCCCAGATCGCCTCCGAGCCAGTAGACGAAAACGAGGATGTGCAAAAAGGCAAAGAAATAAAGTTCGATCATGGCCCGGCCCGAAGATCAAAAGATATATCATTTGGTCCGGGCAAAGCGAGCGAATAAATCGCCCGGCTCCATTGCAGGGAAATCCCGGTTGCGCGCTTGGCTGGCCTGGGCCTTCTCAAAAGCCGTTACAGCGTGGCCTCAATGGTCACCACTCCAGTCGTGCGTGCGGGCGTCCTCGCGGGTGAGCCGCATCTGATAGTGAAAGCGGTCGGCCCGGTAGTGGGCCGTTATGTCCTGAACCGGTCGGCCAGTCTTGTCCCGCATGATCCGGTGGATTTTCAGCAGCGGGGCGCCGGCGGATACGCCCAGATTTGCTGCGACCGCGGGTTCGGCGGCTTCAGCCATGATGGTCTGCTCGGCAGAAACCGGGGCAAACCCTGCGGTTTCCAGCAGCTTGATAAGCGACTCTGTTGCCAGTTCGGTGTCCGAATACCCCTCTGACACATCTTCGGGGATGTATGTCACCAGATAGGAGAAAGGTTCGCCTGCGAGGCGGCGCAGGCGGACGATACGCTGTACGCTGGAGCCTGTGCCGAGCTCAAGGCTTTCGCAAATTGCGGGGCTTGCCTGACCGATCGTGCAATCAAGCAGTTGGACTTCCGTTTCGATCCCCATTCGCTTCAGGCCGTCGATCAGGTTTTCAAAGCTTCCTTTCACTGTGGGCGCAGCGGAATCATACGTCACGACGGTTCCAATACCGCGCTGACGGCGGACAAATCCGGCAACCGCCAATTCATTCAGGGCGCGCTTGACCGTGATACGCGAGACGCCAAGCATCTCGGTGAGCTCCTGCTCCGCAGGTAGCCGGGCGTGGTGTGGCAGGTCACCACTGACGATCTTGCTTCGAAGGAGGTCATATATCTGCTGATACAGCGGTGTGCCCGAAGCTTCATCGATGGTGTCGTTTTTCAGGGCGATCCTGGAGCTGTCGGGCATTTTGAGCATCCGGTCTGATTTTAATGGCCTGTCTATCAGCCGAGGGCGCCGCGGAGCAATGCGTTCCGGCATGATGGCCGTCCCAAAGGCATGCCCCGCCGCCTTGCCAGCGGGAAGATGCCGGATGACTATGCGTCCCGAACGTATGGAGAAAGTGTGATGAGCCGTGTCTTAGCCTTTATCTGTCTCTGGGCTCTATCCATGACTGGCGCGTCGGCGGAAGCCCCTCAGCCGCTTACCGAACCCCAGCAGAATGCTCCGGATATCCTCAGGATATGGGTTGAGGCGCGGGCTGGAGAGGGAAGCCCGGTACATTGGGTCTCCGAAGGCAGTGTATATGCCTATCCTTCCGGCGAACGGCTGTTCGGAATGACCGGCTTCGACAGTTCGATCGTGATCTGGCCTGATGAGCCGGAGGGTGAGGTTCTACATCTTACGCGCAAGACATTCGTCTATACCGATCCCGATACGGGCGAGATCCTGTCCGAGTATGGAGGACGCGAGGTCACACCGATTGCCTATCCCTATCAGCTCATCCGGTATCGCCTTGAAGACGGTTTGATTTTTGCTGATGTCGAACAAGGTATTGCCCCGCGCATACAGCAGATAAAGGCCAAGGACGGTATCCGCGCGCGCCGTATGGGAGAGAGCTGGGCTTTCACCGCGCCTGTCTTTCTCGACTTCTCCCTGCCATCCGGCGAACGCTACGAAGCGTGGGAAAACTATGATTTCTTCATCCATCCCGAAGGCGGCCTTTCCCAGCGCCACCAGATGAGTTGGCAACGCTATGGAGACCTTCCGGACTGGGCGGGGGGCGGCAAGGCCATTTACCACCTCCTGAGCTGGCGCGTCGATTCCGTGGGGGCGCTCCCGGCCGGCCTGCGCAATTGGGCCGAGCAGGAAAAACCAATGTGGCTCATGCCGCCGGCCAGCCTCGCCGAGATCCGTGCCCTTCAGCAGGGTGAGGGAGGGGCCGGTTGGGGCGAGTAATTCAGTCCGGAAGCCCTTTTGAGGACGGAACGGGCGGTCCGCCTGCAGCCCGGTCACGGATAGCATCGCGGCTCTCCCATATACGGCCACCGATGAAAAGCCCGATGGAATTGGTGAACTCCCTGTACTCGATAGAGGCATACATCCCGCAGGTAATGTAGGGGTCACCATTCATCAGGGCTTTTGCCTCTTCCAGCGATCCTGCGAGGACAAGGAAAACCGAGCCGATCAGCGCCTCGCCCCCGGGCGCACGGATCGGGCCGGCGGTGATGTAGCGTGTCCAGTTGCGCTCGACATGCTCGAGATGGGCATCGAGATGGGCGTGCCGGAACGGCGCCGAGCCGGGTCTGTCAAGGCAGGTCACAAGATAACATGTCTCCGCCAGCCGCGGCACGTGCGGGGGGTCAGATGGAAGGCTCATTTTAATATGCCGTCCTGCACAAGCCGGTCGATCACCGCCTGTTGCTGCGCGATCGCCGCCGCCCGCTCGATCATGCGGCCTTCAGGTGTGCGGTTGGGCGGCGCGTGGACGGCCTGCTGGTAGGCCGGGGCGAAGGCCGCATTCGGCAGCCGGGACAGGGTATGCGTCATGCCGGTATTCCGGCGCGCCGCGCGAAGGGCGCCAAGGTCGATCACGGCATTGGCGTTCAGCGTTTCTCCGCTGCCGGCTTCGGCGAGCGTGCGCCCGTACCAGTCCAGGATGATTGACATGGCATCGGTTGAAGCGGCGGGCACAGGCGTGCCGATTATGGTCGCGGAATTGGCAGATACGACATAGGCAATATTCTCAATGGCTCTCGCCTTCTTGGCAATATGCTTCGGCGTCAGTCCCGGCGCGCCAACTTCAGAGGTTGGATGCAGCAGAATCTCTGCCCCCTTGAAGGCATGCATGCGCGCAATCTCGGGATAGAGGATCTCCTCTGAGGCAATCGTTCCGACTATGCCTATTTCGGTATCAGCGACCGGAAATATCGCCGCCTCACCATATACATCAAGATACCTGTCCCAGACATCATAGGGGCTCGGGGTGTAGAGCGAGATCATGCGGCGGTATCGCAGAACGGTGTTTCCGTTCGGGTCATAGACAACATTGGCCTGGAAATAGAGGTTCGGGAAGTTTGGATCGGTTTCATAATGGTTTGAGCACAGATAGACGCCAGCAATCTGTGCCATGCGAGCCAACCGGTCAGGAAAATGGCCTTGCACCGGAATCGCCGCGCGGGTCTGCCACTCCTCGCGGGATTCGCGCAAAGGGAAGCCAGTCATCCAGTATTCCGGCAGCACCACCAGCTTCAGATCGTAGCCATTGAAGCCTTTGAGGAAATTCTTCGCAGCCATGATCTGGCCGGTGACGCGGTCGATGCTGGCGTTCATCCGGTCATGGGCGGCTTCAACACTCGTGTCCTGATTGACGGCATCGCAGAGCGTCTGAAGGGCAAGGGCTGTGTAACGCATTGTGTCGTGTCCCGAGGTAAGTGCGTGCGCGGGCAGGGCTGTCAGGCCGAGGGCGCCAGAAGTCAAAAGAAAAGCGCGCCGGTTCATTTGTGGCCAGCCTCGTCAAAGGCTAATGCACAGTTGGCGGCGGTCATGACCTGCAGGCTGTCAATGCCGCGTAACGCGCCCAGAAGCTTGCGCAGGGCCGCGATCCGGAAGGGCTGGCCCGAAACATAAGGGGTCAGGGTGATCGCAAGTGCACCGGTGCCCTCGGTGTCTGCGTGTGCAATCGTATACCGTGCGGCTTCAAGGATCTGGGTACACCAGTCGTCTTCGGACTGGCTGCGCTCGATCAGCAATTTGTAGTCGGAGAGTTCGCTGTAGTGCGGCAGGGCCGTCAGGGGTCCGTGTGCCGTGTCCATTACCAGCGGGCGCATGTCGGCTTCCCAGTCGAGACAGACGGTAAAGCCTGCTTCGGCGATGAGGTCCATCGTGGCAAAGCTCTGGTTACGCGCCGGGCTCATCCAGGTGATGGCTTCCGGGAAGACCGTGCGGGCCTGGGTCACCAGCGCGCGTTCTTCCGCTTCGTCGAGGCCGGCATGGTGGAGTTGTGCGGTCGAGACCCCGTGCGCAGCGATCTCATGCCCGGCTTCCCGGATTGCGGTGAGCAGGAAGGGGTAGCGCCGGGCGACGGCCGCATTGACGGCAAAGGTGGCAGGCAGGCCTGCTCTTTTCAGCTCCCTGAGGATGCGATAGATGCCGACGCGGTTGCCATAATCACGGGTCGTATAGTGGCGCAGGTCCGGATACGGTGTAACCATGGCTCCGGGATGCTTGAAGGGCTTCACCGGCGGATCCAACGGGAAGAATTCGACCGGAACGATCAGTGTAAACACAGCCCGCGTTCCATCAGCGAGACGCGCCGGCGCCCGCCGGTCGGCAGGCTCCCAGCCATACCATGGATTGTCCATGCCAGGCTTGCGGTGGGGATAGTGCAGGTAATTGTCAGGCAGGGGCAAAGCCGCTCCCTCCTGTTGCCACGCCGCGCGCATTGATATCGCTGAGGCTCTGATCCCAGTAGTGCTCGCGGAAGTAAGCGGCAATCTCGCTGCCTGTGGCAAACCACACATCATCCTTATGCGCGCAGATGTGCTTCAGCGCGTCCTCGAAAACACGAAGCCGGTGCGGCTGGCTTACAAGATAGGCATGCAGGGGGATGCACATAACTGTGCCGCTCGCCTCTCCCTCAAGCAGGAGCTGGTCAAAGTGCCGTTTCAGTATGTCTGTATACCGTTCTGCAGTAAATCCCTGAACGGAATAGGTGATGACATCATTCACTTCCAGCGAATAGGGCATAGAGACCAGCCGGCCTGTTTTCGTCTTCAGTGGCTGGGGCTGATCGTCCTGGAAGAGGTCGCAGGTGTACCAGAAATCGTATTCGGCGATCAGGTCGAGGGTGCGCTCGGTGTGGGTGAGTGCGGGGGCAAGATAGCCGCGAATGCGCTGGCCGGTTGCCGCCTCGACGCTGCGGATGGAGTCTTCCAGCACGGCGCGCTCCTGAGCCTCGTCCATGCCATAGCTGAAGCGGGTATTGTAGATGCCGTGACTGAAAAACTCCCACCTGCGTGCGGCGACGGCCTCTATGATCTCCGGATGATGGTCGATCAGGCCAATGGAGAGAGAAATCGACCCGCGCAGGCCGTATTTGTCAAACAGGTCCATCATTCGCCAGTGGCCGACAGTGTTGCCCCAGGTGCGCTGGGAGTAGCCAGTGACATCCGGGTTCGGGCGGGGCCAGGGCTGGCGCTGCGGATTGGTGGGTGGGTCGTATTCGTAATATTCGATATTCGGAGCGACCCAGAAAGCCAGCTTCTTGCCGCCTGGCCAGATGATTTTCGGGCGGCCTTGATAAGGCCAGTAATCGTAGAGGTTCGGGTCCGATTGCATCAGGGTCTGTACCCTGCGATCCAGTCCTTTACCTCCTGCACCGGCACGACGTCGGCGTATTTTATGAGGAGATCGGTGAGGTTGGCGAAGTGGAAGCTCTCATGCTTGTCGGCAACGCATTCAATCGGCACGATGGTGCGATAGCCGTGCGACAGCGCATCGACAGCGGTGGCCCGCACGCAGCCACTCGTCGACCCGCCGGTTACAACGACCGTATCGACCCTGTGCCAGACGAGAAAGCTCGCAAGCGGCGTTTCGAAAAAGGCGCTGGGCATGCGCTTGGTGTAGATCGCATCTACCGACGGGTCGATTGTCAGGCGGTCATCGAAGGCCTGGCGCTCAGAGCCATACTTTATGTTCTGGAGGCTGTCGGGCGTATTGGTTCGTGTGCCCCATATCCCGGCATCTGCGGCATTCTCCATATAGGCGACATGCGTCCAGATGACGGGCAGCCCTTTTGCCCTGGCGGCGCCCGAGATTTCGTTGATGTGGCCTATTTGCTGCGGATCGGTGATGTAGGCGGTCGTGGGAAACAGGTCCGGGCGAGTATAAGCCTTCTGAGGATCGACATTCACAATCGCGAGTTTCTTGCCGAAACCGAATTTCGCGCGGGCCGGTTTGGCCAGTGTTTCCTCGAAGATCTGGCGGGCCGTCTTGTCGGAGCGCACCATTGTCGGCTCTGTCGGGTAGGGGGGCATAACCACGGGCTTTCCTGAAAGTCTGGTCAGGGTTAAATGATATATTCTTTGCCGGGCGTCGACTGCCCGGCCGCAATTTTGTAGCCAGGGAAGGCAGGAAATGCGGATATTGATCGGGGGCCTCTGCGCCCTGACCGTCTCGGCTTGCGCGGCGCCACTGAGCAATCCGGCGCCTTTGGCCCACACTATGGCTCCAAGCGGCGACCCTGCCGTCTACATGATCGTTCTGGGCAAGGTTCACGACCGGCCCGCTTTCATGGCGGGCTATGCAGCGAAACTGCCGCCCCTGTACGAGAAATTCGGCGGGGAATACGTGGCGCTCTCGCGCGAACTCATCGTCTTTGAAGGAGAGCCCGGCTTTGAAAGCGTCGTCATTGCCCGCTGGCCCAGCGAAGCAGCCGCTCGGGCTTTCTGGACAAGTCCCGAATATGAGGAGCTCATTCGCGCCAGGACTGAAAATGAGTGGGGCGATTTTACCGTTGTAATTGTCCCTGCCCTTCCAGCGCCTGTTCAAAGGGCGCCGACGCTGGAAAACTGATCAGGTTCACGCGCCCAAGTAGAAGTTTGACCGGACATATTGCCACGAATTTCAAAAGATATATCTTTTGGGGAGTTGCGACGGCGGGTCGCAGTTTGTCCGGGGAGTAAAACAGATGAAAACGCGTTTATCGCTCTTGTCGTCCGCAGGATGCGCTGTTGCCATGGCCGGAATCGGTCTCGGCGGCGCAGTTGCGCAGGAAGCCGAGGACGTTGAGTTCGGCACCCGCCGTCTTGGCACCGTCACGGTCACGGCCCAGCGTTTCGAACAGAACCTGCAGAATGTGCCAGTCGCAGTCACGGCCCTCGATACGCAGGCTCTGGAGGATAAGCAGGTGTCTGACCTGCTCGACCTCCAGCAGCTGGTTCCCAACATCAACATGGCCACCAATACGGGCACGGCCAATGCTGCGCGGATATTCCTGCGCGGCGTGGGTGAGGATGAGAGCCGCGGAGCGGTTGACCAGGCTGTCGGCATCTATGTCGACGGGGTCTATATCGGCCGGTCTGTCGGTGCACTGTTCGACATTGTCGATCTTGACAGCATCGAAGTCCTGCGTGGCCCTCAAGGCACGCTTTATGGCCGGAACACGATCGGAGGCGCCATCAAGCTCAATTCCGTTCGCCCACAGTTTGAAAACTCCGGTGATATCCGTGCGACGGTCGGCAACAATGAGCGCTACGAACTCCGCGGGACGGCCAACCTAGCCCTGGCAGAGAACACGGCTGTGCGTCTTACCGCTCTCTATCGTGAGCGTGACGGCTTTCACGACGTGATCCCGAACGGGCCGCTGCTCGATCAGCGCCGCGATGGAGTTGGCGCCCTGCACATCATGGCTTACAGGGGCAGTCTTTATACGGAATTCACGCCCAACTGGTCGCTTCAGCTGATTGCGGACTACACGCTTGACCGTTCGGATCCGATTCCGGATTCGGTTGCTCCGGGCAATGATGCCGACAATAACATCTTCACGATTGAGCCTATTCCGGGGACCCTGTGCACACCGACCTCGACTGCAATAGGCTGCTTCAACAGCTATGATCAGCGGGCCCGGTCACAGGGTGTATCGGCAACGGTCAAGGGCAATATCGGCGAACTGGATTTCACCTCGATTTCCGCCTATCGCGAGCTTGAGGATAATCTCGTCAGCCGCATCGGCTTTCCGTATCGCCAGCAGACGGATCAGTCTCAGATCAGCCAGGAATTCACTCTCTCCTCTTCGGGGACAGGTCCGCTCGATTGGCTCGTAGGCGGATACTATTTCAGTGAAGACCTCCTGTTGAACACGACCTTCATTTTCCCCTTCACGATCGATACATCAACAGAATCTTACGCGATCTTCGGGCAGGGGACCTATGCTCTGACGGACGCCCTGCGGCTGACGGGCGGCCTGCGTTACACCAATGAGAGCAAGGACTTTGCCGGCGCCAACAATCTGCTGCCCTTCAGCCGGACTGAAAGCGCTGATTTTGACAATGTCAGCTTCACCCTCGGTGCAGATTACCGCTTCAATGACAACGTCCTTGCGTATGGAAAGTATTCCACCGGCTTCAAATCCGGCGGGTGGTCGCCCGACGCCTTCAGCGGCACAGCGGTCTTCCTTCCCGTGGATGAGGAAACGCTTGATTCCTTTGAGGTGGGCCTGAAGACCGACTTGCTTGAAAACCGGGTCCGCCTGAACGCCGCCGCGTTCTTCAATCAGTATGAGGGGCTTCAGATTGGAGCGACCGTTCCCGGCCTGGGCTTCACGCGCTTCAACGTGGCTGAGACCGAGATCAGAGGATTCGAGCTCGAAGGCATCTGGCAGATCACCGACAATTTCCAGCTCAATGGCAATCTCGGCCTTCTGTCTGCGGAGTACACCAAGGCCACAGGGGACCAGGCGCGAGGCCTGACCAATAATGGTGCGGGTTGCCCGGTGGGGACGGATCCTGCAAACGATCCGCAGATCATTGCTTGCGCGCTCGGTCTCGATCTGAAGAATGCCCCTGAATACAAGGCCACGATCGGGGCGCTTTATACCTATCCGATCCTGAACGGCGAGCTGGTGCTCTCCGGCGATGTGAGCTTCGAGGATGATACCTGGAGCCTCGTCGCCAATAGCCCGCCGCACGCCCGCATTGATGGCCCGACCCTGTTCAATGCCCGCGCCCGCTACCAGTCGAGAGCTGGCTGGTTTGTCGCTGTCTGGGGCAAGAACATAGCCGACAAGGAATACTACCGCGCCTCATCGGCAAACTTCTTCACCACGTATGCATCCGAACCGCAGACCTATGGTGTCGATTTTGGCTTCCGCTTCTGAGTGTCTCCGGCCTGTTGCCCCGCTGCTGATTGCGGCGGGGCTGCTCGCCGGATGTTCCAACGCTCAGACGCAGGCAACGCATCCGGTAACGCTGACGGCCGCCGTTCGGGCACAGCCGGCTCCGGTAACGACGGATCCCTGGCTCGAGACAATGGTCAGCGTGACCGATCTCGACACAACCGCCCGGTTCTTCCGTGAAATCGGTGGTTATGAAACCCTAGCGACGGGTCAGATTCCCTCAGACGAGCTCGCGGCCTTGGGGCTGGCGTCCGATACCTCTGCGGAATACCTGGTTCTCCGCGCGCCCGGTTCCAGCCATGGATACATCCGTCTCGTCCGCTTCGATGTGAGCACACGGCGTGTTCCGACCCGTCCAGGTGCGCGGGCCTGGGATACCGGCTGTTACTGGTCGATCATGGTGCGCGTGAAAGGAATGGAGTCGATCTTTGATGAGGCCATCGCCCTGGGCTGGTGGACACATACGCCTATCACCTATCTGGAGTTTGGCGAATCCCGGCTCAATGTCGTGGTATTTCAGGGACCGGATGGGCTCCAGGTGCAGGGCTATGAGCGCCTCGGCCAGCCTCTGCCGGAAGGCTTCCCGCCGTTCGAGCGGCTGTCACAGCCATTCAACCTGATGCAGATGGTCCGCGACAGGGAAGCGTTCCGGCATCTTGCCGAGGATGTACTGGGGTTTGACCGGTTCTGGTATGGCCTGCCCTACACGGATCCGGTCCCGACCGACATGCCTCTCGGGATCCCGCGCAATCTCACGACCAGCGTCCCTTACAAAGCGGCGATCTTCTATCCGGCGCCGCTGGAGACCGGCCGCCTGGAAGCCATCGAGATCGAGGGGCTGGATGGGTTTGACTATGCTGACCGGTGCAAGGCACCAAACCTGGGAATCCTCTCGGTCAGCTATCCGGTCAACAACGCTGTTCAAGCACGTGACCTGATCGCCGATCGTGGCGGGGTGATCGAGATCGAGCCATACGACACCGACCGCCCCCCCTGGGGGCGTGTGCGGATCTTCGCAATCCGGGCGCCGGATGGCGGGCTGATGGAGTTCGTGGAAAGGCTTTAGCTGTCTTCGTCCCTGGCCTGGTGTGTATTGCGTCCGAAATTGACCGCCCGCGAGTCCATGCCAGCATCGATGATCGCCTGACGAATCGTCCTGGCACGTGTGAATTCACGGATGAGCATATCCCCATCCCCCCAGCGTATTGCCCGCTGGAGGGCAGCGAGGTCTTCTGAAAAACGACCAAGGCATTCCAGCACAGCCTCACGGTTATTCAGGAAGACATCGCGCCACATCACGGGATCAGAGGCGGCGATCCGGGTGAAGTCCCGGAACCCGCCCGCCGAGTATTTGACGACCTCGCCCTTCTCGACGGTTTCCATATCGAATGCGGTTGCGACAATGTTATAGGCAATAAGGTGCGGGAGGTGAGACGTGATCGCAAGAATCCGGTCATGCCGCTCTGCGTCCATGATCTCAACACGCGCCCCGAGCCTCTGCCAGAATCGGCTCAGCGCGTCGGTTGCGGCCGCATAGCTTTCGCCAAGGCCGTCAAAAGGCGTGAGGATATGCCAGGCGCCGTCAAACAGGCTGGCAAAACCTGCTTCAGGCCCGGATTGCTCGGTTCCGGCAATTGGATGGCCGGGGATGATATGAAGTCCATCGCTGGCCGATTCCCGCATCGCGGCGGCAGCTACCGCCTTGACGGAGCCGACATCGGTAAGGATGGCGCCGGCTTTCATATGTGCGGTTGCGCCCGAAGCCGCCGCGCCGATGGCGCCGACAGGGACACACAGGATGACACAGTCCGCGCCTTTGACAGCGTCTTCCAAAGTTGCCGTCACGGTGCCGAGGCAAAGTGCGTCGACCCTGTCCCTCACACCCGGATCGGTATCAAAGATAGCGATTTCAGCGCAGGCGCAGCGTTCCTCAGCGGCCCGGGCGATCGAAGAGCCGATCAGTCCGGCGCCAATCAGCGCCACGCGATTGAATACGGGTTCTGTCATGGCTGTATCGTGCTTTTGGGAAGTGCCGGGCACGCGTGGGGAAATGACAGCTCCCTGTCAAGGGCAATCGCCGGGCACTGCAAAGGGCCTCGCATCAGCTCCTGCGATGCGCTAAACTTCAATTGAAGCTGGTTTCAGCGAGGAATACTGTGGTCTCCAAATCGACGCGCCTGGCCATGACAGGGGCTGCCATATCAAAGGCAGAGATGGGCCGTCGCGGGTCGAATGGAGACGGT
This sequence comes from Hyphomonas sp., assembly GCA_036804125.1. GTDB lineage: Bacteria > Pseudomonadota > Alphaproteobacteria > Caulobacterales > Hyphomonadaceae > Hyphomonas. The sequence continues at coordinate 21,916 of DAIRTA010000017.1, forward strand.
CCGGTCAAACAGGGGTCTTTCATGCGTCTGCTCTTCGGCATTTTTCCACTTCTGGTCATTCCGGTCGTGCTTTACAACTTGCTTGCTCTCGCCTTCGGCGGTCCGGTGCAAACAACAAACGAGCTTGGTGAAACCATAACGGCGACAACGGCGCCAATGACCCGGCTACTCAACGAGACCTTTATCGAGCTTCCAATGATTTCCGGGGTGACCTGGGCGCTGAGCAAGGGCGATGCGATCGTCCTGCTCGCGGTGCTTTTCCTGTTTCTCGAGATTCTCAAATCAACGAGCACGGGCACAGCCACGATCATCAATCACGGCGTCTCGCTCCTGCTCTTCATACTGTGCCTAGTTCAGTTCCTGCTGATGCCGAACTACGCCACCTCGGTGTTCTTCATCGTCATGGCGATGACGCTTCTGGATGTTCTGGCGGGTGTTATCGTTACGATTGTTTCGGCGCGGCGGGACTTCGGCGTCGCAGGCGATCTGTAAGGCTCAAGGCTGGCCGGCTCATTCCTTCCGGCTAAGCTCCGTCAGCTGCTCCTGGATCAGTTCCATCTGCTCCTGCATGGCGGCCAGGGCTTCAGCCTGGTAGTCGAGAAAAGGATTGCCCGATCCGGCCTGCCGTTCCGGCCGCATCGCCTTGTAAAATGCGGGCATGAACATTTTCATCGCCTGCTCATACATGGCCATGTTGCGCCGGGCCTGCGCCTCGAACAGCTTCATCGGATTGGC
>DAIRTA010000018.1:0-22179 GCA_036804125.1 Hyphomonas sp.
TTCCGAGCCGGGAAGGAATTACAAGCTGTCCGTATCCTGGCAGTTCAGCCAATAGAGCAGAAGAAGATATGTGTTTGCCTATCGATGATCCTTCGATGATGCACTGGCTGCGCATGCAGGTGAATGTCCTGTCAGCCTGGCAAGCCGAGCTTATGTTACGAGAGGAGCGCGATGCAGCGGCAGTCGAGCGCCTGGAAACGCATCGTGCCTGGCTCGAAACCGAGGTCGAGAGACTCGAGCGGGCGTCCGGCCGTTATCGGCTTAGCCAGGCGCAAACACTTCAATCTCGAAAGGCATCGCTACTCCCGGACAAACTTCAAGGTCCGCCGTGACGCCGCGCTTCACGAATGGCGTGAGCTTCTTGTTGCCTGATGCCCGCTCGCCCCCGAATTCCGGAGACGGGTTCGAGTTTGTCTGACAGCGCCGCCAGCTGGCGCGCTACGAGTGGTGATCCTGCCAGCGGTCGCCCTGACGCCAGTCTTTGCACGCGCGGCTGTCCGGTTATACTATTGGGCTCACGCCAGTTGTTCCGGGATCAGGCGATGAGCTGTAGCGCGAGGTGAAGATGGACATGGCCCCAATCGAGGTCAGGCGCATCGGGCCGGGCGATGCCGAACTCGCACGAGAAGTGAATCTGGCGTTCGCCGAGGTATTCAGTCAACATCAGTACTATCTTGGCAATCCGCCGTCTGCGGACTGGACGACACACCTGCTCGCAAACCCCGGCATCTATGTCATCGCCGCCATGATCGGGAACAAGGTTATCGGAGCGGCCGTTTGCTATGAGTTTGACAAGCTCGAGCGAGAAGCGCGAGAAGTCTATATCTATGACATCGGTGTCCTGCCGGACTTCCGGCGTCACGGAGTTGCCACAGCGCTCATTCTGGAAGCTCGCCGCATAGCCGGTCGCCGGAATGTGCGCGTGCTCTATATTCAAGCTGAGGGCGACGATGACGAGGCTATTGAATTTCATGCATCCGTTGGACGACGGAAGACCCTGGCGAGCTTCGACATTGAGCCCCTGACAGGCGATTGAGGGGCGTGCTGGAAAGAGCAAGGCTCGATGCACGCCTTCAGAGAAGGGCCAGGCCTCCCCGTTCCGATAAATCAAGACCTCACCAGAGATCGTCCAGCTATAGTGTCCAGCAAACCGGCCGTCATCTCAACAATCGTGCCGAGAATTCACACCCGCCGCTCCGACGACGCGAACGCGCGATGTCGCGCTTCAGACGTATACGAAGTCTGCAGAAGTTCGCATCTGCTCATTCCTCCGTATACAATCACTTCAACTTCGAAAGGCATCTCTGCTCCCGCTCAAACTTCAAAGCCAGACGAGACGCCGCGCTTCGCGAGTGGCGCGACCTTCTCGTCGCTTAGGACCTGCTGGTCCGCGAATTCCGGAGACCGGTTCGAGTTTGTCTGACACCACCGCCAGCCATTTTCCCACCCGGATCAGAGGTTAGCTTTCCCGCCAGAGCCCCCGCCGGGGATTGTCAGAGGAACCGGGGTTGAGGAGCGGGATTTCGCGGCGCAGCCTCTGAGAATGATCCGGTCCCCCATCCGTTACTTCAAGACCTCACCCGAGATTATCCAGCTTGCGTGATGTTGTACGTCCGGTTTCCGCTGTCATTGCGCAATGTCGAGGACCTGCTTCACCAGCGAGGGATCGACCTCTGCCATGAGAGCGTCAGACTCTGGGCCGATCGCTTTGGAAGTCATTTTGCCAGTAAGATCCGCAAGCGGAGATCTGAAGCCATGCGTCAGGTTCGGCAATGGCGTTGAAACCTGGACGAGGTCTTCGTCAAAATCCGAGGTGAAACGCACTATCTTTGGCGCGCTGTGGATCACGAAGGTGAGGTTCTGGAGGCTTATGCCACAAAGACCCGGGACAAGGCTTCAGCATTGAAACTCCTCAGAAAAGCGATGAAACGCTATGGCAATCCGGAAGTCGTGGTGACGGATAAGTGCCCGTCTTATCGCGCCGCCATGAAAATCATCGGCAATGAGAGGCGCCAGGAAACCGGCCGGCATCTCAACAATCGCGCTGGGAATTCACACCTGCCGCCCCGACGACGCGAGCGGGCGATGTCGCGCTTCCGGCGAATGCGAAGTCTGCAGAAGTTCGCCTCCACCCATTCCTCCGTACACAGCCACTTCAATCTTGAAAGGCATCTCTGCTCCCGCTCAAACTTCAAAGCCAGACGAGACTCGGCCCTTCGCGAATGGCGGGAACTTCTCGTCGCCTGACAGGCGCGCATCCGCGATTTCCGGAGACGGGTTCGTATCAGACTGGCGGCACTTGGGCATCAGCCCTCATGACTTCCATCGGCCGGCTCTCCCACGCATGATGCCAGCCAGCGCCGCGTCTCACCCCCCTCGTCAAGCAGCCATTGACGAAACCGTCGCACCTGCGGACGCTGTAGCGTTTCTGCGCGGAAGCGCACCTGAAAAGCATGCGAAGTTCGCCGGCCTGACGTAATCGGAAACGGCAGCGAAAGTTGGCCGGCATCGATCGCCTCGCGCAACAAGGCCATACCGCACAAAGCGAAGCCTGCGTTGGCCATCACGGCATCCATCGCCGGCGCAATGCGATGAAAGCGAATGCCGCGCTCAGGTGCCGTGCGCTTCAGCCCATGAGACGCCAACCACTCCGGCCATTTCGGTGCTTGCGTGTCATCGCGATAAAAGTCCACGTGAAGGAGCGGAAAGCCTTCGAGGTATGTGGAACCTCCCAGCGCCGCGACGCGGCGTTGATTTTCAGGCGACGTCACCGGCAGCACATAGTCGTGGAACAACAGTTCGCCGCGACGGTCGTCCGATAAACCGTCGCTGCTGACGGGCCCGAAGGAGATTTCGCAGTCGGCTGCGCTCAGGCGACGTGGCGGTTCCCCTTCGCAGTTGATCTCGAGCACGATGTTCGGGTGCCGGGCCCGAAAGGCCTGAAGGCGCGGCGCCAGCCACAGGTCAACGATGTCGCTGACTGCCGCAACGCGTATCTGCTGGCCGCGCTGAAGTTCAAGCAGGTCCGCGGCATGCCCCAGCTCGCGGAAGGCGGCATGCAAGTGCGGCAGGGCCCCTTTCAGCTCCAGTGTGGGCTGCAGCCCTGAGCGACCACGCACCACGAGATCGATGCCTAAATAGTCCTCAAGCGCTTTTACGCGCTGTCCGACGGCTGCAGGCGTTATCGCGAGCTGTTCCGCCGCGCTCTTCAACGAGCCCGTTCGCAGCGCCAGTTCGAGTGCCTGGAGCGAGCGCAGGTGAGTGGGTTGGTCCACGCAATCTAACTAAATATTTTCTTTGCCTACATCAAGATTATTTAGCTTGCCTTGTCGCGTCTCGCTGCAGATGATGAGTGCAGCATCGTCCGCAAAGGAAAACACCGATGGCAGAGCTGAAGCGCTTCCTAATCGAGCGGGGCATACCCGGGGTGGGCGGCATGTCGATCGTCGAACTGTGTGGCGCCGCAAGGGCGTCGAATCAGGCCATCGCAAAGATAGGCCCGACCATCCACTGGCAGCACAGCTATGTCGCGAGCGACCGCACCTTCTGCGTTTACCTCGCCGACAGCGAGGCCACCATAAGGGAGCATGCCGAACTCAGCGGGATACCGGTGACCAAGATTACTGAGGTCTCGCAAATTATCGACCCGACCACGGCAAACAACTGAACCGGAGCGGTCCTCCTGGACTCATAAACCGCTGTCATCCGGCAACACGCTCATCCTAAACACCCGATCACAAGGAGACCCCCGATGAACCACCGCTTCTTCATTACCTGCGTTGTCGCTGCGGCTGCCGCACTGGGCCCCGCCCTCGCCCAGCAGCAATTCGTTATCGAGCGCGACATCCCTGATGCATCAAAAATGAGCGCTGAGCAGTTACGTGATGCGTCGCGCAAGTCCAACGAAGTGCTGGAGGGCCTGGGACCGGAGATTGAATGGCTGCAGAGCTACGTCGCTGGCGACAAGATCTACTGTGTCTACACCGCGCCCAGCGAAGAGCTGATCCGCGAGCACGCGGCCAGGTCTGGCTTCCCGGCCAACCGCATCACGCCAGTCGCAGCGGTGATTGACCCTTCGACAGGGCGCTGAGTATCGCTGGCGAAGGCGCGCCTGGTCGGCGATGATGTCAGGGGAACCGGGGTTGAGGAGCAGGATTTCGCGGCGCAGCCTCTGAGAATGATCCGGTCCCCCATCCGCTACTTCAAGACCTCACCCGAGATTATCCAGCTTGCGGTGATGATGTATGTGAGGTTTCCGCTGTCATTGCGCAATGTCGAGGACCTGCTTCACCAGCGAGGGATCGATGTTTGCCACGAAAGTGTGCGTTTCTGGGTTGATCGGTTCGGCACCCACTTCTCCCGGACGATCCGCAAGCGGAGGTCCGAAGCGATGCGCCAGGTGAGGCAGTGGCGCTGGCATCTGGATGAGGTCTTCGTGAAGATACGCGGCGAAACACCCTACCTGTGGCGCGCGGTGGATCACGAAGGTGAGGTTCTGGAGGCTTATGCCACAAAGACTCGGGACAAGGCTTCAGTATTGAAACTCCTCAGAAAAGCAATGAAACGCTATGGCAGTCCGGAAGTGATAGTGACAGATCGATGCCCGTCTTATCGCGCCGCCATGAAAATCATCGGCAATGAGAGGCGCCAGGAAACCGGCCGGCATCTCAACAATCGCGCTGGGAATTCACACCTGCCGCCCCGACGACGCGAGCGGGCGATGTCGCGCTTCCGGCGAATGCGAAGTCTGCAGAAGTTCGCCTCCACCCATTCCTCCGTACACAGCCACTTCAATCTTGAAAGGCATCTCTGCTCCCGCTCAAACTTCAAAGCCAGACGAGACTCGGCCCTTCGCGAATGGCGGGAACTTCTCGTCGCCTGACAGGCGCGCATCCGCGATTTCGGGAGACCGGTTCGCGTTCGTCTGACAGCACACTTCGCAGCGTTCGGTGACATCGAACCTCTCCTGCAGCAAGCCGCCGGGCCAACCGGAGCGGCCATCATTATCTTAGAGCCGGACGGTTCGATCCTGTATCAAACGTCGACAGGCACGTTGAGGATAGACGATCCGATCCTGGTCGCGTCGGCATCGAAAAGGGTAGCAGCCTCGGGGCAGGTTGTATGTAAGTGGTTGACTCAATTGAGCGGTGCTTCCAGATTTCAGCATGGTCGCTGGATCGGACGCATCTTGCCTCTGACGTCACACGTGCGTGGTTGTGTCAGGAAGCCGAGCAAGGGGGAACATCATGACCTTCGAAACTCTTGGGAGCCGCCCAGTCTTTTCGGGCTACAGGCGAGTGGCGATAGCAGCCTTGGTCGCGTTCGTTACTTACTTCTTGGGAGCAAGCCAGACAACGTTTGCTGAACCTGCGATTTTCAAAGGAACGACAAAGAGTTGCCCCGCGGCCTATCCGGGATCCTTTCTGGATATCGGTCGGGGAGAGTGCTGGTCGTGTCCGGATAGCCACCCCAACCGAACGATCTTTGCCGTTAACAGCGCGCAAGCCTGTGAACGGCCAAGCCGCCGCAGTTTCAGGCGCGCCTCCGGTCCGCGCAACCCCACTGGTATATTTGGAACCGATTGCACGAGTGGATACTTTCTCGATATCGGGTTGGGAAAATGCTATTCCTGTGACGGCTGGACACGGTCCATTGAAGATGTGCGGGGCGCGCGCGCCTGTTTTCAGGACACTCCTCTGGCACGCACCCGCGCAACCCTTGAGGGGACGCCTAGCGGCTGTCCCGAAGGCGCATTTGATCACCTCTTGACCGGGCGCTGCTATAGCTGCCCGAGCGGTACCTATCGAAACGCCAATACAGGGGCAGACCCGTCTCAATTCAATGCCTGCACTCGCTGCGGCGCCGAAGGCGAGAGACCCTGCCCGGTCACCACCCTCCGCGTATCCTGCGACGATGGCTTGGTGGAAGATTTTATCAATGGGATCTGTGTGCCTTCGACAAAAGAAATCCTGCGCCGGGACGCAATGGCGCGAATTGAAGGTATGGGGCCACAACTCAGCCGGGCGATCGAAAATGCCCTGGTCGCCAATGAAGACGAAGAGCTGAAATCAGGCCTGGAAGCAAAATCCGCACAATCGACGTCCTATGCCGAAGCAAAAGTCCAGGCCGCAATAAATCCGTGTTTTGTCGATGACAACCAGACCTGGACCCTTGGCGCAGTCGCGCAAGCGGGCGCTTTGGTGAATGTTGCGCTCGAAACCGGTGTCGCCGTCGATGTTAGCGTAGCCGGCCGCACGGGGAGCCAGCGTCCTGTCTTTGCCTATGGCGGGGCGGAGTATGGATTTGCGTTGGCTGGGGGTGTGTCCGGCGGCGTCAATTACGGGTGCTGGCGGGCCGGGAATAATGATCTTGGCGGCGACTATCACGGCGTTGCGATCGATCTGGTGTCTGCGACAAAGGCCGGTATCGCGCTGTCAACAAAATCCACAGAGCTTTTGAAGCCTGGCAAAGGCGTCAGCTTCGTGATTGGCTTCTGGTATGATCCGCATGGCGGGGACATCAATCCGAACCGGGATTATCTCGGCTTCACGGTGACCGTTGCCGGCGGTTTCGGCGGGGATCTCACAGGCGTGTCATATGTCCGCGGCACCACCGGTCAAGTCACAGGCGTGTTCCCGCCTCCACTCGGCAACGATAAGGTCTTTGGCTCATACTATGTCTTCGCAAGCGACAGTACGATGCGAAACGAGTTCGTGATGCAAGGCCCAAATCAGGTGCAAGTGCGCCGCCATGATGCAGGCTCGGCACCTGGCGCGTTCGATGTGTATGTCCGTGCAGGGTTCTCGCCTAATGTTTTCAATGAACGAGATGGCAGCGCAACCTACACCATCGGGTCCGACGGCTCTTTGACCTGGCGAAGCAACAGAGAAGATTCGCAAACAATTCGGCTTAACCCCGCCAACTAGTTCGCATCAGGGATATGAAGCCCCTTTAGGGTCTCTGCGTCGAGCGGCCAACACTCGCTGCAAGCTCTCTCTGACAACTGTTGGCCCTTTTTCTGGTTCGCCATACCCGGGTGTCGTTATTCGGCAAGAAATTTCTACCTGCTATCCGGTCACGACAGTGGACACGCCGTATTCTGACGTTGGCGATTGACAGTACCAGGTTAGCTCCAGGATGGATCGTTCGTAATCACAAAAGGCTCTACATTAATCGTCGGTTTGGCCACACTGAAACCTCGGAGCTAATGCCTCCCTTATGCGCCGAAACAGCCTGAACCTGACCTGCTCTGATTCTTCGGACCACGGCTATTTTGGGTGAGCTACCAGAACTGTCTTTTCGATACGCCCCTTACGAAGCAGTCGAGCGACAGGTCGGGGCGCGAAGGCCCCTTATCTCGTAGCGTCCCGACCCGTCGCGTTTGCGGGCGCTGCGTTTGTTGATCCTGTGCTGGCCAGGAATTCTGCCGAGTCAGGGCAAGCGCGGAGATGATGGTTTGGCACCAGATCCCTGTACAAGACTTCCAGCCTCGCCGAACTAGCGCAGCCCTGAATCGTAGTAGCGGTCTTTTGGGGCAAGCAATCGATCCCCTAAGCGCACAACAAGAAAGAGCCCGACACCGCCGAGACACATCAGGATGATTGAAAGCCAGAACGGCATGAGGCCATGCCCCTGTTCCAGGAGGCCAACAAGGCCCAGCAAAGCAACGCCTGCCAGCACATTATAGATCCAGCTGAAAGCGCGATCTGTCCGATCTCTCAGAACCTGATGCGCCAGATCCTCATTTCGTAGCCGTTCCTGCCTTTCGCCCATAGCCTTGGAATGAAATGCGCTGGATGCCGCAAGTTACAGCCTCGTCACAGGCGGCGAGCCCGATTCGGCGATGTTCACCGACCCGCCCTATAACGTGCCGGTTGATGGCCATGTCTGCGGCCCTGGTCGAATCCGCCACCAAGAGTTCGCGATGGGGTGATGTCAGCAGAACCGGGTCTTGAGGCTGCCTGATGGGGCGGTTAGCGTGGAATAATGAGTCAGAACCCCTTCCGGTACTTCAAAACCTCGCCCGAGATCATCCAGCTTGCGGTGCTGATGTACGTCCGGTTTCCGCTGTCATTGCGAAATGTCGAGGACCTGCTTCATGAACGCGGGATCGACGTTTGCCACGAAAGTGTGCGCCTCTGGGTCGACAGGTTCGGCGCCTACTTTGCCCTGACGATCCGCAAACGGAGATCTGAAGCCATGCGTCAGGTGAGGCAGTGGCGCTGGCATCTGAATGAGGTCTTCGTGAAGATACGCGGCCAACCACACTATCTGTGGCGCGTTGTGGATCACGAAGGTGAGGTTATGGAGGCTTTTGTCACAAGGAAGCGGGACAAGGCTGCAGCCCTGAATTTCCTCAGAAAAGAGATGAAATGCTACGGCAATCCCGAGCTTGTCGTCACCGACAAGCTTCGGTCTTATGGCTCAGCCATGAAAGAGATCGGCAATGTGTGCCGTCGTGAGACTGGGCGCCACTTGAACAATCGCGCCGAAAATTCACACATTGCGTTTCGCCGACGAGAGCGGGCGATGTCGCGCTTCCGGCGAATGCGAAGTCTGCAGAAGTTCGCCTCTACTCATTCATCCGTACACAATCATTTCAACCTCGAAAGTCACCTTTGTTCCCGGACAAACTTCAAAATCCGCCGGGACGCCGCGCTACGCGAAGGGCGGGAGTTTCTTGTTGCCTGATGCCCGCTCGCCCCCGAATTCCGGAGACGGGTTCGCGTTTGTCCGACAGCACCGCCATTTTAGGCCACCAAGCCCTTTATTCGTTCGGAATAGGCTCGGCGGCGTTTTTCTAACCGCCATCGGTATTGCCAAACTCAAACGCTAGTTTTTGAACTCGAGCGCGTCGTTCCCGAGCGACTCCGCAAGGCTTGCCAGTTCAGCGACTATCAGGAAGTAGTCGATGGTAATACCACCGGCCGTTATCTGTAGCACCGCGATCTGCCTGTCCGGCATGAATGAAAAGGTCCGCACTTCCTCGATCCGGACCACGGTCATTTCGTCATCGTCATCTCAGCTCATGCCTCATTGCCCCAATCAATAAGTTTCATTGCCTGCTCCGGACCGATCCCGGCATCCTTCGTTTGTGCGAGCGCGCCGATGATGACCGTGATCGCCATTGAGCCGCGATTCGTGAGTGGAGCAACTTATGGCTGCATGACGTTGGCGTACTCGCGAAATCCAAAGACTGGTTCGCATTCGTCTGCAATTACGCCTTACTCCTAACTGACAGGAATCAGTTTTCAGGTAACCCCAAATCAATCAGACGCCGATAAAGGAAGCCCTGAAGGTATGACAGATCGTCTGAGGGCTTAATTGCATCCAGGAATTCGGCAGCAACTTCGTCACCCGGCCTGCCCGCGTTCAAAGCAACCAGAGCCGCCGAGAGAGCAAGATCGCGCTTTGTCGCCCCAGCGGCGGCGGCCTGGTCAATAAATGCCTCAGCACCGCTCTCTCCAAGAAGAGCTGTGAGCTCCGCCTCTGCAAGATCATATTCAGGCCCGCCCCGGGGGCGTCCGGTGTACTTTTCCTGTAACTGGCGGCCTTCAGCAAAGGCCGCGCGAGCTTCATGCAACTTCCGTTGGTGCATCAGGCTTCTTCCGAGCACGAAAAAGGCTCTTGCAGTGACCGCGCTTTCGCCCTCTGCCTGCCGATCCAGTTCGAGAACGGCCCGCGCGTATTTCTCCGCCGCGATCGCGTCATCCTGCTCATAGAGCTTGAGTTCACTGAGATTTATTCGGGCGAGGCCGCGACCGAAAAAATAGTCCGGATTATCTTCGTATACAGATACTATGTCCTCGGCGACACTTATAGCCCCCGCCATATCTTTGCGCAGGCGTTTGATGTGGAGAAGGGCCGGCAATGACGCCAATCTTTGTGCCGGGGTTAATTCCTCACCGCTCCGCTCGGCCTCCCTGGCATGATAGAGCCGCTCGGCGCGGTCGATGTCGACGGTTTCATTTGTGAGCGTCGCGAACCTCAAGGCCAGACTCAGCTGGTCACTTAGAGGCTTCCTGTGCCCTTCGTTATAGCTGTCCATGACTTTTTGGAATTGGGGAAGCGCTTCAGCCCTGCGGCCCGACTCGAACAGGCTCATGGCATAAAGCTCACGTCCACTGGCCAACAAGCTCTCCGGGCCATAGCCTTTATCAATCCATGCGCCGAGTATTTTCTGGGCATTGGTGTGGTCCCGGCGCAGAAAGAACTGACGCCCAATAACATAACTGCTTGATGCCGATTGCTCAGGAGATTGATCGCTTTGCGTGTGCAGGGTCTCCCAGCGATCGATCAGCCGGGTAGTGAGCTCATTGGTTCGTCCTTCTTCAGCAAACAGATCATATAGCATTATGCCGTAGGTATTCTGACCCTGCAGATGCGATTGGGCCAGCTCGAACTGATATTCGCTGTCCGCAAGTGCTTCACGCGCGCGCGCCGCTTCTGCCTCCGCTTCCTGTGCGAACTTCAGGCTGAATACCAGGCCTGCGACCAAGGCGATGGTTGCCAGTGCGCTCATCGCGCTGGCGAGCGGATACCGGCTGAGAAATTTTGTGAAGCGATAGGAGGCTCCCTCGCCGCGTGCTCCAACCGGGCGGCGGGCAAGATAAGCCCGAATGTCAGCAGCCATTATGGCGGCGCTTGGATAGCGTTCCTCGGGCTTGGCCCGCGAAGCCTTCAGGACTATGGCCTGTATGTCCTTGGGTAACCTGGATAGCGACGCCTCCGATAGGGCGGCTTCTTCTGTGCGCCTCGGGATTTCCCCCGTCATCAGCTGACTGAGCACAACGCCAAGCGCAAAAATATCTGTTGGTACCGAGAGGGGCGCGCCGCGCAGCTGCTCGGGCGCAGCATAGGCGAGGGTAAGGGGCCCGCCTTCCTCATCGTCTTCGAGCGACGAGGCGATACCGAAATCGATCAGCCGCACCTGGCCCTGTTTGTCGACAAGGATGTTTGCCGGTTTCAGGTCCCTGTGAAGGATCAGCTTTGTATGGGCGTGATGAACCGCGTCGCATGCATCTGCGATCAGCTGCAGGCGTACTCTCGGGGATGTTTTTGCAGCATACAGATCGATTGGTTCACCATCGACAAGGTCCATTGCCATATAGGCAATGCCATCTGCGGTGATTCCGCCGTCAAGAATCCGCGCGATGCCAGCATGCTCCATCTGTGCGAGGCGACGGCGTTCATTGTCAAAGCGGGCAGCGCGTTCGGCCCCCCCGGGTTGCATAAGCTTGACGGCGGCGTTCTGTTCGTACAGGCCGTCATCGCGCTTCGCGCCCCACACTTCGCCCATGCCGCCGCGGCCAAGGAGCGCCTCGAGCCGCCAGGGGCCTACGCGTATCCCTGCGGCTCCGACCAGAGTGAAACTGTCAGAAGAGTCGTCCGCTGATGTTGCGAGGAAGCCCTTGCTCAGCCGCGTGAGCAGGCTGCGCACTTCCTCCGCATGGTCGGTTGTCGTTTCGAGCGTTGAAAGGAACGCGGCCATGGCATCACGCGGGAGCGCTTGAGCCCTTTCCGCATCTGCAAGTATTTTATCCCACTGCATTGTTTGTTTCGTCCCTCTCCATGGATAGCGAAACTCAGCCGTAAGGCCGCGTCAAGGGTCGTAATTCGTTGTGATGTCTTCGTCTTCGCAGCATCAGAAGGTCGCGGTGATGCGCGACCAGAGGCGCGACTGGTTTTGATACTGCCCGAGCAAGCCGTCCTGCTTTCCCCAGACCAGATCCGCGCCCGCCGATATCGAGAGATGATCTGACTGGCGCCATTCCAGCCAGGGCCGGAAGGTTCCGTCGCCTTCGCTCAACGTGCCGAGAATTTCCGATTTCAGCCAGAGCCGTTCATTACGGAAGGCGCGCTGGAGGCGCAGGGTGGCGATGACATCCGTCTCGGGGCGCACAAGGGTCGCGGGGCCTGCATCGATCTGATCGAGGCCGAGCTGCAGGTTGAGGAACACGTCCTGCGGCAGGTTCCAGTCGAGCCCGAGCCCGGCCAGCCATCGGGGCCTGTCCTCAGTCGCAGCAGCCGCGCCGGCGGGAACGTTGACTGGCTGGTCCGGGATGTAGGCAAGCTCGAACCTCCAGATCCGTGGACCATCCGAGCGATCCAGCGTTGCGCCGATCAATGACCGTCGAGGGTAGCGCAATTCGATACCGGAGAAATCCGGCGATGATGTGGATACGAATACCGGATCATGTTCGGGGCCGGAGATAATAACCAGGCTCGCCCCGTGGCCGATAAATTCGCGCGACACACGCAAGCCCAACGTTGCATCCGACATGCTGTTTGTGCGCGGAGAGACACGCAGGGGCGGCGTCACCGTGTTTGGTCCGAGACCCGCCCTCAGCCGGGGGGCGATCGGGGAGAAGGCGGCGCCGGCCTCCGGCAGCTGGCTGACCGTCGCGTCGAACGCCGCCGCTGCATCGACATCGAGCCCGGCCGCGCGGCCCTGCCAGCGCAGGCCCCAGCGCGCGAGCCTGCGCGGTCTTGGATCGCTGAAGACGGCTTCGGTCCGGTCTACCGGGTCAAACCTGTCGGTAACCTGCAGCCCGTCGAGAATGCCCCATGCCAGCGCCTGCTTGCCGATGGTGAAATCATGCTCGCCGGCACTGAATGTCAGGAAGGCGCGGTCGAGTTCGAGGCGGCCACCCTGGCCAAGCTCTATTGGTTGTGACAGGCCGGCGAAAGTTGAGATGGTGCCAAGGCCCGTTTCATCCGCCGCCACGATCAGGCGCCCGGATATGTCTGCACGCCAGTTTTTCTCACTACGGATGAGCAGGCGAGGCTCGACGGCTATTCGCGCAAGCGAAGCGCTACCATCATCCAGCCTGATCGCGGCTTCCGATTGTATCCGGGCACGGAGGGAAGTCGACAGGCCTTCGGCGCTGGCGGCTGGCGCCGCAAACTGTGTGATGAACGCGACGCAGGCCAGGGCCTGGAGGGGGGAAGGCAAGGTCATCGTGTGTCAACGAATGGCCGGTGTGCCGCGCACAAGTTGGGCGGATGTCAGGACCCGGTCGTCCAGGGATGGCACATGCCGCATATTCTCAAAATGCACGCGTGTAACATGGCCGGTCTGCAGGTTGCGCACTTCGAACCGAATGGCCGTCCACGCCCCTCCAACCTGCGCCTGCTCCTGGATTTCGACTTCTTTCAAAGGTTCGCCCGCAGTGTCTGCATAGGATACCCGGACCGGAAACAGGGTTTGTGGATCGACGAGCGCCGAGAAGCGGCTATAGCCGAGCTCCTTGCCGATATCTGGTGTGCGAACGTTTCCGTCGAGCCGCAGTAGGCCCGACACAGTGTCCAAAGCGCCGCCGGAAAAATCCCAATCATCGAGCCCGAAGCGGAAATTGTCCTTGATGTCCCCAAACGTTAGGTCGGTTCCCATGAAGTAGCTGCCCCGTTCAGATGCGGGAAGGCGGCGGACACGATCTGTCGCCGGAAGGTATAGCCAGTTCTCCCCGGAATTGCCGGCACGGTCATGGCTGAGGAAGGCGGTATCCGCGATTGCCGCTGGCGCCTTGAAGAATATCCCGATCCGGATGAGATCGTCCTTGTCTGAATGGATCATCAGGGCTCGCCGGTTCCGGGTTGCGCCGGATGCGGTGGTCAGTTCGAACACCATATCGCCGACGCGGCCTTCATTCGCCGGCCGGTCCGCGATGGCCCGGGCAAGCCTCCAGGCTGCGTCGTCTGCGAACGAGAGTTGCCCGATAACGAAGCATGCGATCATCACTGCGAGGGCTTTAAGCATTCTGCATTCTCCGAACGAAGGTGAGACGGGTCAGCGCATAAGCGCTGGGGATGATCAGCAGGGCTCCGGCGAGAGAGCCAACCGCGCCGAGTGCAACAAGGCATCCGAACCAGCGCAGAGGCGGTGCGGAGCTGAGACAGATCACGGCGAGCGCCGCAGCGAGAGCCAGAGCGGAATAGAAGCAGGCGCGTCCGACGAGGCGGTAGTCGCTCTGCAGCGCTTCCTCGAGGCTGTAGCCTGCCGCCAGCTTCTTGCGCAGGTGAATGATCAGGTGAATCCCGAAATCAATGCCGAGGCCCGTCGAGATTGCGGCCGTCATCGACGTTGCCGGTGCGATGTCAATTCCAAGCAGGCCCATAGCGGCGTACACGGACAGAACGCCAACAGCGACTGGCAGCATCGCGAGCGCGGCAAAGACGAGACTCCTCAGCATGATAACGGCGCACAGGAAGATCAGCGCGAGCGCCAGCCCCAGGCCGCGAAAATGGTTGTCCGCGAGTTGGCTCATCCAGCCATCATTGACCGCCACCCGCCCGCTGACGACAGCTGCCAAGCCGGTTTCCTCTGACCAGTCGGACAGGCGCGCCTCAAGCTGTTCGACCACGGGCTTCGTCTCGCGATAGCTGTCCGTCGAAAGGCGGGCGCGGATGAGCGCATGCGTTTGCAGGTAGTTGATGGTTTCCCGGAAATCGTCGGGCGGCGCCGTGGATTCGTAGAGAAACATGTACTGGGCTGGCGCACTCGCCCGCTGCGGCAGGCCACCGGGCTGGCTTCCCGTCAGGGCTGTGTGCATCACGGAAATGTATTCATCGATCCCGCTGACACTGGCGACGAAGGGCATCTGCGCAATCTCCTCACGCAGCGCCTTGATCGCGGCCAAAGCGGGCGGTGTCATCAGCGCGCCCTCGCCGTCGCCGACGACCATGACATCGAGGAAGTTGACGCCGCCGAGACGTTCGTTGAGGACGGCGTCTGCATGAAGGATGGGGTCGCTGGGGGCGAAGTAGCGTTTGCGCTCATAGTCAAAGTCAGCCTGCAGAGCGAATGTAACAAGGCCAGCGATCAGAAGCGATGTAAGGCTCAGGGCGGTGACAGGATGCCGGAGTGCGCGGCCGGAGATGGCGCCAATCATGCGCTCGATCTTGTCTGTGCTGCGATGGTCAGCAGATAGAAACCCGGCATGCCGGCCCGGCCTGAGGTTGGTGAGGACCAGAATGGCGGGCAGGGCTGTAAGGCTCAGGATCCATGCGGCGAGGACACCGGCCGCGCCAAACAGGCCAAACTCGCTGATCGGCTGCATCGCGGCGCCAAAAGACAGGCCAACGAAACCGGCGACGGTTGTCAGGGTGGTCAGCGTCACCGCAACCCATGTCCGCTCGAGTGCCATCGCGGCCGAGGTGTTGGCGTCGAGGTGCGGCAGGAGCTGGCGTATCCGCAGATATATGGTGGACACATGCAGGCTGTCTGCAACCGCAATCGCCATGATCACGACGGGCAGGGCGGTCGTGATCAGATAATACTTCGCGCCCATCCATCCGAGCAGGCCGATGGCGATGGCAGCAGAACCGGCGATGACGAGCAGGGGCCCGGTCAGCGCGGTTGTCCTTCGCAGAGTCACGAACACGATCAGCAGCACCATGACCACGGCGGCGGGGATGAATATCCGGGTATCGCTATCGACGGTATCGGCCAGGCGCGCATTCATTGCCGCGACGCCTGCAATGTGAATCTCTGTGTCCGGCGCATTGCCGGCTTCCGCTGCAGCCAGGGCCTTGATACTCGCGATCACCAGATAGGCGTTGTTCGGGTCTTCGACCGGAACTATGATCGAGATGAGCCGCCTATCTTCTGAGACCAGGCTGCCGGTCAGCATCGGCATATGCTGGAGCCTCTGGCGGGCGAGTTCGGCGGTGTGCGTGTCCATTGCCCCCTCCGGCAGTATCCAGTCTACCGCAAGGTCTCCGTCCTCACCCCAGATGGCCCGGATCGAGGCGAGGCTTCTGACCTCGTTTCTTTGCACGCCGGGTATGTCCCGGACGGCCTCATCAAGCCGTTTCACAACAGCCAGGGCTTCCGGGGTGAACAGGTCCTCGCTCGTCATCGAGGCAAGGCCGATGATGACCGGGTCTTCGAGACCGAAAACCTGCTTTGCTTCCTCGCGGGCAATCGCAAAGCGGTGATCGGCCGGAACAAATGCGTCTACGGAGGGGTCCTTGACGACCCCGCGCAAACCGATGCCAAAGCCGACAATCGCAATAAGGCTTATCGCCAGCACCAGCCGGGGCCGGCGCAGCATGGCCAGCCAGATGGCCAGTCTTGCGTCTTCTGATGCGTCCTGCATCGGGTGTCCCCTTCTCAGCTGTCGGCGTCGGGTCCCCACCCAGCGCTTTCGTGTCAGAAGGGAGTACGCAAACTCAGGCCGAAACCGGACACGCAGAGTAAAAAGACTTGCAGCACGTTGAGACGGGACGCATCCTTGCCGCGCTCCGCAGGTTGCGCGCTGGGAGTGCAGGCGAGATAAAAATTCTGATTGGCAGGCGTTTTACGGTATGAATGATGTGACAAGTGAAGGTGCGGGAGAAGATTATTCCCCGGTGGACCAGCGCCTCGCGGGTCAGTACTTCGCTGAAAATTATGAGTCGCTTCTGCAAATCGCGCGGCAGAGGCGCCGCCGATCCCGGGTGCAGGACACCTTCGGTACGGTAGATATCCTTCACGAAACCTATCTTCGCCTGACCGGGAAGCCAGCCTGGGAGTCGCGCCAGCACTTTCTGAGTACTGCGGCGCTGGCCATGCGGCAGGTCATCATCGATCACGGCCGGCGGAAGGCCGCCGCGAAACGGTCAACCGGGCTGCCCGATCTATCCCTCGACAGCGATCAGCGCCTGTTTCCGGAGTTCAATGAAACTCCTGAGCAGATCGTTCTGATCGGCGACATTTTGGATCAACTCGGGCAGACCAATCCGCGTTGGCTGAAGATACTCGATTGCCGCTACTTTGCCGGCATGACGGAGGCAGAGACGGCTGAAACGCTGGGTGTGTCTGAACGTACCGTCCGTCGCGACTGGGTAACCGTGCGCAGTTGGCTCGCCGAACGCATGGCATGAAAGCGGCTGGTGCAGAATCGAAACCGGGAGACCCGTTCGAATTCGGCTGACACCACCTTAGAGATGGTCTTTGATTGCGCGTCGCAGTTTGTAGACTGAGGAATAGCCGTAAAGCGATTGGCTGTTAGGGTGTTCGGCTCCGGTTGGCGCGTGGCCATCCCTGTGTGCCAGTTGCATGCGCCGCCGAATGACATATTTCCATACGCTGGTTCCAAGCTCCGCCTGGAACAGGCGGTTGAGGTGAGGTGTGGACGCGCCTGCGTATTCAGCGATCAGGGCGACATTCAGTTTTTCGTGGAGGTGTTCTTCAATGAAGTTTACCGCCGTGAGAACCTGCCGGCTGAGAACGGCGACCAGGGCTGTGTTACGTTCCGGCGTCGCCGCATAGCGACGCACGATCAGCCCGAGCAGGGCCTCCAGCTCGCGATGGACGATTGCCCGTCCCGCCGGGTATCCGGAGGCAATCTGGCTGACGATATCGAGCCCGAGATAGGCGATTGCCGGATTATGGTCGCTGAGCGCTGTGCGCCAGACAATCCGGTTCACAGCATCGCCAAACAGCGCCTGCGCGGTTTCACAGAGCTTCTCCCGCGCGATCTGGAATGAAACGCCCTCCAGCCGTCCGGTCCAGCTTATGGTCCAGTGCGCGTCCGGCGGCGAAAATCCGACGATGCCCGGACCATAGCGGAATATGGAACGCCGCCCGCCAGATTGTTCTGTTAGGATGACCGGGCGCATCGGAAGAAAGAGATCAAAATAGCCCGTTCGCTGACGTTCGAGAGAGCCTGATGGGGCGTTGATCGTTACGGCCATTCCGGTCGCGATATCGACCAGGGGAAGAACATGGCTTTGGCCGCGGCTGGCCTGTTTCAGCATGGACGCAACAGCGTCTGGCGAGGTTTCGGGCAGTTTGCCCATTCCTGTCTCCAGAATGATCGGATTCGGCAGTAATTTGCTTGTATCTATTCTTTCAGATTTGGGAAGGTCCTGCGCCGGGGCCGCTTGGGAGAACACCGTCATGTCAAGAATCTGTCCGGTAAGTCAGCGTTCCTTTGCGTGCAAATTGATGCACCATACGCTTTTCCTGACAGCATGCGTGAGCCTTCCGGCAATGGCACAGACCGAATCGGGTAACGAGCCGCGGGTCTTGGGGCAGATTGTGGTTACGGCGGAACGGCGTGAGGGGCTGCTTCAGGAAACGCCGGTCGCGGTCAGTGCCTTTGACGCCGAGGCCCTTGCGGATCTCCAGGTCACGACGACACAAGATATCGAGCGGCTGGTGCCCGGCCTGAAACTCGTTGATAACCTGACCCATCCAACCAATTTTACGATTTCGCTGCGCGGCTCTACCCAGCAAGACGCCTCGCTCGTCGTCGCTGAAAGCCCGGTGGGCATCTATGTGGACGACATTTACATCGCCCGCCTGAATGGCGCGAATGCACAGTTGGCTGACATTGAGCGCGTCGAAGTCCTGCGCGGACCGCAAGGCACGCTGTATGGCCGCAATACGCTGGCAGGGGCCATGAAGTTTATTTCTGCCTCTCCAGGGGAGAGCTTGCGGCTCAGCGCCAGTGCTTCAGCCGGGGAGGATGGCCGCTATCGGGTCTCCGGCGCCATTTCGGGCCCGATTGGCGAGGGGTGGTCTGCCTCGGTCGCCGGGCTTGCTGATGGAATGGACGGTTATTTCACGAACCTGGCGACCAATCAGACCATTGGCGAGCAGGCCAACTACGCTGCCCGCGCGAAGCTGAAATATAGCTCTGCAGGCATGTTGTCAGGCGAAGCATTTATATCCTGGGCAGAGAGCACGAACGATGGCTACCTTCCCAGTTTTGCGCTTTTTCCGGCAACGCCAACGGGCCAGGTTCGCAGCGACCAGATCAGTTTTGGGCTCGGCGGCCCCTATCTTGTCTCTATTGCGCCCAACCCCAGCCTTCCGCCCCCCGTGCGCGCCTTGCCTGAAGGAAAAACCGAGCAAGTAATCAGTGGGCTGAAGCTCGGGTGGGATTTCGGCCAAACCCAGCTCAATTCGATAACAGGCTATGTCAGCACCAAGGACTTTTTCTCAGTCGAGTTTACAGGCGTCGGCGCCTTTCCCGGCGCCAACCGTTCCGACACAACCCAGTGGTCGCAGGAACTTCAGCTGCTCGGCGCAGCCTTTGATGACAGGCTGGACTGGATTGCGGGCGTCTACCTGTTTACCGAAGAGGCAGACCAGATCGTTGCGCTCGTTACGGATGATCTTCTCAAGATCAATACCGACAGTGTCGCCGTTTTTGGTCAGGCGACATATGCGCTCACGGAGAAGCTGAGCCTGACAGCGGGCGCCCGCTGGACAGAAGACAAGAAGGATTTCGAGGGCACCATCCGGCAATTCGGTTCACTGGCCCCGATCTTCCCGAGTGTCCGACTGAGCAATACGTACACGGCCTTTACTCCGAAATTCACAATTGATTATAACACCCGGGCGCCCGAAATCTTCGATTCACTTCTGCTCTACGCATCGGCAGCGCGCGGGTTTAAGTCGGGGGGGTATAACGGCATCGCCTTCGGCAATATTGATGTCCTGAACACCCCCTATGCGCCAGAAAAGAACTGGACCTACGAGGGCGGGGTCAAGGCCGATATGCTCGGCCGAAGGCTGAGGGTAAATGCGGCTGCATTCTTCAATGACATTTCCGACATTGCCCTGAACGCTACCTCTACCGGGCCAGGCGGTGTTTCATTTCCGATCCAGAACGCCGGTGATGCAGAAGTCAAAGGCCTTGAACTTGAGATCTCGGCACGCCTGTCGGAAGGGCTTGATCTGTTTGCCAATCTGACACTGCAGGATGGCAAGTATACACGGCTCAATCCGGGCTCTGAGGCAGCTATCGCAGAGCAGCTTTATGGCTCTGTTGGCCTCGCTCAATTGCCGGACTATGCCTATACGGTAGGCGGGTCTTACACCTTCGCCTCGCCCTTCCAGAGCGGCGCTGAGTTCCGCATCGGTGCAGATCATAGCTATACGGACGATTATTTCATCGCGGTTGGAAATGCCTTCATCGTCAAAGGCTATGGACAGACCAATGCCTTCGCTGCCTATCGTTGGAATGATTCCTGGGAGGCGCGCCTGTCTGTCACGAATATCGAGGATAACGCAGATATTATCAGCGGTGTGGAGATTTTCTCATCGGTTACGGTCACTGCGCCGCGTACCGCGATGTTCACACTGAGCTACAGGCGCTAAATCCTTTCCTGCCCAATAATGGCGAAGAACAGGCCTTCGCGCCGCGGTCTGCCTGCAGAGTGGAGTAATCCCCTATGATAGTCTCCCGCCGCCAGCTCATGGGCGCCGCACTGATTGCGGGCTTAGCCATCGCTTCCGGGTGCAGGAGCCCTTCAGGCGCCGATGCCGCGGGGAGATCGGCCATCATCCTTGTGCATGGCGCCTGGCATGGTGGATGGGTTTGGGCGCCGGTTGCCGATCGGCTGCGCGCGGCCGGTTACTTTGTATATGCGCCCGACTTGACCGGTCTGGGTGAGCGGCAGGCTGAGCGCATTCCTGTTCCCGGCCTTTCCACGCATGTCGAGGATATCGTTTCGCTCGTGCGCCGGGAAAATTTGACGGATGTGATCCTCGTCGGCCACTCATATGGCGGCATGGTCATCACGGGCGCGGCGAGCGAGTTGGCCGGACGCGTCGCGGGCCTAGTGTATCTTGATGCGGCGCTGCCAGAGCATGGCCAGTCAATGATCACGCAAAATCCTGAAACGGCAACCCCTGAAGCTGCCGAGACCGTCCGTGTCCAGCTCGCTGCGCTTGCGCCCGATGGAATCTGGATGCAACCGCTGCCGCCTCAGGCTTTCGGAATCCCCGAAACCCGTGCCGACCTGATCGCTCTGATGGCAGACAAGCTGACCGATCATCCGTTGCCGACCTGGACAGAAGCAGTAAGCATTTCTACGCCGATTACCGGGCTGCCGCGCGGCTATGTCTGGTGCAACAATCCGGCTTTGATGCCGTCGTCATTTGCGTATCATGCGCAGCGGGTGAGGGACGGGCAAGCCGGAGCGGGTTGGACTTATTACGAGCTGCCAACAGGCCATAATGCGATGCTCACCCTGCCGGATGCTGTGGCAAGGATAATTCTCGATCAGTCCGCTCTTGCAGGTCTGTCTCCGCATTCGCCGTGAGGGATGCGAAGCCGGCTAACAGGAATGCCTATACCTGCCGGCTTACACCGCCCCCGGTGGTCTACCGGGGGCGGTTCGGCTTCAGAAGCGCAGCGATAGGTTGGCCATGGCGCGAGTGTCCTCGAACTCATTGCGGCCAATTGTCGACTGAACATCGGCACCGACACTCAGGGCGCCGTTGGAGAGACGGAAGCCGCCCCTGACTTCGCCCCAGCTGCGGTCACCGCCCCAGAACGGGAGCGCAAAACCATAGTCCTGCGCAGCGGCGAAGCGGATTGTCATACCGTCAGAAGCGCCTGAGACGAGATGGACCGCGTCCGCCTGAAATTGCGATCGCAGCGACCAGCCGCTCGCAACCTGCATGGCCCCGCCTGCCTGGAAACCGAGGCGTGCCTCGACTCTCTCCAGATTGATGGTGTCGATCGCCAGGGCGAGTTCTCCGCCCTGCTCCCGGAACCCACCGATCCGGTGCGACGACCAGCCCAGCGAAGCCTTTGGCGTGAGCTCGAGCCCGCCGGCGAATTCAAGGTTCACGCCGGTCTCGGCCATCAGGGCATAGCGCTCGGATGAGCTGGCGCCGGTCAGGTCGAACGTGGTGTCCCCGGAGAAGGCCGTACGGCGCATATCCGTCCGGCTTGTCTCGGCTGCGGTGAGCGCTCCGATATAGGCGCCGCCGCCCAGCCGCCACGATCCGTATACGGCGACCTGTGTCGTCAGGTTCTCGGTACGATCCTGCTCCCCGATGTCGTTGATCCCGGACGCATATCCCACAGCGCTTCCGATTGTCAGGCTATCGGCGACGGCGAATTCGAAGCCCATCCCCATGTGGACCATCTGCTGGCCGCTATACTCGGACGAGTTAGCCATCAGGGAGCGGTCGCTCATGACGCCGCCCGAGACAAACCCGCTGACGCCTTCCGGAAGGGACAGGCTGG
Organism: Hyphomonas sp.; assembly: GCA_036804125.1. Lineage (GTDB taxonomy): Bacteria > Pseudomonadota > Alphaproteobacteria > Caulobacterales > Hyphomonadaceae > Hyphomonas. Next base: position 21,978 of record DAIRTA010000018.1, read on the forward strand.
AGGTGACCAGGCCATGCGTGAGCGCCATCTGGGCCGCAGCCGCATTTGTGCTTCCCTCATTTGCGGCAAGCATGGCAACGGAATGGGGCGAGCCGATGACAGACATGCCCTGGGCTGCGCCGTCCCTGCCCAGTACCGACAGCCGGCCGGATACCGTGCCAATCATTTCACGGCTCTGGCGTTCCTGCATGGTGAAGGATTC
>DAIRTA010000019.1:0-21412 GCA_036804125.1 Hyphomonas sp.
TCGATTATAATGTGAAGGTCCGGGTGAAGTCGGATCAGAGCGGTGTCGATCTCGCAAACGTCAAGATGTCGATGAACCCCTTCGACGAGATTTCGGTCGAAGAGGCCGTGCGGATGAAAGAGGCGGGCACTGCCACGGATGTTGTTGCCATCTCGATCGGCCCGCAGCAGGCGCAGGAAACCATCCGTACCGCGCTCGCCATGGGCGCCGATCGCGGTATCTTGGTGAAGACCGATGCAGCGGTCGAACCGCTGGCGGTGGCCAAGATCCTCGCCAAGATCGCGGCTGAGGAAAAACCGGACCTCATCATCCTCGGCAAGCAGGCGATCGATGATGATTCCAACCAGACCGGCCAGATGCTGGCCGCCCTGCTCGACTGGCCGCAGGGCACGTTCGCCTACAAGATCGCCAAGGAAGGCGACCGGCTGCATGTCACGCGCGAAGTCGATGGCGGCCTGCAAACGGTGTCGCTGACGCTTCCGGCCATCGTGACTGTGGACCTGCGGCTTAATGAGCCGCGCTATGCCTCGCTACCGAACATCATGAAGGCGAAAAAGAAGGAAATCGCCGAGAAAACACCCGGCGATTATGGTGTGGACATCACTCCGCGCCTGGCTGTCGTCAAGGTCACCGAGCCGCCCGTCCGTCAGGCCGGTGAGAAGGTCGCGGATATCGCGACGCTTGTCGCCAAACTCAAAGCTGCAGGAGCTGTGTAATGGCCGTTCTCGTTATTGCCGAACATCATCACGGTGCGCTGTCGGACGCGACCCATAAGACGGTGACCGCTGCAGGGAAATTCGGCGGCGAAGTCGATATTCTTGTGGCCGGGGAGAATGCCGGCCCGGTCGCACCCGAAGCGGCCAGGATTGCGGGTGTGCGCAAGGTGCTGAAGGCGGAAGGCGAGAGCCTGCGCAAGCAGACGGCTGAAGCGATGGAAGCCCTGGTCGTGCCGCTGATGGCTAATTACGACGCGGTCTTCATTGCTGCGACAACCACCGGCAAGAATATCGCCCCGCGCATCGCGGCCAAGCTCGATGTGATGCAGGTTTCAGAGATCGTCGAGATCATCGATTCCTCGACCTTCGTTCGCCCGATCTATGCCGGCAATGCGATCATGACGGTGAAATCCTCGGATGCGAAGAAAGTGATCACCGTGCGCGGCACGGCTTTTCCGGCGGCGGCGACCGGCGGTTCAGCCAGTATCGAGGACATCTCGCCGCCCGTCGCACCGGTGAATTCGGAATTCGTCTCCGAAGAGATGGTCAAGTCCGACCGGCCGGAGCTTACCGCCGCCAAGCGAATCGTCTCCGGCGGGCGCGCGCTCGGCTCGTCCGAGAAGTTCCAGGAAGTCATTATCCCGCTGGCCGACAAGCTCGGCGCGGCGATTGGCGCCTCGCGTGCGGCCGTCGATGCGGGCTATGCCCCGAACGACTACCAGGTCGGCCAGACCGGCAAGATCGTCGCTCCGGAGCTTTACATCGCCGTCGGCATCTCGGGCGCGATCCAGCACCTTGCCGGTATGAAGGATTCCAAGATCATTGTTGCGATCAACAAGGATGAGGAAGCGCCGATCTTCCAGGTTGCTGACTATGGCCTGGTGGCCGACCTGTTCAATGCCGTGCCGGAACTGACGAAAGCGCTCTGACGCGGGTGAAAGGATTGCTCGGCAAAAGGCCCGGCCCTCCTGGTGGGGCCGGGCCTTACCTGTTTCTCAGCATCCGTGCCCGGTTATACCGCAGGACAGTGATCGGAATCAGGTTGAGGAGGATGTTGAGGGCGAGAAAGACCCCAGCAGAGATATAGGCCCTGTCGGCCGCCATCAGGGCCGAGAACATCAGCATCAGCCCCAGTGAGACGGAATGCGCGATCTCGGCGATGACGGACTGGCGGACATAGCCAAGATAATTGGCGGCGCCCCACTCCGCCTTGAGCCCGGGAAAGCGCTTCTTCCAGAATGTTCCGCCCGCGACATAGGGACGAAAGCGGCGCACGCCGAGCTTCAGGTAAAAGTCTCCGCCGCGCTCCCAGCGGGCTGGCCTGAAATAGGCCGGCAGCCTGATGCCGGCCCTCTCTTTCGCGCGGGCGGAGTTTCTATCGATTTCGGCCGGCAAGGGCCGCCCCGGCTCGTCACGCATCTGTATGCCTCGCTGCCCTGATACGGCCCGGCCCTGCCAGCCAGACTTTGACGCACTGCACAATGGCGTATAACCAGCCCCGCGAAAAGACGTGCGGAAGGTGACGGGAATGACAGCCATTAACACAGTCGGGGTAATCGGCGCGGGCCAGATGGGCAATGGCATTGCCCACACCACCGCCCTTGCCGGCTATGACGTGATCCTGACGGATATCTCCGAAGAGGCGCTCAAGGCCGGGATGGAGACGATCGAGAAGAATATGCGCCGCCAGCTGGCGCGCGAGATGATCAGCCTGGCCGACATGCAGGCCGGGCTGAAGCGAATCCGCCCCTCGACCTCGATCAAGGCGCATGAAGCCGCTGACCTGATCATCGAGGCGGCGACCGAGAAACGCGATATCAAGGAGCAGATATTTCGCACCGTCTGCGAGATCGCGCCGGAGCATGCCCTGCTTGCCACAAACACCTCCTCGATATCGATCACCCGCCTTGCCTCTGTCACTGACCGGCCGGAGCGCTTCATCGGCCTGCACTTCATGAATCCCGTGCCGCTGATGAAGCTGGTCGAGGTGATCCGGGGCCTGAATACCAGCGACGATACCTACACCGCTGCCATCCACTTTACCCAGCGGATCGGCAAGACGACCACGAATGCCGAAGATTACCCGGCCTTCATCGTCAACCGGGTGCTGATGCCGATGATAAACGAGGCGGTCTACACCCTGTATGAAGGTGTCGGGACTGTGCGCTCCATCGATACCGCCATGCGGCTCGGCGCGAACCATCCGATGGGCCCGCTGCAGCTTGCCGATTTCATCGGGCTCGATACCTGCCTGTCGATCATGCAGGTGCTGCATGACGGGCTGGCCGATACCAAATACCGGCCGTGCCCGCTGCTTGTGAAATTCGTCGAGGCCGGTTGGCTCGGCAAGAAAACCGGCAAGGGCTTCTATGATTATTCCGGCGAGGAACCGGTCCCGACCCGTTGACTTCACGTGCCGGCTTAACGCCCTGCTAACCCCCCTCGCCGACCCTGCCTCCGCATATGACGGAGGCCGGCACCATGCTCAATCAACGATCCCTACTCGCGGGCGCTGCGATATTGTTGGCGGCCTCGGGGATGAGCCTTGTCTCGATCGAGACAGGCCAGCGCGCTGAAGCCTCGACAGCGCAGGCCGAGGCGATCAGCATCTACTGGTCCGACGGGGATTCCGGCCGCCTCTCTGATGGTACGCGCTTCAGGCTACATGGTATCGATGCGCCTGAAACCGGCCCGATAGGCCGGCGCGGGGGCGCAAAGTGCGAAGCCGAGCGCGCCCTCGGCTATGAGGCCAAGGCATCGGCTGTGGCGATCACTTCCGGGCGCACCGTGACGATCCTCCATGACCGGGGAACAGACCGTTATGGCCGCGCCGTGCTGCGCCTCGCGATCGACGGCGCCGACCTGAACCCGCACCTGATCTCGGCCGGTACGCATCAGGCCTGGGACTATGATGGCCGACAGCCCAAGCCGGACTGGTGCGGTCTGACAGCGCCTGCTGCGGCGATGCAGGTTGCCTCACCGCCCTGACCGGCCCTAGGGTAGGGTATGACAAATCTGCCCCGGATACGGCGCGGGCTCCTCCGATTCGGCTGGGCCTTGCCTGTTTCGCTGGTCGGCCTTGCTGCGTGCAGTGACCCCGCGCCGCCAACGGTACGCCAGTCGCCCCCGCAAGCTCCGGCATCAGCCCCGGCCCTGTCGGCGGCAGACGAGCGGCTCGAGCGCCAGATAAGAGCGTGGGCGCCGGAACTGAGGGCGGCCTATCTGGAGGCGCAGGTGCGGGCCGCCGCGGCGCTCTATCAGGAGGGCCAGGCCGAGGCGGCGAGAGCGCTTGTTGAAGAGAAAATTCTCGCGGCGCCGGAGGTGCTGACCGAAGACCTGCCTGAACTCGGTTACCGCGCAGAGATTGCCCTGGCGCTGGCAGAGGCCGAGAGGGAGGAGGCCGAGACCTATCTTGAGGAGATCCGCGAAAACCTTGAAACGGTGCGTACGGCGGCTGAGGGGGACGCATACGATACGATCCGGTTCCTCATAAGCCAGTCGGAAGAGGCGTATCGGGCGGGTATCGAATATGGCGTCGTTCGTGATTTCGCTGAGTATGCGGGGGCCTATGGGTTTGCCGCAGCGGCACGTGACCTCGCCCGGCAGCTGCCGTCCGAGGCGGCGCGCGACCTGCAGACCGAACTCGACATGCTGGTGCTCATGTGGCCCGATGGGGGTCCGCTGCCCGACAGCACCCCGGCGCCGGAAGCACAGATCGCCGCGCAGATTTCCCGTGTGCGGCTGGCCCTGGCCGTTGCGCCGTAGGGGCGCAGGGCCACTCCCGCCATCCGCCAGCCTTCAGCGGGTCAGGCGCTCCGTTCCCGGCGGATTGCCAAACGGCACGAATGCCGGTCGGGTGCGAACTGCCGCATAGTGCGTCAGCGCCCAGACGACGGTCGGAAAGGCCAGTTCGGACCAGGGAATATCCTGCCATGCGACCAATCGGACCTCGCTGCTTTCCGGCCCCGGGGCGATATCGGATACAAGCTTGGCCCGGAACATGATCTGGACCTGGGCGATTCGCGGAACCGAATAGACCGCGAGCAGATGAGTGATGCGGATTTCAGCCTGCGCTTCCTCGCGCGCCTCGCGCATTGCCGCTTCTTCTACGGATTCCCCTTCTTCCATGAAACCCGCAGGAAGTGTCCAGTAACCGCTGCGCGGCTCGATCGCCCGCCTGCACAGCAGTATCAATCCATCCTTGACGACGACCGATCCCGCCACAATCTTCGGGTTTACGTAGTCAACAAAGTTGCAATGATTGCAGATACGCCGTACCCGGTCGTCACCTTCGGGGATTGCGTAGCGAAAATCGGGGGTATTTAAACCTTTCGGCAAATGATCAGTCATCAAATCTTCAGCCTGTCGCCTATATGGGGAATATGTTTGATCCGCTCACGCGTACAGCATTTAAGCCGTTAGCAGGCGGTCGAAGAACCCTAACCCTCCAAGTCTCACAACCCAACCTCGAAGTGGAAACCAGCATGTCTTTCAATCTCAACGCCTCACCCAGCCATCTTCTGCACCGCGCCCAGCAGATTGCGGCCAATCAGTCGGCCTCCGCCCTGAAGGCCGCCGGTGTCACCCTCCGTCAGTTCTCCGTGCTTGCGGCCCTGTCCGGCAATGAAGGTGTGAGCCAGTCCGATCTTGTCAATGCCACCGGCATTGACCGCTCGACCCTTGCCGACATGGTCCAGCGCATGGAATCGGGCGGGCTTATCAAGCGCGCCGATTCCAAGACGGACGCCCGCGCAAAATCCGTATCCCTGACCGCCAAGGGCCGCAAAGCCTATGACAAGGCGCTGCCGGCCGTGCGCAGTGCCGACTCGGCCCTGTTCGGATCGATGGCCAAGGCGAAACAGGACGCGCTGATGCAGGGGCTGACCGGCCTCGTTGATGAGGCCGCCAAGGCCCCGGTCGCAAAGCCTGCTGCGAAAAAGCCGGCGGGCCGCAAGCGCAAGGCCAAGTAAGCCTTCGCGCATTCGCAGGGCCATCCGGCCAACTAACCCTTCAGGAGCGGGGCGCTGCCAGTGCCCCGCTCACTTGTTTTGCGGAGGTTTCATCGAGCGCCCCACTGACATGCAGGAGAATCTCGCCTTCAGGCGAGATGACGAAGGTTTCGGGCACACCCGTCAGGCCGAAATCGAGCCCGCCCCGGCCATCCGGATCAAGGGCAATGGCGGTGAAGGGGTCGCCGAGCCGTTCGAGGAATTCACGCCCGTTTTCCGCGCTGTCGCGGTAGAGCACGCCATAGAGCCGGCCAGGATAAGCGGCGCCGATCTCGATCAGGAAGGGATGCTCCAGCTCGCACGGAGCACACCAGCTGGCAAACAGGTTGACGGCGATGGGCGCGTTGTCCGGCGCGGCCGCAAAGGATATCTCACCGCCGTTCATCAGCGCAAAGACATGCTCGGGTGCAGCGCGGGAGACGCGCGCGAACTCGCCTTTCTGGGGGCTGAGCATCTGCAGGCCGGCGAATACGCCGATGCCGGCCAGCACGATGGCCGGCAGGAGGTAAACCCATCGGTTCATGTCGCCCCTTTCTCACCAGTCTCTGCCGTCAGGCGGTCCAGTTGGTGGCGGGCTTTCCGCGCCCGCAGCGCGGTGTGCGCAATCGCCAGCAGGATCGGGATCGCGCCGGCGGCATAGCAGGCCCAGATGAAGGCGGCGTTCCTGTCAAATTCCGGAATCATGCCGCCCCCTGCAATCTCTCGGCCCGCAGGCGTCCGGCCCGGCGCTGCCAGATTTCGGTGCGCATGCGGGTCATCATCAGTGCGCCGAACAGGAGGGCATGGCCAAGCCCGCTTATGAGCAAGGGCGTGAGATAGACCGCCGCCATCTTCGGCCCGTCGGCCGTGATGACGCTGGCTGGCTGGTGCAGGGAGGTGAAGAGGTCCACCGAGAAACGGATCAGCGGCACATTGATGATGCCGACCATGGCGAGGATCGCCCCTGCGCGGGCAGCCTTCTGGCGGGAGTCCATTGCGGCCCGTAGCGCCATGTAGCCAAGGAAGAGAAAGAACAGGAACAGGACCGACATCATCCGCGCATCGTCCCACTGCCACCAGGTGCCCCAGGTCGGCTTGCCCCAGATGGCGCCGGTTGCAAGGCAGATCGCCGTCCAGATCGCCCCAAGCGGGGCGATGGCGGTGGCGGCTATGTCGGCGAGTTCGTGGCGCCAGATGAACCAGATGAAGCTGGCAATAGCGAGTGCGGTATAGCTCGACAGCGCGAGCCAGGCAGCCGGCACATGGATGAACATCACCCGCATGATGTCGCCGCCCTGGTATTCATCCTTGGGCACGACCCAGAGACCCTGCCAGAGCCCCCAGGCTATGCAGAGCGTAGCGGCGGCATAGAAACAGGGCGCCAGCCAGGCCGAAAGTTTCAGGAACCGGTGAGGATTGGCAAAGGCTGACCACATGGGACCGAGATAGCCCTCCCTCAATCCGCCGCCAAGCGCAGCGCTGCGGCCATGGCATAGGGCGCAATGGCGCAGGCAAACAGGGTCGAGGCCGCAAGCAGAAGGCCGGCGCCGTCTGCGCCCCCGCCCCCGGTAACTGCAACTGCACCGAAAATCGCTGTTGGTACATACAGGGGCAGGGCGATCAGGGCGATCAGCAGCCCGCCGCGCCGCACGCTGGCGGACAGGGCTGCGCTGACCCCGCCCCAGAAGAAGAAGGCGAGCCCGCCGAGGGCATAGAAGGCGGCATCACGCAGCAGGCCGGGGCCCGCCTCGGCCTGGAACATCATGGCGAGGACAGGCGAGAACAGGGCGAGCGGCAGGCCCGCAGCCAGCCAGTGGGCGAGGGTCTTTGCGGCGGCAATGGCCGAAAGCGGCGTGCCGGATAGGATCCAGAGGTCGAGCGTGCCATCTTCCAGATCGGCCTGGAAGATTCGCTCAAGGGTAACGAGGCTGGCGAGCGCCAGCGCGACCCAGACGATGCCCGGGCCAACGGCGCGCAGCATGGCGCTGTCGGTGCCGATGCCAAGCGGGACGAGCACGGCGGCGCCGGCGAGGAAGCCCAGCGGCAGGAGCGCGCCGGCCCCGCCCGCCCAGGCCTCGCCGAGCGCCTGCCGGAACGCGGCCCGGACCGGGGCGGCGTTCACAGGTTGATCTCGGCGGAAGGCGCGAAACCGGCTTCGCCATGGATCGCGGCGATCACGGCCCCGCCATTTGCGCGGTGCGCGGAGATCATCGCTTCGAGCGCATCGCGGCCCTCCGCATCAAGCGCCGTATAGGGCTCGTCCAGCATCCAGATAGGGCGCGCCTCAAGCAGGAGGCGGGCGAGCGCCGCGCGCCGCCTCTGGCCGGCGGAGAGATAGCGCGCGGCCACCTCGCGGGCGCGGAGGAGGCCCATGCGGCTCAGCACCGCAGGAATGTCCGCTCCGGCGCCCCAGGCGCGGGCCCAGAGGGCGAGATGGCTTTCGGGGGTCTCCTGCGGCTTCAGCCCGTCGCGGTGGCCGAGCCAGTGAAAGGCCGCGTGGAGGCGCACCGCCCCGGCTTCGGCGCGGGTCAGGCCCGCCAGCACACGCAGCAAGGTGGTCTTGCCCGCGCCGTTTGGCCCGCGCAGCACCAGCGCGTCGCCGGATTGCAGTGAGAGGCTGACGTTGCGGAAGAGCACAAGATCCCCGCGCAGCACGCCCAGCCCGTCGCCCGCGATCAGGGCGGCAGGCGAAGAGGGCTCTGGCGAGGCAGCGTTCATGCCCGCAGGGTGTAACCGCTTCGGCGGTAGCCGCAAGAAAGCCCTTCACGGGTCGGTGCTTGACCCTTTGTCCAATTGCACCGGCAGGGCGGCCCCGATAAGAGACGGGCATTCCGGCGCCGGAGGCGCCTCATCCCGAAGTATCGGAGCAGCACTCATGGCAGCATTGGACAGTTTTTCGTCCCGATCGGAACTGGAAGCAGGCGGACGGACCTATACCTATTATGCCATCGGGACCGCCGCCCGCAGCGGGCTCGGTGATGTCTCGCGCCTGCCGGCCTCTCTGAAAGTGCTGCTGGAGAACATGCTGCGCCATGAAGACGGCAAGACCGTCACGAAGCAAGACATTCTCGCCTTCCGCAGCTGGATCGAGAATGGCGGCCGCGTCAGCCATGAGATCAATTACCGGCCGGCACGCGTATTGATGCAGGATTTCACAGGCGTACCCGCAGTGGTGGATCTCGCCGCGATGCGTGATGCCGCAGCGAGGCTCGGCGCCGATGTCGATCGCGTCAACCCGCTGGTGCCGGTCGATCTCGTCATCGACCATTCGGTGATGGTCGATCATTTCGCGGGTCCGGACAGTTTCGAGCGTAATGTCGCCCTCGAATATGAGCGCAATGGCGAGCGCTACCAGTTCCTGCGCTGGGGCGCGAAAGCCTTCCGCAATTTCCGCGTCGTGCCACCGGGCACCGGGATCTGCCACCAGGTCAATCTGGAATATCTCGGCCAGGCAGTCTGGACCCGTGAGGACAACGGCGAGACCGTGGCCTATCCCGATACCTGCGTCGGCACCGACAGCCACACAACCATGATCAATGGTCTCGCCGTGCTTGGCTGGGGTGTCGGCGGCATCGAGGCAGAGGCCGCGATGCTGGGCCAGCCGGTCTCGATGCTGATCCCGGAAGTGATCGGCTTCAGGCTGACCGGCCGCATGGCGGAAGGCGCAACCGCCACCGACCTCGTGCTGACGGTGGTGCAGATGCTGCGCAAGAAGGGCGTGGTCGACAAGTTCGTCGAATTCTTCGGCCCCGGCCTGGCAGCGCTGACCCTCGAAGACCGCGCGACTATCGCCAATATGGCGCCGGAATATGGCGCGACCTGCGGCTTCTTCCCGGTCGATGAGGAGACCCTGTCCTATCTTGCCGATACGGGCCGGAGCACCGGGCAGGTCGCCCTTGTCGAGGCCTATGCCAAGGCGCAGGGCTACTGGCGTCCGGACATGGCCGAGCCGGTGTTCACCGACACGCTGGAGCTGGACCTCGGCACGGTCGAGCCGTCGCTCGCCGGGCCGAAACGGCCGCAGGACCGGGTGCGGCTCGCCGATGCGGCAGAGGATTTCCGCCGGGTCCTGCCCGAGATTCGCGGCGGGGCGAAAAGCCCGCTCAAGCCAGCAGAGACAGCCGAGGAGGCCGAGTTCATCGCCGAGGGCGCCGACAATGTCGGCACACGCGGCGGCGGCTGTCCGGTCCGCGGCGCCGATTACACCATAGATGATGGCTCGGTCGTGATTGCTGCCATCACCTCCTGCACCAATACGTCGAACCCGTCAGTGCTGATCGCGGCCGGCCTGCTGGCGAAGAAGGCGAGGGAGAAGGGGCTGGGCTCCAAGCCCTGGGTCAAGACCTCGCTCGCCCCCGGCAGCCAGGTGGTGACGGACTATCTGAGCAAGTCCGGCTTGCAGGACGATCTTGATGCGCTCGGCTTCAATCTGGTCGGCTATGGCTGCACGACCTGTATCGGCAATTCCGGGCCGCTTCCGGAGGCGATATCGGCCGCCATCAATGAGAACAATCTGGTTGCGGTCTCGGTCCTCTCGGGCAACCGCAATTTCGAGGGCCGGGTGAACCAGGACGTGCGGGCAAACTATCTCGCCTCGCCGCCGCTCGTCGTCGCCTATGCTCTCGCCGGATCGATGCATACCGACCTGACGCGCCAGCCGCTCGGCACCGGCAAGGATGGCCAGCCGGTCTATCTCAAGGATATCTGGCCCTCGAACCAGGAAATCGCCGATGTCATGCGCGCGAATGTGACGCCGGACATGTTTGCAGCGCGCTATGCCGATGTATTCAAGGGCGATGAGCACTGGCAGTCGATCAAGGTCTCCGGCGGGCAGACCTATGACTGGCCGGCCGGCTCGACCTATGTTCAGAACCCGCCCTATTTCGAAGGCATGGGTCCTGAGCCGAAGCCGCTGAAAGATGTCGAGGGCGCGCGCGTTCTAGGCCTGCTGGGCGATTCAATCACCACGGACCACATTTCGCCGGCCGGAGCGATCAAGGCGTCGAGTCCCGCCGGGCGCTACCTTCAGGAAAACAGGGTCGGCATCACCGATTTTAACTCCTATGGCGCGCGGCGCGGCAATCATGAAGTCATGATGCGCGGCACCTTCGCGAATATCCGTATCCGCAACCATATGGCGCCGGGCACCGAGGGCGGCGTGACCGTGCACTATCCCAGCGGCGAAGAGATGCCGATCTATGATGCGGCGATGCGCTACCGGGGCGAGGGCGTCCCGCTGGTCGTGTTTGCGGGCAAGGAATACGGCACCGGATCGTCGCGCGACTGGGCGGCGAAAGGAACGGTGCTGCTCGGTGTGCGCGCGGTTGTGGCCGAAAGCTTCGAGCGTATCCACCGCTCGAACCTGATCGGCATGGGCGTGCTGCCACTGCAGTTCCAGCCGGGCGACAGCTGGCAGCGCCTCGGGCTCAAGGGTGACGAGACTGTTTCTCTGCACGGCGTGAGCGCGCTGAAACCGCGTCAGGAGGTCACGCTGAAGATCCGCGATGCATCCGGCGCGAGCCGCGAGATCACCGTCATGCTTCGCATCGATACCGACAATGAGCTTGATTATTACCGCAATGGCGGCATCCTGCATTACGTCCTGCGCAATCTGGCTGCAGCGGCCTGATCCCGGTGGCAGACGGGTCTGTGCAGTTCTCACGCGCGTGTGACTGTCAGCGGCAGGAAACTGCCGCTATATCCGGCAGGATGTTTCGCGCGCTTGGTCTTCTTATTGGTCTGACCCTTTTCATGCTGCCTGCGGCGCGCGCGGATTCGCCCGTGCTGGTCGAGCTTTTCGCCTCCCAGAACTGCATGAGCTGCCCGGCGGCGCATCGCCAGATGCGCGCCCTCAGTAACGAACGCGCCGATGTTCTCGTCCTGACCTGGTCGGTAGACTACTGGGATTATCTCGGGGGGCGCGATCCGATGGCGATCGCCGAATCCAAGGAGCGCCAGCGCGGTTACAGCGAGCGGTTCAGCCTGCGCGGTCCGTACACGCCTCAGACCGTCTTTGCCGGCCGCGAGCAGTGTGCCGGAAATCGCCGGCAACGCATCATGGCCGCGCTGGACCGGGCAAGCGCCGCCGCCAGTGCCGGCGTCGAAATCCGGCGGTCCGGCGCCCGCGTGTCACTGGATGGGCAGACAGAGAACCTCGCCGAGATCTGGTGGGTATCCTTCCTGAAAGGCGCAGCAAACACGACCGACATGGTCAATCCCGTGGTCGCAGCCGTATCCCTAGGGCCCTGGCTTGGCGGGCGCGCCGATATCGAGCTTCCCGATTGCGAGTCCGGCTGCGCTCTGATCGTGCAGGAGGCCGGCATCGGGCCGGTCCTGGCCGTATACGCGGTGAAATAGGGCTTCGCGCGGCCCCAGACGTTAGGTCGGCCCGTCGGGCGGGCGGGCGATCGTGCGGATCTCCGGAGCAAAGTCAGCCCAGTCGGCTGGCGCAAGCTGGAAGGCCCAGCCGCGGGCGCGGGCATTTATGGTCTCGCCGCGCCGCGCCCCGTGGCCCGCCTCGATGGCCCGGAGGGTCACATACATCCCGCCTGCCTCGCGGAAAGCCTGGACCTCGATCTCCAGCCCGTCATGCGTTTCGGTCACATGCCGCGCCACGGGCGTGCCGGCCAGCGCGCCTGCAGGCTTGACGCCGACCGGCTGGAAGCGGGTGATTGCCAGCGCCGGCCCGGAAGCGGCGGTGCGGCTGACAAGGCGCCAGTCCTGCTGGGGCGGGCCGGGCCGGAAATCGCCTTCATTGCCACCGACATTGCGCCGAAGGAACAGGCTTTGCCCGCGGGCATCAATCAGCCGGACCGACTGGATTGCATCGGCGCTGACATCAAGAATGTCGAGATCCAGCCAGGCATCGGCGACATAGAGCGGCGGCAGCTCGCCCTTGACGCGGTAGGCCATGCCTTCCTCCGGGAAGCGAGCATAGATGTTGCCATCCTTCCGCCCGGTAATGAGCGCAGCGAGCGGTGTGCTCGAGGCGTCAATCAGTTCGAGCAGTGCGCCAGTACCGCCCTCACGGGGGTCGCCGAGGCCGATGCGGTTGAACTTGTCGGGGTCACGGGTGCGCGGGGCTTCCCAGGCAAGGGTGGCCAGCCCCGTCGACAGCGCCGACAGCCGATCGGCGCGGACCGGATAGCCGCCAGTTCCCCGCAGGGTCCAGCCGGTGTCGTTCTCTTCAAGGACATAGGTGCCGTCGGCCAGCGTGACTCGGATGGCCGAGACTTCGGGGCTGAGACGCTCAAACTGCGGGATGACCGGCGTACCGCTGCGCCCGTTCATCGGCGGAGCGGGCTCGGCGCCCAGGCTGCTGATGACCGCCAAAAGCCCGCTCAGGCCGGCGAGCCCTGCCATCACCGCGACCCGGCGGGATCGCTGCGTATGCCTCGCCCGGCTCATGACGGCCGGCCCTGCGCGCGGCGCTGTGATCGCCAGACGAAGAAGCCGGCCAGCATGATCAGGATGGGACCTCCCCAGATGTTCAGGGCCTTGAGAGCTGTCTCCATCCGGTCAATGTCGCGGCGATAATCGCGCTCGATGGCGCGCAGGCTGGCGCGGAGGCTGACGATATTCTCGCGCAGGCGGCTCATCTCCTCGCGATCCGCAGGGTCGAGGCGCGCCGCCGGATCGGTCAGGGCCGCGCCCTCCTCGATTCCGGCCGCCTGCAGCGCGGTCAGCCGGGCCTGGGCTTCGTCAAGGCGCCGCTCGAGCGCGTCCTGCTGCCGGAAATACTGGGCCTCGGCGGCTTCCCGGAGCCGGTCGATGCGAGACATCGGGCGCAGGCCGGGCGCGCGCGAGCGCAGCCGCGAGAGTTCCGTACTGCCCGAGATCGCATCCAGTGCATTCAGGAGCAGGCTGCCATTATCGGCCAGTGCGAGCCCGCTGCCGGGGACGATGTAGAAATCATCAGAGAGAAAATCCGCATCGGCGAAGATTACGATGTCTGCCGGCAGAGCGCTCTCGCGTAGGGCAGGGGGCGCATTGGCCTGCGCGGCGCGCAGGGTCTCGGCCCGGGCGGGATCGTCCGGCAGGTCAAGCGCCGGTGGCCCAGCGGGGAAGGCCGTGCGCAGCCTGCCGATAAGCCGGCCGGCAATCACCAGAGCATCAGGCTCGGCGCGGTAGGCGCGCAGCGTCTCGGCGGGAGAGATGTCCCGCGCGGCGCGGGCGGCATCGATGAAAGACGGGCTTGGCCCGGTCGTGATCAGGGGATCAAACGTGGCACCTTCAGGAACGCTGCGGGCGATCAGCGCGCCCGGCGCACCGAAATAGACCTCCCGCATGAGATCGGCCGTGATCAGATCATCCTGGCTCATCTGGCGCGCGGGGATGCCGATGAACAGCGGATGGGATATCTCCTCGATCCGGCCGGCGCCGGTTTCGACCGGAACCGGCAGGGCATGGGCCGCATCGGCGACCGCCTCGGGGGCAAGACGCACGCCCCAGGCCTCGCCGAAGCGGCCCAGACCTGAGCGGGGCGGTGCGAGACCGGCAGAGAAAGCCCCGCCACTGAGGGCAGTCTTGGCCGCCGGATCAACGACGAACACGGCGCGACCCCGCGCAAGCAGGAACTGGTCAATCTGCCATTCCTGCCAGCTCGACAGCTCAGGCGGATGAACAATCAGCAGCGCGTCGAGATTATCGGGCAAGGTATCGAAATTCGGCTCGATCGGCTCGACTTCATACAGCCGCTCGATCTCCTGGCGCACGGCATACCCGCCTTCCGGCCCGCGGACAGCCATTCCGGGCAGGGAGCTAAGAATCCCGATCCGCGGTGGATCGGGATTGTCAAGGCGGGCGATCATCCGTGTCAGGTCATATTCGAGCGTTGCCTCCCTTTCGGGTGCGAGGAACGGCATGACCCTCACATCATCGACCGTGTTTTCCCCGATGATACCCAGATAGAGCGGGTCGGCGCCGCGGGCCGGCAGCGCGGCGACCCCGGCAGCGAGCGCGCGGTCCTCGTCCTCCGAGAAGGCCCGCGGGTCGATCTCGTGTATCCGCAGCTGCCCGCGCGAGGCGGCCGCATAGGCAGCCAGCATCTCGCGCACCCGCGAGGCGTGGGCCTGGATGGCCGGATAGTCCTGGGCTGCGCGGCGCGAATAGACGAGCGTTATGTCCACCGGCTCTGCGAGATCAGCAAGCACGGAGCGGGTGGCCTCAGACAGCGTGTAGAGGCGGCCTTCGGTGAAATCGAGGCGCGCACCCGCGAGCAGGCGCTGGGCTGCGATGTTCCCGGCCAGGAGGATGAACCCGGCAAGCAGTGTCATCAGGATGAGGTAGCGCCTCGCCGACATCGCCTCAGCCGAGCCTCTGGCGCGACGCCCACAGGCAATTGAGGAAAGCAAACACGCCCGTCAGCCCGATGAAATAGGCAACAACACGCAGTTCGAGCACACCGCGCTGCGCGCTTTCGAACTGGGTGATGAAGGAAAAGCGCGCAAGGGTTTCTGCGGCGCCGGCGCCGAACAGCCCCTGGATGGTCGAGAGCACGACCGGTGTTCCGGCGGCGGTAAAAATGAACGCGATGACGACGCTGATCACGAAGGCCGAGACCTGGCTGGCCGCGAGGGAGGACATCGCCGCCCCGATCGCGAGATAGGCCCCTGCCATCAGGAGGCTGACAAAATAGGTCAGCGCGATCGCGGCATTGTCAGGCTCGCCGAGAAAATTCACCGTCAGCCAGACCGGAAAGGTAAAAATGAGGCCGGTCGCGGCAACGGTCCAGGCGGCGCCGAGCTTGCCGAGGACAAGGCCAGGCAGTCCGACCGGCAGGGACAGGAGGAGCTCGTCGGTGCCATTGGCGCGCTCATCGGCCCAGAGACGCATGGCGAGGGCCGGCAGGAAGATCATGTACAGCCAGGGATGCCAGACGAAGAAGGGCTGGAGGTCGGCCACGCCGGTATCGAAGAACCGCCCGGCTTCCCAGGTGAACAGGCCCAGCGCCAGCAGGAAGACGGCAAGGAAGACGTAAGCCATTGGCGTGGCGAAATAGGTCGACAGTTCACGCAGATAGGTCGCACGCAGGCCGCTCATCTGGCGGGTAATGATGTCCCGCGCGGCGATCACAGGACTTCGTCCTCGAATTCCCCGGTGAGGCGTGTGAACGCGCCTTCAAGCGTTCCGTCCTCGGACTGGCGTGCGAGGCCGGCCGGGGTGTCCGCAGCGACGATCTGCCCCCGGTCGATCAGGATCGCACGATGGCACATCGCCGGCACTTCGGCGAGCGTATGGGTGGATATGACAATCGCCTTGGTGGCGGCCATGCGGCGGATCAGTGCCTGCACGGCGCGCTTCTGGTTGGGGTCGAGCCCGTCCGTCGGCTCATCGAGCACGAGCACTGGCGGGTCGTGCAGGATGGCCGCGGCCAGGCCGACGCGGCGGCGATAGCCCTTTGACAGGGCGCCGATGCGCTGGCCGCAGACCGTCGAGATACGCGCATCGGCGATGGCGCGGTCGATCGCGTCGCGTCGCGCGTTGCGCGGCATGCCGCGGGCCGAGGCGATGAAGGCGAGGAATTCCGGCGGCCGCATGTCCTGATAAAGCGGGGCGCCCTCCGGCAGGTAGCCGAGAGCGGCCTGCGCGGCGCGCCGGCTGGCAACGATACTGTGGCCGGCAATCGTTACGTCGCCCGCGTCCGGCTCGAGCACGCCGGCGATCATCCGCATGGTGGTGGACTTGCCGGCGCCGTTGGGCCCCAGGAAGCCGAGCACGGTGCCGCGTTCCACCTCGAAACTCACGCCGCGCACGGCCTGCCGGCTGCCAAAGGATTTTTCGAGCGCACTGACGTGAAGCATTCAGGTCCGCCGATCATTCATTTCCGAAGCTGATAGCCGCAGCCGGGGCTCGCTTCCACAGAAACCCGCAATGATTACGGGGGATTTAAGCCGCGAAGCGAGAAACTTCCTCAACCAGACACCTCGCGGCAACCTCGACAATGCGCCCGCCATCGGCCGCATTGGCCTGGGTCGGGTCCGAGCCGATGCGCCCGTCGGGGAAATCCCGCCGGTACTGCACCGCATCGCTGATGGCTCCGCCGGGGGCGATCTTGGGGCTCATCGGGGTGTTCTGCCGCTCGCGCTCGGGATAGGCCCAGTAGGTCACGGCAACTTCCGAAGCCGTGGCATGGCTGCCATGGCCGACCGGATAGATCTCGGCGCAGAGCTTCATGACCTCCTTGAAGTCCCACCAGTCGCGGCGCTTCAGGGCGAGGCCCGGACGGTTGTCCTGCCCGCGCGGATCGAAGCTGCGCCGGGCATGGATTTCGGCAAACGCCGCCTCGATGGTGGCGATATTTCCGCCATGGCCGTTGAACCAGTAGAGTCGCTCGAAACCATGGCGCATCAGGCTTTCGGTCCAGTCGACCATGGCTGCGATCATGGTGGAGGGCCGCAGGGTCACCGTGCCCGGAAAGCCGAGATGGTGCTGGGCGCAGCCGGTGTTGAAGGTCGGCCCGACGAGAATCCGGTCAGGGGCGAGGCTTTCGGCGTGATTGGCGATGATCTCCGGGCAGAGCGCATCGGTGCCGATGAAGCCGTTCGGTCCGTGCTGCTCCATCGACCCGATCGGGATCACGATGGTCCGCGAGGTTCGCAGCCAGCTTTCGATATCGGTCCAGGTCGAGACGGGAAGGCGCATGGCGGGGTTTCAGTCCTTTCTGGGGCCAAGGCGGCGGGTGATGTGGCCCATCTTTCGGCCGGGCCGGGCGTCGCGCTTGCCATAGAGTGTGAGTGCATCATGCGGCCCGAGGCTGGCCGGATCAAGCTTGCCTGCTTCGCCGATCAGATTGACCATCTCGGCATCGAACAGGCGGCGCGTATCGCCGAGCGGCCAGCCGGCGACGCAGCGGATATGCTGTTCGAATTGCCCCGTCTGGCTGGCTTCCGGCGTCCAGTGTCCGGAATTGTGGACGCGCGGGGCAAACTCGTTGGCGATCAGGCCACCATCCGGCAGCACGAAATATTCCAGAGCGAGCACGCCGACATGGCCAAGCCGCTCGGCCAGGCGCAGGGCCATAGTCCGCGCCTTCTCCTCGACCGCCTGGGGCAGGCCGGACGGGACCACCGAGCGCGCGAGGATGCCGTTCTCATGGGCGTTGCGGGGCGGTGCCCAGCTGGCAGCCTCCCCGCGGGCATTCCGGGCCACCAGGACGGAGATTTCACATTCGAAGGTGACGATGGCTTCAAGAACTGCCGGCGCAAAGCCAAGGCTCTGCCAGGCCGTCATGGCTTCGTCTGCGTTGCGGACCCAGGCCTGCCCCTTGCCGTCATAACCCTCCCGTCGGGTTTTCAAGAGGCCCGCGCCGCCGAACCGGGGCAGGGCGCTGAGGATATCCGCATGGGCGTCGATAACGGTATAGGGCGTGGTCGCGATGCCGGCCTCGTTCAGAAAGGCCTTTTCTTTTGCGCGGTCCTGCGAGATCGCGAGCGAGCCGGCGCCGGGCCGCGTGGGAACGCCCATCGCCGCAATCGCCTCCAGCGTTGCGACCGGAACATTCTCGAATTCGAGCGTTACCGCGTCGCAGGCCGTCGCAAACTCCCGCAGCGCGGCACTATCGTTCCAATCGGCCTGAAAGGTGCGCGCGGCGACGCGGCCCGCCGGCGGGTCGGTCTCGGGTGTGTAGACAAGCATGTCGAAGCCGAGCCCGGCGCCAGCCAGGGCCAGCATCCGCCCGAGCTGGCCGCCACCGAGTATGCCTATCCGGGCGCCCGCAGGGAGGGGGGTCATGTCACCGGCGTTTCGCCGACAGAGGCGGTCTGGGCGGCGCGATAGGCATCGAGCCTGTCGGCCAGTGCCGGGTCTGACAGGGCCAGGATCGCGGCGGCCATCAGCGCGGCATTGGCGGCGCCCGCTTCGCCGATCGCAAGTGTGCCGACGGGAACGCCCTTTGGCATCTGGGCGATCGACAGGAGGCTGTCGAGTCCCGAAAGGGTCTTGGATGTGACCGGAACGCCGAGAACCGGCAGCGGCGTCATCGCAGCGGCCATTCCCGGCAGGTGGGCCGCGCCGCCTGCGCCTGCAATGATGACTTTGACGCCCCGGCCGCGCGCCTCGCGGGCAAAGGCATAGAGGCGCTCCGGCGTGCGGTGTGCCGAGACGATCCTTGCCTCATAGGCAATGGCGAGCGCGTCCAGAATGTCCGCCGCAGCTTTCATGATGTCCCAGTCGGACTGGCTGCCCATGATGATCGCGACGCCGGGTGCCGGGGTATCCGCCATCAGCCTCTCCCGCAAAGCGCGCAGCATAAGAGCGCCGCTGTGGCGGTCAACGCCCCTTGCGGCCCGGCCCATGCACGCTGCTGGCGAAAGGGCTGCACAGGCAGGCCATCTGCCGCTAGTGTTGTGATATGGCTGATGACAACGCCGACTTCACGGCCGCGGAACGCGGCGCGCTGCTTGCGGCTCTCGGAATTGATGTCCGGGCGCTTGACCGGCAGACCCGCGCAATTGTCGAGGCGCTGAGCGAGGAAGTGATCGCTCTGCGCGAGGAGGCTGACGCGCTGAAGGCAGCGCTCGCCGAAGCCGAATTGCTGGCCGATCATGACACGCTCTGCCCGATGTTCAACCGGCGGGCCTTCGAGCGGGAGCTGCGGCGGGAAATCGCCCTGGCTGGCCGGTTCCAGACGGCGCTTTCGCTGATCTTCATCGATCTCGATAATTTCAAGCAGGTCAATGACCTGTTCGGTCATGCGGCCGGCGACCGGGTGCTGCTGAAAGTGTCCGAGATCCTGCTCGAGAACACGCGCGAGACCGATATTGTCGGTCGGCTTGGCGGAGATGAATTCGGCATCGTGCTGGCACACGCCTCGCTGGAGGACAGTGCGCGCAAGGCCCGCCATCTGGCCGAGGCCATCGACCGGCTCGAGGTGCGCGACGAGACGCTCGGGATCGGATCAGCGGTACGTATCGGCGCGTCCTGCGGGATCACGGCCTGGCGCCCGGGCCAGTCACCGCAGGCGCTGATTGGCGCGGCCGATCAGGCGATGTTTACCCACAAGGCCGGCCGGAAGGGCGAGGCCGCGGCGCCGCGCTGAGCGTCAGGGGCCCAGGCGCCGAGGCGGAAGCCGGGCCAGAACAGCACAGTGTCGATTTGCCGGGACTCAAGGCCCCTGTCATGGCATGATTAACCTGCAGCCGCTCCGGGCTGCAGCGGAAAATGAGGAGAATGCCCATGTCACGAGATGGTCGGATCAGTGAGCTGGCTGCCAAGCACCGCAAACTGGACGAACAGATCAGCTCCGAGCAGAAAAGGCCCTCTGCAGACGAGCTCGCGATAAGGGAACTCAAGCGGCAGAAACTGCGAATTAAGGAACAGCTGCAAAATCTCCGATCTGACTAGCGGCTGCCCGGCTGTCCGGGCGGCCATATCCCATCCGCCTGCGAGCGCGAGGCACCCGATGTCCCTGTTTCGACCTGCCGCCCGGCTAGCGTTTGTGCCGGCCTGAGGATGGGCCAGCCCGTTACCGTCATACTTGGCCTGGGCCGGGAGCTTGGCGATTCGATCGCGCGCTGCTTCAACGAACAGGCCGGTCATAATGTCCTGGGGGCTGATCCCTCAGCCGAGCGGATTGCCAACGCCAAGGGATCACTTCCCGATGAGGTCGCTTTCCATCACGGCGACCTGCATACCCGTATCGGTATCCGCAATGCCATAACCGCGGCGACCGAACGGTTCAAACGGGTCGACCATGCGGTCATTGTCCCGGAGCTTCCCGAGCCGGACCGGCTGACCGAGTTGACCCAGGAGCGGTTTGACAAGGCGGTCACCCGTGCGGCCACCGGGGCCATGCTCGGGGTCAAACTGTTTGCGGAGCAGCTGATCAGCCAGGACGACCTTCCGGAAACCGGCGCTGGACGGCGGGTGCAGAAAGGCTCCATTACCTTTGTACTCGGCTATGCGGCCCTTGCCTCGACGCCGGGCCATTTCAGCGAAATGGTGACCCAGGCGGCGATACTTGGCGTTGTAAGGGCCGCCGCGCTCGAGCTGGCTGATCAGGCCATCCGGGTGAACGCTGTGGTCTGCATCCGGCCTGCCGAGGAACGCGCCCTCGAATGGACTGCCAAGCGCGTGCCGCTCGGGCGGGCTGCACTGTCCGACGAGGTGGCCGAAGCCGCGCTTTACCTGTCCTCGCCGGGAGCGGCCTTTACCACAGGCAGCGTGCTCGTCCTTGATGGCGGCCGCTCGACGCTGTCCGGGCTGGTCGAATAGGCTCCGCCTAGACGGCCCGCAGCGCCGAGACGCCGCCAGGTTCCGGGAGCGCTTCGTGGACCGCAACCGTATCGACGCTGAACTCTTCGGCGAGGACTGTTGAAACCTTGCGGAAAACAGCTTCCGTACGCTCGGGCGTGAAGGTCACGAGCGTGTACCCGTTCCCGAACGGATCGTGCCAGACCACTTCGCGGTTGGCCGCCGCTATGCGCGGACCGAGATCCGGCACATCCCGGATATAGGCGCCCATTCCCGGTGACGTGATCGAGGTGCATCCGAATTCGACGCCGCGGCGCATGCCGCGATGATCGAAGAGTTCATTGGCATAGGCGGTGTGCGTGTCGCCGGCCAGCGTGACCAGCCGGGCGCCCGAGGCAGCCACCGCCTCATAGAGGCGTTCACGCGCCGCCGGATAACCGTCCCAGGCATCGAGATTCCACGGCAGGCCGAGCGCAGTGAAGGGAATCATCTGCCGGATGATCGGAACATCCTGCG
>DAIRTA010000020.1:0-20241 GCA_036804125.1 Hyphomonas sp.
CGGCCGGCATCACGCCCTTCGGGTTGAAACAGGCATAGCGGATCGCCGGATCATATCCCGCTGCGGGGACATAGGTGCAGGCGGCATGATCGGCCGGCGGGGCAAGAGCGTCCGACCAGCGCAGGTCGGTCGCCGGGTTGAAGGTGAGGCTGGTTCCGCTCTGCGCCCACCCGGCAACGGCACCGCCGAATTCCGGTGTCGGGCCGTTGAAGATCTCGATTTCGGCGGGGATGCGATCGATCAGCTGGATCGAATCAGGATCGGTCGCCACGATGCCAGTATTGGAAATCTGGATCGTGTAAATCACGTCGTTGCCGGGCACGGCATACAGCCCCGCCGCGGCCGGGTCATAAACCGAGAGGGATTTCGCGCCGGTAAGCGGCGGCGCAGGCCGGCAGGCCATGTTGTACTGCACCCCGTCGATCCAGACCCGTCCGCCCAGGCGCCGGAAGCGGACGTATTCCGTTGATCCCGCCGGAACCGGAATGAAAATCTGCTGGGCCTGATTGTTGACCGGCGAACTGAAGGTTGCAACCTGCGTCCAGACCGAGCCGTCGGGCGAGAAGTCGATCGCCACATTGCCGGGATTATTGTTGCGCGCGAGCGAAACGAGCAGGCTGCTGCCCGCCGGGACAATATCCTGCAGCCGCAGGGCCAGAGTGGCATTGCCTCCGGTATTCACCCGCGCGGAGTTACTGTTGTCGGTCGTGCCCCCGGCCGGCAGGATCGGGCCAAGCGCATTGGCAGAGAACTCCGCCGATGTGACGACCGTTCCGGCATGGCCGGTATGGCTGATGGGCGTATACCCGGCCGGGCATGACAAAGGCGCCGAGGCCGAGCCGACCGGCACCAGATAATCCTCGACCTCGCCATCAGGCGCAGGCTCTGTGGGCGAGAGGTTCGCCTGGGTGGACCAGCGGAAGCGGGCAAAGACATTCGTGGCTGTGGCAAGGGCAGGTGGTGTCACCGTGAAACTGATCTCTCCGTCCGCGTCGAGATCCTGCAGGTTGAGCGCGACCTGCTCGCCGGCATCGCTGAAGTCGCCATCATTGTTCCAATCGAACCAGGCCTGCAGGTATCCCCCCGCGCCGGTCACAGCCGCCGTGATAGTCGCGGGCACGCCGGCCTGCAGGCCCGGGATCGTGACCCCGTCATCGACATCGCCGAGCGCCAGCGGGCTGTTGTAACCATCGGTTTCGGGCGTGACGGTCGGCCCGAGGCGATGCTCGCTTGAGATGACATGGTAGGGGTTGCCATAGCCGCCTGTGTTGGGCGCGTCGCCATAGTCCCGGTCATAGAGGCCCGTTATCGTCTCGAATATCGCGCCGGAATCATACTGCGTATCCAGAACATCGGCGACGGCAAGCTTGAGCCGGTAAGTATTGCCAGGTGTCAGCCCCCGCCGCTCAGCCGTCAGTGCACTGGTCAGCCCGTTCCACTGCATGGTGACAGGGAACGGTCCCGGCTGGGTTGCCGGGTTGCAGACGAGAAAGCCGGTAGCCCCACTGACCGTCGACGTGTGCCCGTTGCGAATGTAGAAGGGCGTGTCGAGGGTCGAGATCACGGCCCCGTCCTGGGCGCAGCCGCGAATGCCGAAATTTATTGTGTTAATATCGACCACGCCATCGCTCGTCGGCAGGCGGGCGATATTCTCGACACCGGATATGCCGGGCCCGGACAGAAGAATCGCATACAGGTCGTTGAAACGCGAGCCGACATAGTCGGGATATTCGTCCGAACCGAACTGGTAGCGCAGCGCGAGGCCCGTGACATAGGGATCAAGCGTCACATCCATCGTCACGACGGCTACATTGAAGCGGGCATTCGTCTCGATCGCGGTCAGGTCCGGGTCGTTATACTGTGTCCCCGAGGCGCTCACGCTCGCACTCGCGGTCGTGTTGGCTGAGAACATGCTGGCGATCGAGCCGGTGGACAGGGCCGCCCCGCGATCGATCTGCAGGCCCGCGCCGCCGATACCGTTGGAGAACAGGCCGTACATGTTCGGCCCGTCGGACAGGTTCGCTGCCGGGATGTCTGCATTCGTGATGGTCACGCCCGGCCCCTGCAGGCGCGCGCCGATCTGCGCGGCCGAGGCCGACCCGTTATCGATCGTCGCCTGCCCGTGGGCGGCCGCTGCCATCGTCAGCACCGAAACCGAAGCAGCGAGGCCGCGTAACATGCAGGCGGGGTTCAGAGGCATCAGCGGTGTCCTGGCGGGCTCATCTCAGCCGGATCCGGCCCGGGCCTCAGCCGGGCGATATCCGGTTCAGCAGCCCGCGTGCAGTTTGCTGGTCAAACTTTACGCGAAACTTAATGTAGGGCCCGCGATCACTATACTGGGCGGCCTCGAAATCGCGGTCCCGGAAGCCGGCAATGTTATAGCCCATGCTGATCCAGACCGACTCCGCGGGGGTGAAACCGAAGGATGGCCCGAACGAAAACTGCGCCGTCTCCGTGCGATGGTCCGCCAGCACCGCCATCGCAAACCCGAAATCCGTTTGCGGCGTGATATCATGACGCAGCTCAGCACCGATCAGGTGGGTAAAGCCTGTCATGCGTACACCAAGGACGTTACCCGACTGGTATTTCAGACCGCCATTGACCGAAACCTGGCTACGGTCCGAGAGCATCCTGTTCCAGGCGAAATTTCCGACCAGCTTGCCAGTATCCGAGATGCCTTCCTCATATTCCTGCCGTGCATCAAAGCGGGTCAGAAGTATGCTGCCCTCGCCGCGCGGGCGATAAGCGGTCCCGACACGGATTTCACTGCGCTCAAAACGCCCAAACCCTTCGCGTGTTTCGGTCTCGACGCGCGCAGCCGCGCCATAGGAGAAAACACTGTTGGCTTCGCGGGCGCCGGCGATGGCGCCGGTCCAGCGCCGGCCGGACTCGGCATCGCGATATTCAATGCGGCTGGAGGCCGCTGCCGCGCCGCTGCGATATCCTGTTCCGGCATAGGCCGAGGAGAAGGCTTCGGCTCCGGCAAGGCCCGTCCGTACGCCGTCATCGAAGGGAGAACGGGGACCCGCGGCAATCACGTCGCGGGGCGAATCGCGATCATCAAGACGCGCCCGGTGCGCCGCACCGAAGCTGGCCGACCAGCGCCGGCTCAATGGCACACTCTGGTCAACACCCAGGGTCGCGCCAAGGCGGCGCTCGGAATCCTGCGTCAGCAGGTCGCCCGCCAGCCTCACCTCGCCGCCGCGCCACGGCGTCAGCATGATGCCGGCCAGCGTGCTCTGCCCCGATGTATTGGCGCCGCTGGTCACCTCATGACGCAGGTTAAGCGCGGCCCAGTCATTCAGTCGCTTGTCCGCCCCGGCGAGGGTGCGCTGCGGAAAGCGGCTCGTTTCATCGCGCACGCCCAGCGGCTGCTCATGCGTAAGGGTCACGGTGAGGCCCTGCTCGGGCAGGCTGCGCCGGACCTCTGCCGTCGCGAGTAGGGAATCGCGGTCATCTGCGAGACCACCATAGCTCTCCCCGACGGACCGCAGGCCGACGGCCAGGCCCGAGCGCTCGCCCTCGCGACGCACGGCGGCCTCCAGCACATCACGCTCAGCGCCTTTGCCGAGGCTCTTTTCCGTATACAGCCGTCCATCGAAGAAATGCTCGATCCGCCCGGCCCGCCCGTCAGGCTCGGCGTCTCCCAGGCGCACGACCCCGTCGGCCCCCATCCGCCGAATGCCCGATGTGACCGCCGATTGCTGGCCAAGACCGAAGCCGGCGCTTTCCTCGCGGAGATAGCCCCGTACACTGAGCGCTTCGGTCTCACGCACAATCTCTGCAAGGTAGGCCTCCCCGCTTATCCGGCCCTCACCGGTCTCGTTTCGCGAGCGGGCCACTTCGGCGCGCAATTCCAGCTCATCGCTGACGCGTGCGCGGACATCAGCAGCGAGAATTTCGCCGGACGCGCGCGCTGACGTGGGGGAGCCCTCTTCACGCAGGAAAGTTGCCCCCGCCTCGAGGGCGCGATCCGCCGTGTGGGCCGCGACACGGCCACCGGTCGTCGTGTTGCGCTCGGCATCGGCTGCAGCTTCGTAATCGATCACGATGACATTGGGATTGAAGCCCGCATCCGACGGCATCACCGGCTGGCGCAGGCGCAGCTCGCCCGTGCGGTAGTCAAGCTCGTAATCGATCCACCGTGTCAGCGTGCGTACCGAAAGGACATCGTCCGCGCGGAACCTGTCGCGTGTCTCGATACGGACGGTTTCGGAATTGTAGACAACCGGCGCGGTACTGAGACGATACGGGCCGGACGTCCCGTCAGCGGCTATCTCATCCTTTGCGAAACCCTGATTGGTTTCGGCCGCAAAACCCGAGGCTGAAATCGTCTCGCCATCATAGGTCAGTTTGAAACCGGGCAGGCGCCGGGCATACCGGCCAAGTTCAGTATCCGTCAGGTCGGTGTCGATATCGCCGAACAGGATCTGCACGGCCTCGCGTTCGAGCTTGACATAGACCGGATAGGAGCTCTCGGCATCGGAATACTGCCAGGTACGGTCGCCATAGAGCGTATAATAGGCATTCGGATCGATGTGGCCCTCGAACAGCCCGTCATCGCGCGCCCCGCGCCGCTTGGCTGTGTCTACCGCCAGTGTCAGCAGCCAGTCGCCGCGCACCACGCCCTTGGCAAACAGGGCCAGGCGGCCATCGCGCATCTCCCCGACAGCCCGGCCGGGTACATCTTCCGGCTTGGTCAGGCCCATTCCGCCTTCGGCCAGGCCGACCAGGATCCAGTCCCGCCGCTCCGGCGACAGGCGGACATCCAGCTCCTCGCGGCGGCCATTATCGAGTTTCACCGTCAGGCGCACCCGGCCAGACCGCGAGGTCGGCTCGAGGCGGATACGGGCTATTCCGTCCGCGCCGATTACTGCAGGCGGATTATTACGGCCGAGGCCGGCAATCCCGCCGCCTTCAAATGCGGTAACCCGCTCGACGACATAAGGCTGAGCTACATCGATCTCGACCGCGCGGCCGCGATGCACCGGCCGGCCCGCAGCGTCCTCAAGGCGCAGGGCAATCACCGGCGCCGTGCGCCCATCCGCCGTCAGCTCCGACTGGTCAGCGACGAGACGCACGCGGTGGATCTGCGTCACATGCCAGATCGTCTCGTTCAGCTCGGCCAGGATAGCGCCCGTGCCATCCCGGATGGTTGCGGTAAAGCGGTTCTCGCCCGCGAGAATCTCGACCCCACGCCAGCGGCTGATTTCCGCCGGACCATCCGTAGCGGCCTCGCGGCCCTGGAAGACCAGCGGATTGACCGGCTTGCCATTGAGCTTGAGTTCGACTGACTGGCCCTGGCCGTGCACAATCCCGATATTGAGGCTGCGCGAGGAGGGTGTGCGCGTGCTGAGCGGATAGACCCAGCGCGGCGATCCGTCATCGGAGGAAAGCCATTCGCCGTCAAAGTCGCGATACTCTGTCGTGTCGTCAAACGCATTCTCATCCTCCCCGCCCGCTTCCTCCGGCAGCGCTTCGCCCGTACGCCGGACATGGAAGTTCGCGCGCCACAGGCTGCCGCCGCTTGCATCAACGAATTGCGAGATCGCTGATCCGGCAAAGCGTGTATTGTCCTCACAGATCACCGGCTCTAGCCCGGCCGGCAGTGTCAGTGTGTCGATCTGTACGACATGGCTTCCGGGCCTTACGCCCTCGAAGTGATAGAGCCCGTCTTCATCGGTGACGACATAGTCTCCGGTCTCGAGATAGACGCGCACACCCGCGACTCCCTTTCCACCGGCAAGGCGCCGCGGCCAGGCGTCCTCGGGATCGCAGCCGCCCTCGATCACCTGCCCCACCAGCGTGAAGCGCGAGCGCAGCAGGTCTTCGATCACCTCGACCGGCGCCTCGGCCGTGTTCGAGATCGCCTGCCCGGCCCCGTCGATGGCACGGGCACGGTTGACCGCGCGGCCGAGCGGCGCGCCGGCCGACACGGTCAGCACATAGGTGATCTCTGCCCGCTCCCCGGGCGCAATCACCCCGGCGGAAATCACGATCGTTTCGCCGTCAGCCGACACATCTGCAACCGGCGCCGGGCGGCCCGCCACGCGCACCGACCCTTGAGCCAGCCGGAAGCCGGGCGGCAGCCGGTCCTCGATTTGCAGAGGCAGCGAGCGGGCCGAACGATTGAGCACCGTCAGCCGGTAGCCGGCCGGGTCCCCGGCAGCGACGGAAACCTGCACTGCGGTCTTCTCGATCAGGAGGTCGCCTGACGGATCAAGTGGCACATCGAAATTCAGCGGCCCTGCCTCGGTGACGGTGACCCCCTCCCCATAGGACCCCCCGATGATCGTGAAGGGAGCATTCGGCAGGGGAACGAAATCCGCCGCTTCACGGATAGAGGGCGCAACATAGCCGAGCGGCGCCTCGACCAGCAGGCGATAATCGCCGGGACGCATCAGCGGGAATACGAACTGACCCGGCTCAAGCGGATAGCGCATCCCGCTCACATCTTCGACCACAGTGCCGGTTACGAGACTTGCCGGATAGGCCGAGATACCATCTATCCCGAACACCTCCGCAGGCTGGCCGCTCACTGCCTCGACGATCGTGACGCGCACACCGCTCAGGAGTTGGCCCGTAACCGAGTCAAACAGGCGGCCGAACGGATCGACCAGCGCGGTATCGACCGAGACATCGCTCGCATCGAACGGGTCCTGATAGGTCGCCGTCAGGCGCTCATGCGGCAGGGTGGTGAGGACCGGGCCGAATATCGGTGTCGGATCGCGAGTCGAGGGCACATAGCCCACGAATTCGCCGGTATCCGGGCCGGTCTCGTATAGCCTGATGACGATCTCGTCTCCGGACTCTGTGCGGAGCCGGATGATGACGGTTTCGACCTGCGCCGGATCGGCATTCTGTCCGGCATCACTGACGCGGATGAAGATCACCTCGCCCGGCAGGAAGGCGCTCGCCCGCGCCAGCGGTACCGGGCCTGAAAGGTCGATGGTGAAGCCGCCCAGGGTGGCTGGGGGGCCGAGCGCTGTGAACGGATCATCCGGGTCGCCGGGCCGCAGCCCGGGGGCTGGCAAATTGCCCGACGGGCTGTAATCGGCGCCAGGGATGGAAACCGATATGTCCGGCGCCATAGGGGCGTAGCGGAAGAATTCGATCACCGACGGTGTCCGGCGGGGCTCAAGCGTGAATATCGCTGGCCCGGCTGTCAGTTCGACCTGATGTCCGCTCTGGTCGTAGGTGATCTCGGCAATGTTGACGACGGGGCGCCCGAGCTGGGCTGAGGCCGGAAAGAGCGCGCCCAAGGCAAGCAGCAGCCCGGCCGTGGCGAGCCGCCGCCACAGCCATTGCGCCACACTTGCCGCTGAAAACGGCATCGCACCCTTCCATCACCATCTGCGGGGCGTTGACCGGCCCGCTTTTTCCGCCGGGGCCAGGGCTCCGGAGGATGTTGTTTTTGTTGGGATGAGTGTCGCATGCAGTGGTTAACGGGCGGGCCGCCAGATCCATGAAATTTCAGGGAATTCAGGAGGAAACAAGAAAAAGCCCCCGGCCTTTCGGCCAGGGGCGGAAGCAGATTTACTTTGCCTGCGGGCTTAGCGGACCCGTGCCCAGATCCGGACCTGTCCGTTCTCCGCGCCTGCCAGAATGGCGTCCGTCAGCTCGATCAGGCAGTTGGTCGTGCCGTTACAGTCTTCCGCGGCGGCCGGTGCCGACAGGACAGGACCGCTGCCCGGAATACCCGGATCGTCGGCGAAGCCTGTCGCCGTGCTCGTCGCGAGCGATGCAGCGAGGAAGCGCACTTCGGCCGGCAGCCGGTCCGAGACCACGAGATTGGACGCTGCGCCTGTGCCGGTATTGGTGACGCTGATCGTGTAGAGGATGCAGCCGCCGGGCGTACCGTACTGGTCTCCCGGCTCCGGCGAAGTCAGCGCCGAACAGGCCGCATCGCTGGCCGGCGCGGTCGCCATCATCGTCACGGTCTTGGCCGCCGCCAGCACAGGCGCCAGCACAGTGATGTCAGAGCTGGCCGAGAAATCGCCCGCATTCGCCGCATCGGTCACGCCCGCACCATCGGCAAGCACGTTCTCTGCCGGCCCGCCCAGCGTATTGCCGCCGGTATCGGCCACCACTGCGGTGCCGGGATCGCAGATCACCGGGGTGCAGAGCGGATCGAAAGATGTCGTGCCGAACAGCGTGTCGGCGGTCAGCACGAAGTCTGCCTCCGATCCATCGCTGGTGCCGGCGGGAACGTCATAGGTCACGATGACCACGATGTGCTGGTCGGGCTCGAGATCCACCGTCGGCGTACCGAGTGTGTAGGTCTCCAGAACTTCCGCGCCGTCGAAAACATCATTGGCATTGAGGTCGATGAAATAGGTAATCGCGACATTGGCCGGGGTGAAATCCGGCGTGCCGAGATAGGCAAAGGACAGGTCATAGGCCTGGATGTCATTGCCGAGATTGGTCACGCGGAAACGGATCTGGTTTCCGGTCGAATTCGGTGAGACATTCGGCGCCGGATCAAGCGAGACCACGGTCAGATTGACCAGCCGGTCGACCGAGAAGACCGTTGGCGTCGCGGTATTGTCAATCGTCGGCTGGGCAAAGCCGCCGACCGAATAGTCCAGCGTGAACGTGTTCTCGACCGTGGTCCCGGCCGCAGTTTTCGACTGGGCCTCAGCGGCCCCGGCTACGAGCAGGACGCCGAGGGCAAGCCCGGCCAGTGCTCTGAGGGGAAGGAAGCATCTCATGATGGGCCGTACCTTTTCAACATTTACCGTGTAATGATTTTTTATCTTTTCGAGGGTTTGCCGCTGCTACTCAGCGCACGACTGCATCGAAGCTCAGCGTGCCGGACTGGCCGGGCATAAGCCCGCCAATAACGGTCCAGCGCAGATGCGTGATCTCCTCTGCCAGCGCAGCGCGCGCCTCTCCATCGACGGTGATCACCAGCTCGCCGCGCGGCGCGAACGATGCGCCCCCGTCGGCTGAAAAGGCAAGGATGGTCCCGGCCATCCTAGCCGAGTTCTCGATATAGCTGACCGGAGCCGGCACCGGCACGGCGACGACGACATTCTCGGCAACGGCCTGGCCGTTATTGCTGAAGGAAACTGTATATTTCAGCCGGTCACCGGGAACGGTTCGCTCCGCTGGAACGTAGGAGACTGTGACGCTCCCATCCGGCGTAGTCTCGGTGATCTGCTTTTCGATCTGCTGGCTGGCAGCGACGCTGCTGGCCAGGGCCGGCAGGGCCGCGAGCGCCAGATAGGCGGCGAGTGAGGCGATGACGCGAAGCATGGGAGAATCCTGTGCGCGGTTAATCCTGCGCGGGATATTCGCCATAATCTTTTAAATTACATTTAAGCGAGAATTGCGTCTCACACACCGCGCTGTCCTGCTGCGCCAGCTTCTGCTGGCTGAGGATGTACAGATAGTCTTCCAGCCGCTTGCCCTCCTCAGGCTTGAAATACGCCCCGCTACGGCAGGCCTGTATCCGGTCCACACGAAAGACGCGGAAATCCTGCCGCGTCTCGCACCAACCGGTCAGGGTCCATATCCGGCCCCAATGCTCGAGGCTGAGCGGTCGAAGCGTGCGGATGCTCTCGGCGCTGCCTGCATCATGATAGGTAATCTGAAGGCGTAGCGATTTTGCAATCGCTTCCCGGGCTTCGCGAAGCGCCGCGCCTTTCGCCTGCCCGTCCTGCCCTGAAAAAAAGAACGGCACGCCCGCGGGCCGCACGCCCAGCTTGACCATCGCCTCCCGCGCAGCCCCCGCCAGGACTTCATCGCCATGCGCAACAGCGAGCGCGGCGCCCCAGCGCAGCGCTTCCTGTTCGGCCGCACTCAGCGCCAGGGGCGGCATGAAATAATCATTGCGCAGGATATACCCTATGCCGCGCTCGCCTTCGATGGGCGTGCCGTGTGCCTGAAGATCAGCGATATCACGGTAAATCGTCCGCCGGGAGACCTCAAGGCGTTCAGCGAGCCACCCCGCCGTGCGCAACCGCCCGCCCCTCAGCGCCTGGATGATCGCAAAGAGGCGGTCGGCGCGCCGCATCTTACAGGGTCACGCGAACGGCGGCATGCCGCATGGTGATACTTTCCGGGTCGATCAACTGGAGGAACCCTGCCGCCTCAGGCTCCGCCATGAGTTTCTCTGCCGCCTGCTCTGCACTCGCCATATCCGTCCACTCTATGCAATCCAGGAACCGCCCCTCGTCCAGCGCGGCCAAGCGCCGGAACCGGAAACCCGGCTGCTGGCTCAGCCATTTCCCCATATCGGCCGCAGCTGCGACCAGTGCTTCGCCTTGTGAGGCTTTGAACTCGACAATCTCAAGAACCGTATCAACCATCCACAGGGCCTCCTTTCCTTGCCCTGCCGGCTGCTTAACCTAGCCCAACTGACAGCCTTCTGTCAGGAGCCATCCGTTCCGCCGTGCAGATTTGAATCTGCGCCCACGCCAGTTATCGCCTTGCCCTGCGAGCGTCATTGCTTAGTTTGCTTGAGCATACGGAGCAGTTATGGGACGGCTTATCGCCATTTCGAACCGGACCGCGGCGGATCCCGGCGCGCGCGCAGGCGGCCTTGCTGTAGCCGTCTGGGATGCGCTGAAAGCTACCGGCGGAATCTGGGCCGGCTGGAGCGGGGACATCGTGCCGCATGATCCGCAGATCCGAAAGCAGAGCGAGGACGGAGTGTCCTTTGTGCTCATGGACCTGACGGAAGCGGAATATGAGGGCTATTACCTGCGCTATGCCAACAGCGCGCTTTGGCCGATCTTTCATTACCGCGTCGATCTCGCCCTGTTTGATCGTGAGGCATTCGAATCCTATTTGGCCGTCAACGAGCGGTTGGCTGGCATCGTCGCAGAGAGCCTGCAGCCTGAGGATACCGTCTGGGCCCATGACTATCACTTCCTGCCGATGGCGCAGGCTCTTCGCCGCGCCGGCTGGACGGGGCGCACCGGTTTCTTCCTCCATATTCCCTTTCCGACGCCGGACATTTTCCGCGCCCTGCCTGAGCATGGCTGGCTGGCGCGCGCCATGTGCGAGTATGATCTGATTGGCTTCCAGTCCGAGTCTGACTGCACGAATTTCGCGCGTTATCTCGTCGGCAGCTGTGATGCCGACGAAACCTCTGCGCCAGTCTACACTGTCTTCGGGCGCACGGTACGTCTTGGCGTCTATCCGATCGGGATCGATTCCCTCGCCTTCGAGACCGCTGCCGTTAGCCCGGCTGCCAGGAAGGCGGCGCGGCGGAT
The DNA here is from genome assembly GCA_036804125.1 of Hyphomonas sp. Classification (GTDB taxonomy): domain Bacteria; phylum Pseudomonadota; class Alphaproteobacteria; order Caulobacterales; family Hyphomonadaceae; genus Hyphomonas. Next base: position 11,223 of record DAIRTA010000020.1, read on the forward strand.
CGGACGGTTCCTTGGCGGCCGGCACCTGATCATCGGGGTGGACCGGATGGACTACTCCAAGGGCCTGCCCCAGAGGTTCGAGGCGGTTGGCGAGTTTTTCGACAACAATCCGGATCTCCATGGCAAGGTCTCGGTGACGCAGATCGCGACGCCGTCGCGCACCAAGGTGGAGGAATATCGTGACTTGCGCGTACAGCTCGACCAGCTCGCGGGACGCATCAATGGCGATCATGGCGACCTTGACTGGATTCCCCTGCGCTATCTCGCCCGGTCCTATTCCCGCGACGAGCTGGCCGGCCTGTTCCGCATTGCGCGGGTCGGCCTCGTGACGCCCCTTCGCGACGGTATGAATCTCGTCGCCAAGGAGTTCGTGATGGCACAGGACCCAGAGAACCCGGGGGTGCTTATCCTGTCCGAATTTGCCGGCGCTGCCGAACAGCTTGATGCCGCGCTGATCGTCAATCCCTATGATCGCCGGACCCTGGCGGAAATGATCCGTGTCGCGATCAGCATGCCATTGGAGGAACGCCAGCTCAGATGGAATGCACTCAGGTCCGTCACTATAGCGCAGGATGTGGCCTGGTGGCGGCAGGCCTTCCTGAAAGACCTCATGGCCTCGCGCCCTGCTCCCTCATCCCTCTGACGCCCCCGGCCTCCCGTGTCCAGTATGACCCTCCCCCGGATAGATCCTGCCTGCGCCCTGTTCCTTGACTTTGACGGAACGCTCGCCCCGATACAGCCCGATCCGGACACGGTCGCCCTTCCGGATGACGGCGCCCAACTCCTCGAAACCCTCAGCGGGCACCTTGGCGGCGCCCTCGCAATTATCAGCGGGCGGGATATCCGGGATCTTGCGGACAGGATTCCCGCCACCCTCTGGCGCGCGGGCGGGCATGGCGCCGACATCTGTCCACCAGGCTCCGCCGCCCCCGCCGCCCTGTCGCCTGCGCCCGCAAGCCTACTGGCCGCTGCAGAAGCCCTCGTGGCCGAGTTTGGCGGCGTGCGCCTTGAAAACAAGGGGCCCGTACTGGCCCTGCACTTCCGCCAGGCGCCGCACCATGGTGCTGAGCTGCTTGAGCGGCTGACCAGCCTTGCCGAAACGGTTGACGGCTACGGGCTCCAGGCTGGCAAGATGGTTGCCGAACTGCGGCCTGCCGGAATGGACAAGGGAAAGGCCATCCGTAAACTGATGGGTTTGCCCCCGTTTCGTGGGCGCCGGCCGGTGATGACCGGCGATGATATGACCGATGAGGACGCAATGAAAGTCTGCCTCGAGCTTGGCGGCGCGGCGATCAAGGTCGGGGATGGCCCGACGATTGCACCCCACCGCCTGCCGGACACCACAGCCGTATGGGCCTGGCTCAGGGAGGATCTGCCATGACGAACCTCGAACTTGGCGTGATCGGAAACGGCACCGTCGCGGCGCTTGTCAGTGTAACCGGCGAGATCTGCTGGCTCTGTCTTCCACGTCTCGACGGCGAACCCGTATTCAACAGCCTGGTTGGCGGCGAGGGCCGCTTCACGGTCGAACTGTGCGGCCAGTCATCCGCCTCGCACACCTATCACCGGAATACAGCCATCCTCGAAACGCTGCTCGAGGCCGATGACGGATCGGCCCTCAGGATCACCGACTTCGCCCCGCGCTTCACTGACCGGGGACGGATGTTCCGGCCAGTCTCCCTCGTGCGGCGGATCACGCCTGTCCGCGGCATGCCGCGCGTGCGGCTGGTGCTCGCCGGATCAACTGGCAAGGGCGCGCAGCTCATGCCGGCCCGCCGCGGTGTCTCGCACATCCGCTTCCTCGATGATGAGGCCGGTTTCCGGATCACCACCGATGCGCCTGTCGCCTATCTTATGCAAGGAGCGGAGTTTGTCCTCGACCAGGAGCTGTGTTTCATTCTGGGTCCTGACGAATCCCTGTCAGATACGCCGGCAAGCCTTGCTGCAGACTGGCAGGGCCGGACCGAGGAGCACTGGCGCAGCTGGTCGCGCCGGCTGAGCACGCCTCCGGAATGGCAGGCCGCCGTTATCCGCGCGGCCATAACGCTCAAGATGTGCGTCTATGAGGAGACAGGCGGTATCGTCGCAGCCCTGACGACCAGTATCCCGGAGCATGCCGGCTCCGAGCGCAACTGGGACTATCGCTTCTGCTGGCTGCGCGACGCCTATTTCACTGTCACCGCCCTGAACCGGCTCTCTGCCATGGGAACGCTGGAGCGTTACCTCGCTTTCCTGCGCAACACGGTCGCCCTGACGCGCGGCGGTCACATCCAGCCGGTGTATGGCATTGCGCGTGAGGACATCCTGACCGAGGATATCCCGGGACACCTGCCGGGCTATCGCGGCATGGGTCCGGTCCGATTCGGCAATCAGGCTGCGGAGCATGTCCAGCATGATGTCTACGGCCATGTCGTGCTCGGCGCTGCCCAGGCCTTCACGGATGACAGGCTGCTGGCCAAGGCCGGCCCGCTCGAATTTGCCCAGTTCGAAGCCGTCGGCGAGCGCGCCTTCGCCGTCTACCGGACGCCGGATGCCGGCATCTGGGAATACCGGGGCCGCGAAGCGGTGCACACCTCCTCCGCCATCATGTGCTGGGCCGCCTGCGACCGGCTCGCCAGGATCGCCGCCGTCCTCGGCCTCGAAGCGCGGCAGGCCTACTGGGCGGGCCGCGCCGGCGAGATGCGCCGCGATATCCTCGCCGCGGCCTGGAACGAATCCCGCCAGGCGTTCACCGGCGCCTTCGGCGGCACCGCGCTGGATGCCTCCGTGCTTCTGATGGCCGAGATCGGATTCATCGATCCGATGGATGCGCGCTTCATCGCAACGGTTGAGCGGATCGATGAGGAACTGCGCGAGGGCGATCATGTTTTCCGCTACCGGATTGCCGATGATTTCGGCCCACCCGAGACAGCGTTCACGGCCTGCACCTTCTGGCACATTGATGCACTCGCCCGGATCGGCCGGGCGGAGGAGGCGCGCGAGATGTTCGAGGCGATCCTGTCGCGCCGGACCCGGCTCGGCCTCCTGTCGGAGGACATCGACACACGGACCGGCGAGCTCTGGGGAAACTTCCCGCAGACCTATTCGATGGTCGGCATCATCAATGCTGCAGCCCGGCTCAGCAAGACCTGGGATGAGGTGATCTGACCTTACGGCTCAGGCCCCGTGCCTGTCCGTCTGCCCGCCCACCACCTGCTTCACGCGCTTCAGGCGGCCGTCATAGACGTAAGTGCCGGAGACCGCGCCCGAGACGGCGACGGGCTGGTTCGCCGCGTCATAGGTGAAGCTGAGCGGCCCGAGCCCGGTGACATTGCCGCGCGCATCATGGGCGATCGCCCGCGTGCCGAGGCCGGTGGTGGTGGTCGCCGACAGCACGACAGCGCTATGCGAGTTTGGTTTTGACTGGGCAAGATACTTAGCCGTCGAGATCTCCTTGCATGCAATTCGACTTGAGCCTCAAAGAACGCCCTGTTTCATCATCGTTAAATTCAATATAGTATGATATGTAATCCGCATACCGATTAAGTAAGTCTTTTACTTCGCTCAGTATCTCCGGCAAGGGGCCAGCGTGGTTGGAAAAATCAGCCATGAACAAAGCGCTGTGACCATTATGGATGCCGGAGAAAGTCACGGCTACATGCCCTTGCACCAAACTCTCAATCTCATTCCACAACTCAGATGCCGGCAGGCAACCCGTTTCGGTTTCAATCTGTGCTGGGCCGTATACAAAACCAGTGAGTCTAATCATTGGGGTATGAATCCCTTATCAGTTCCTATTCTCTCACTCTAATTTCAGTATTAGTATTGTAACGTTTTGAATACCTTTGAATGTGCCGAATCTGCTCGGAAGACGGGACTCCGCCACGAAACTCAATGACAAGATTTCGGCCGGTTGCACGCGCAGCTCTATGGGTTTCTCTTATTTGTGATCGCCAGCTCTGTCCGGGATTTTCTGATAAACTTCTAGTAGTTTGTGCAATCACTGCTTCACTTACTGCATCGAACTCCCGCCCATAAGGATCACTTTCAAATTTCTGGCTAGGCTGTCCTCCAATTGATTCCGCCAAATCGATTTCATCGGAACTTGGTGCTTGACCTGAAGGTATGACTTTGCCGGAATATTGTCCCGCCGGATCTACAGAAGGATCTCGTGGCGGAGGGACAGGGACTGGCAAATCTCTAGGTGGGTTATTATGTCCCGGACCAGGTCTAGGCCTTACAGCAGGCGTTATCCGTTTCACAACTTCTTCGATCAGCTTCCGGATGATCGGGTGCTCCCCATCCGGATCGACCATATTCACCGGATCGTTGGCGGCATAGGCGTAACGGTTGAACAGGTCGGGGCGGGCGGGGGTGAAGCCGACGGGATCGTTGGAAAGGAACCGGCCGAGGGCGGGGTCGTAGTATCGCGCCTGCATGTAGGTGAGCCCGGTGGCGTGGTCGTCCACATGCCCTGTGAACCCCGGCTTGTCGCGATTGGCCGCCGGATTGATCCTCCGGGCGCCATAGGGCGTGAAGCTCTCCCGCCCTTCGAAGCCGGTTCGCCGGAGGCGAATGAATTGATCCAGTGGATCAATTCAAGGCGCAGAAGGCCCGAAGGGCGACCGCCCCGGCCGTGTCCGTCGCGGCGACGGGCGAGCCCAGATGATCGAGATGGGTATACACCGCCGCGCCGGTGGCCGGCACGCGCACCTGGACCGGGCCGAGAGAGAGGAGGTTGAACCGCTCGCCTGTGGTGGCATTGTCGAGGACGGAGACCCGCCCGGTGAGGGAGAAACAGACCGAATAGGTCGCCACCCCGCCCAACACCTGCTTCACGCGCTTCAGGTGGCCGTCATAGACGTAAGTGCCGGATGCCGCGCCCGAGACGGCGACCGGCTGGTTCGCCGCGTCATAGGTGAAGCTGAGCGGCCCGAGCCCGGTGACATTGCCGCGCGCATCATGGGCGATCGCCCGCGTGCCGGGGCCGGTGGTGGTCGCCGAGGTCGGCCGGTTGGTGGCCGCGTCCCACACCGTGGTGTGCGAGGCTGTCCCCTGCGTCCAGCCGGTCAGATTGCCGAGCGCGTCATAGCTGTAACTGCCCGCGCCCCACGGGCCGCTGGCCGTCGCCAGGCGCGAGAGCGCGTCATAGGTGAAGGCCCGGTTCTCCCCGGAGACCGCCTGGTCGGTGATCGCCGTGATCCGGCGGTTGGCGTCATAGGCATAGCTGCGGCGGAAGGCATTGACCGAGCCTTTCACCGCCTGCGCCGAGGTGACCAGCTGGCGCGCATCCTGCACCGCCGACCAGACCTGGCCATTGCCGAGCGTCAGGGCGGAAAGGTCGCCATTAGGGAAATAGGTCCCGCCCGAGGCATGCACCGTGGACCCGATGCTCAGCCCCTTCGGCGAGGGCGCACTAATTGTTGATAACTTCCAAAGTTATTGTATTTGCATCGCATATGGCCAGAACTCCGCCTCCCTCGCTGGGTTCAACGACCAGAAGCGATGCCCCCATCTCCAATATTGCATCGCAAATCTTCTTCATATCCCCCAGTAATATTCGATGACCTGCTGCGATTTTTAACTCGCTAACAATGTACTCAACATTATTGATATCTATGTTTTCGATATAGACGCCCTCAACAGTATTCCTCATTCCAATACCAAATGCTGTTGCTTCAAATACTTTGGATACTTGTAAACACACTGCTTTATTTGACACATGCCGAAACTTCAATTGCAATATACCATGTTCCATTTGAAATCCGATGAAACTGGCATCGTGTAGTTCTTCTGCTTCGGGCAAGTAGGTCCTTTTAGTCATTGTGTTTGCATGCCATCTTGCTACCTTCTGGGGTAGTCATCAATACGTCCGGTATCAGGATTGCGGCCCCCTTCAGAGACGCCCCTTTCTTCGGGAGTGGAGGGTCGGGTTTTGCCTCCAACACGAATGGGGTTTCCGCTATCGTCGCGTTCCCAAGGTGTAGTATGAGGTCTCCCTTGACCGTGATCGTGGGCCCAATCAACGTCTTTTTCTGGCAATCCATCTTCATCAAACTTGCGATCCCCGCGAGGCCCTACAACCCACGTTCCCGGTTCGCCTGAAGTGGGCATCCCTCGCTCTCCAGGCCACGGTAATACTTTGCCGCCATCGGGCGCAATATCTGGAATACCAGGTGGTAGAACAGGAACATTCTCTGGCTGTTTGGGCCCAGAGTCTTGAGTGAGCACAACTCCGGCACCGAAAACAACAGCGGCTGCAATACCTACTCCTTTGAGAGCTTCATAAATTGCTACACCGCAAGGAACAACCAGAGGTCCAGCACACTTTCCATCCGGATCGACCAGATTCACCGGATCGTTGGCGGCATAGGCGTAGCGGTTGAACAGGTCCGGGCGGGCGGGGGGTGAGACGGCGGGCGCCCCTCAAGGCGAAGCTCTCGCGCTGGCGCTATGAGACAAAACCGGACCCGTCTTCGCTATTGGCGGACGGGCACGTGTCAGGTTGCAAGATATTCACGCCACTCAGAATGGGCGGTCCCGAAAAGTGAATTCAACGCAGCATCTCGAACAAGGCCTTGAGGTCGCGGCAGGGTTATGTGGCCATTCCTGTGACTACATGCCCGACTGGCTGATTGATGGCCGGCTGCTTGAGCATGCCGCCGCACATCCTGGACTGCTGCCACGAGCCCAGACTTAGGAACAGATTCGCCAAATCGACAAGATGGATAGATTATTTGTTGCGCGCAAGAAACGATTATGTCAGCTTTCCAGCCCGGGGCGAATAGGGCTGCGTTGCTATCAACCCCGCAAGTAATCATCGGAGGAAGAAAGCAAATGAAGAAGCACAATTCCAGTGTCCACCGTGCCATGCTTGCGGCATCGACAGCCTTGTCCCTTGCAGTCCCTGCCGCGGCCGAGGGCGTGGCAAGCGGCATGATCGATGGGTCCAATGTTGAAAACGCCCCGATGATCGTGCCGTCTGTTCCCCTCAACCCCAATCAGCCCCCACCCGACGGCATACTTGACTTTGGCGTCACCGGGATCGGCCAGATGGTGATTGATGCCGGCGGCGGCTCTGTGGGGCTTTGCACCGGAATCCTCATTAATCCGCGTACTGTCATCTTCGCCGCGCACTGTGCCAATACCCGCCCTGCCAATGCCTATGGCGGTAATCAGGGCGGCACCGGGATGGGCTTCTTCTTCGAGGACAATACGCTGGCGGGCATTCGCCGCTGGCTCGGCCTCGATGGCGGCACACGCTTCGCCAGTGACCCTGGCATGAATTATTTCAACGTGAACCAGCTCTGGTACGATTCGCGCTCGCTCGATCTTGGCCCGGGTCTGAACTTCCTCCAGGCCGATATAGCCATCGCAACGCTCGATGCGCGGGCCGACCGAATACCCACCTGGGCGCTGCTCTTCTCGCCGCTGGATGGCGAGGTGCATGTCAGCATGGTCGGGTATGGCAATACCGGCAATGGGCTTGTCGGCGCCAACCAGGCCGGCGGGTTCCGCCGGCGCGCGGTCGAGAACATGCTCTCGGTCATGGCCTCGCTCGATGACCGGGACGACATCCTGTTCGGACCGGCTGATCCGTTCCTCGTCCAGACGCTCTATCAGACTGATTTTGACAACCCGTTACGCCAGCCGGGCACCATTGCCAACTTCGATTTTGATATCTTCAAAGGCCCTGCGCTCCCGCGTGAAGGCACGACCGCGCCGGGCGATTCCGGCGGACCGCTGATCGTTGATGAGGCGTTCGACCGGCAGGTCGTCGCCGGCGTGCTGTCGGGCGGCTCGCGCTTCTTCGGCCCCCAGCCTTTCTCCAGCTATGGCACGACGAGCTTCTATCAGCCGCTCTACCTCTTCTGGGATGTGATCGTCGAGAACAACCCTTACGTCTATGCCACTGCGAAAGCCGGCAATGGCGAGTGGACCGATCCCGACCATTGGGTTCAGGCCATGGATCCCAACTATACCGTCATCCGTGATGGTGAACTCGTCACCGGCCTGCCGGACACGCGCGGGCTCGGCGTCAGCGGTGACACGCCGAAATTCGGTCATGTCTGCTTTGTCGAGAATTGCGTCGACCTGGCACCCCTCTCCGTGGACCTGCCCACGGGTGATGGCACCGACCTCGTGATCCCCGGCGGGCCGGGCAGCACCGGTTTTGTGCCGGACAATATCGAACCGGACCGGATCGCCGGCATCAAGGCTCGCTATTACGATGTCAGCCTGACGCAGGCGGGCCGCACAAGCCTCAGCACCAATGTCACCATCGATGCGATGACGATCGAGCATGCCAAGGCCGGTCTGAACGTGCGCTCCGGCGGCAGCCTGTCGGTTGTCGGCGACTATAACCAGTTTGGCGGCCGCACCAATGTCGATGGCACGATTGCCGCGCGCGAAATGCTGTTCCTGACGGGCTTGCTGTCCGGGAGCGGAACACTTCGGGCGCCCTGGGTCACGGTCGGGGCTGTGGTTGTTGCGCCAGGCGGCGCGGATGAGATTGGGACGCTGACGGTAGACGGGAACATGATCCTGTCCTCCCAAGCCGCGCTGTTTGTCGATGCAAACCGCTTCGGCGCCGACAAGCTCGCCGTTTCGGGCTTGCTGGATATCAATGGCAGCTCGCTGGTCATGAACAAGGCTAAAGGCGCAGCACCGCGTCATGGAGACGCCTTCATCATTGCCTCGGCAGGTGAGCTGAACGGGGCTTTCGGTGACATCTACTCCTTCCAGGGTGTCCTGAGGCCCAAACTCAGCTACAGCGACACCGACGTCCTGGCGACCCTGCGCGCCGGAAGCCTAGCAAACCAGATCGGCAGGTCCGGGCCTGTCGAGCGGGCCTTCGCGGAGGCCCTGGATGCCTTGCGTGACGGCTCCTATTTCAACCTGTATAATCTGTACGGAAACATTGACCTGATGTCGCCGGGGCAGCTTTCTCAAACGCTCTACGGGCTGGCCCCGCTGGCCGCGTCAGAATCCTTCACCATGCAGGAACGCCAGAGCCGTGAAATGATTGGCACGGTATCCG
>DAIRTA010000021.1:0-20131 GCA_036804125.1 Hyphomonas sp.
GCCAACAGCCAGTTTTTCATCTGTTTCGACGATGCCCGCTTCCTCGACCGGCAATACACGGTCTGGGGCGAGGTCAGCGACGGCATGGACGTGGTCGACCAGCTGGCGAAGGGCGAACCGCCGCGCAATCCTGACAGGATTGTTTCCATGCGCGTCGCCGCGGACGTATGAGGTAGAAGTGATGCGCGACCACGGACCCCTGCACGGTCATGGCCGGGTTCGTTAACTCCAAACGGCTCCTGAATCGCAGCCCGAGCCTGTTCGGCTCGCGCATTGCGCGGCTGATCTTCGCGTCGAACATGGCGGGCCTCGCGATCCTGATCATCGGCGCGATGGTGCTGAACGAAATGCGCGCAGGCTTTGTCGCCTCGAAGAAGCAGGACCTGATCGCGCAGGCGCAGATTTTCGCGGGCCTGATGAGCGACTCGGCGACGACGCCTGAGCCGGCACTGAATGCCGAAGCGGCGCGGCAAACGCTGGTCCGGCTGAACCTTCCGGAGCGCGTGCGCGCGCGGATCTTCACGCCTGCGGGCCAGCTTATCGGGGACAGCTATCTGCTGTCGGACAATGTGGATGTCAGCGCCCTGCCCCCGCTGCGCGAGCCGAGCTTCGTCGCCCGTGCAGGCCGCGACCTGTCGGAGTGGGCGGCCGGCGCCTTCGATTTCTTCTCTCCCCGGCGGGTCTCAGAGGTCGAGAACACGACCAGTTTCGAGGAGGAGCTGGCCAGCGCCGCCATCGGCGACATTGCGGCGAGCCAGCGCTTTTCCGACCGCGGGCAGCGGGTGATCTCCGTAGCCATTCCGATCCAGCGCGTGTCGGCGGTTGTCGGTATCCTGGTCGTGGAAGGCAGCGATATTGACGAGATCATCCGCGCCGAACGCGTGGCGCTGGTGCCCTTCATCGGGGTTGCGGTCCTCATGGCCTTCATAACGTCGAGCCTGCTGACCCTTGGAATCGCGCGCCCCCTGCGCCGTCTCGCTGTCGCGGCCGACCGGATCCGCTCCGGCGCTTCGGCCCGCATCGACCTTCCGCTGGTGACCAAGCGCAATGACGAGATCGGCACGCTGGCGACGTCGATGCAGGCGATGACCGAGGCCTTGATCGAGCGCATCGAAGCCAACGAGCAGTTCGCGGCGGATGTCGCCCATGAACTCAAGAACCCCCTGACCTCCATCCGCTCGGCCGTGGAAACCGCCGAGCGTGTGCAGGGCGACCCGGAAGCCAGCGCCCGCCTTCGGGCCGTCATTGCCTCCGATGTCCGCCGTCTCGACCGTCTCATCACGGACATCTCGAATGCCTCCCGCCTGGAGGCCGAGATGAGCCGTCTTCCCAGCGAGAGCATAGATATCGCACGCTTCGTGCGCGATGTGGTCAACACCTATCGCGATGCACAGTCGAATGATCCGATTGCCGCAGTTGCCTTCACTGATGCGACGCTGGGCGGGCGGCTGCTTGTGCGCGGGCGCGAAGGCCCTCTCGGGCAGGTGATGCGTAACCTCATAGACAATGCACGCTCCTTCGCTCCGCCGGACAGTACAGTGGAGGTGCGCATCGACCAGACGCATGATGGCCCGCGAACGATTGCCCGGATCACGATCGAGGATAGCGGACCCGGCATCCCGGCTGACAAACTCGAGACGATCTTCAACCGCTTTTACACAGACCGGCCGAAAGGCACCGCGTTCGGAAACAATTCCGGGCTCGGCCTGTCGATCGTGCGCCAGATTGTTGCCACGCATCGCGGCAAGGTCTCGGCGGAGAACCGCGAAGAAGGCGGGGCCCGGTTCACGGTGGACCTGCCGGCGGTCTAGCGCCCGGCCTTGTCACCTGTTCTGGCGGTTTTCGATCAGGTCCTGAACCACTTCCGGCTCGGCCAGCGTCGAGGTGTCGCCGAGATTCGAAAACTCGTTCTCTGCAATTTTCCTCAGGATACGGCGCATGATCTTGCCGGAGCGAGTCTTCGGCAGGCCGGGCGAAAACTGGATCAGGTCCGGCGAGGCTATCGGACCGATTTCCTCGCGCACATGCGCAACCAAATTCTTCCGCAAAGCCTCATCCGCCTCAACACCGGCGCGCAGCGTGACATAGGCATAGATCCCCTGCCCCTTGATGTCATGGGGATAGCCGACAACGGCTGCCTCGGCGACGGCATCATGGCTGACGAGCGCGCTCTCGACCTCTGCCGTGCCCATCCTGTGCCCCGAAACATTGATGACATCATCCACGCGGCCGGTAATCCAGTAGAACCCGTCCGCATCGCGGCGGCAGCCATCGCCGGTGAAATACTTGCCGGGATAGGCGCTGAAATAGGTGTCGACAAAGCGTTGATGGTCACCATAGACCGTGCGCATCTGGCCAGGCCAGCTATCCGTGATCAAAAGGTTTCCATCGGCGGCGCCGTGAAGCTCAATACCCTCGGAATCGACAAGGATGGGCTTTATGCCGAAGAAAGGATGCGAGCCGGCGCCGGGTTTCATCTCTGTTGTGCCGGGGATCGGCACAATCATCGTGCCGCCGGTCTCGGTCTGCCACCAGGTATCGACAATCGGGCAGCGGCCTTCGCCGACGACATGATAATACCATTCCCAGGCTTCGGGATTAATCGGTTCACCGACCGTTCCGAGAAGGCGGAGTGAAGCACGCGACGCCTTTCTCACAGGCTCTTCGCCCTCGCGCATCAGGGCGCGAATGGCGGTCGGCGCGGTATAGAAGATGGTGACCTTGTGTGCATCGCACACTTTCCAGAACCGGCTGGCATCCGGCCAGGTCGGGACCCCTTCAAACATGAGGCTGGTCGCGCCATTCGCCAAAGGTCCGTAAACGATGTATGTATGGCCTGTGACCCAGCCGACATCGGCTGTGCACCAGAAGACGTCATCCTCCTTGAGATCGAAGACGTATTCATGCGTCATCGACGCCCAGACGAGATAGCCGCCGGTCGTGTGGAGGACGCCTTTGGGCTTTCCGGTCGAGCCTGACGTGTAGAGAATGAAAAGCGGGTCTTCGGCCTTCATTGGCTCGGGCGGGCAGTCGGCGGAGACGCCCTTGGCGGCTTCATGCAGCCAGTGATCCCGCCCGTCCGTCATGTTGACCTTGCCGCCGGTGCGGCGCACCACCAGCACCGACTTGACGAGATCACCAGCGATCTTGACGGCACGGTCGGAATTTTCCTTGAGCGGGATCGTCCGGCCACCCCGTATACCCTCATCAGCCGTGATCAGGAACTCCGAACCGCAATCGGTGATACGTCCGGCCAGCGCTTCAGGCGAGAAGCCGCCGAACACGACCGAGTGGATTGCGCCGATCCGCGCGCAGGCCAGCATGGCATAGGCCGCCTCCAGGATCATCGGCATGTAAATCGTCACGCGGTCGCCCTTCTTGACGCCCAGCTTTTTCAGAACATTGGCAAAGCGGCAGACGGATTGATGCAGCTGCCGGTAAGTAACCGTGAAGGTCTCTCCCGGCTTGTCGCCCTCCCAGATGAGGGCTGGCTTGTCGCCGCGGGTTGCGAGATGGCGGTCGACGCAGTTCGCGGAAACATTCAGCACACCATCATGATACCAGCGCACATGCAGGTCTCCGGTCTCCCATGAGACATCCTTGATTTGCTTATAGGGCCTGATCCAGTCGAGACGCTGGCCCTGTTCGGCCCAGAAAGCCTCCGGGTCCGCGATAGAGGCGGCATACATGTCCCGATACCTTTCCGGGGTGAGGTTTGCCCTCGCGGCAAAGGCTTCCGGGACAGGATAGGTGCGGGTCGTATCGCTCATTGATCAGGCCTTGGTCTGCGGGTTCAACAGAGTCTGAAGCGCAGTCTACCGGCAGGTTCGGGCGAGGCAATGCATCGCGGCGCGTCAGTCCACCGGAGCCATACCGGCATCGGCTATGCCATGCAGCCGGCGCTGGCCGGGCACACGGATATCCTCGACGAGATCCTGGATGTCCTGAGGCGGCGGCTTCGTCGCCAGCGATACCGTGACACCTGCGGCGAGCGCCAGCAGCATAAACAGAAAGCCGATCCCCTCCGGCGAGACGCCGAGAAACCATTCATCGGCCCCGGCATCCTTACCGGCGCCGAGCTTGAAGTGCCAGATATAGGCGAAGGTCGGGATAAGTCCGGTCAGCATCGAGGCGATGGCCCCCTCACGGTTCATCCGCTTCCAGAAGATACCGAGCAGGATCACCGGGAAGAGTGAGGCCGCCGCCAGCCCGAAGGCGAAGGCGACGACCTGTGCGACGAAGGCGAGCTGGGACGAATAGATGCCCATGAAACCTGCGGCAATAACGGCGCCGGCCGCAGAAACCCGCGCGACTCGAAGCTCGTCGCGGTCCGACATGGATCGGAACAGCGTGCGCCGGCAGAGATCATGGCTGATGGCCGATGAGATCACCATCAGGAGGCCAGCCGCAGTCGACAGCGCGGCGGCGACACCGCCTGCGACGACAAGGCCGATGACCCAGCCGGGGAGCTGCGCAATCTCAGGATTAGCCAGGACGGCGATGTCATTATTTATCGTGACTTCATTGGCGAGACCATCGGGAGCCTCCGGCCCGCGGATCTGCATGCGGCCATCCCCGTTATGGTCGGTGAAGCTGACTAGCGTCGTGACTTCCCAGCGGGCGAACCAGGCCGGTGACGGGGTAAGGCCCTCCGCTTCGAGAGCTGCGGCGGTGGCAATATAATCCTCTCCGGGCGGGACATAGGTTGTCTCGTTGACCGTCTCGATCACGTTTAACCGTGAGAAGGCGCCAACCGCCGGTGCGACCGTGTAGAGCGCGGCGATGAAAACGAGCGCCCAGCCCGCCGAGAGGCGCGCATCGGACGGGCGCGGCACAGTGAAGAAGCGGATGATGACGTGCGGCAGGCCGGCGGTGCCGAACATCAGCGCCGCCGTGATGCAGAAAACATCAAAAACCGTCTTGTTTGTGGTCGTGTATTCGGCAAAGCCGAGGCTTGTCAGCGTGTCCGACAGCTTTTGCAGCATCGACACATCCTCGCCTTTCACAGTCGAGATGAAGCCCAGTTGCGGGACCGGATTGCCAGTCAGCATCAACGAGAGGAACACCGCCGGCACGGTATAGGCAAAGATCAGCACGACGTATTGGGCAACCTGCGTGTAGGTCACGCCCTTCATGCCGCCGAGGACGGCATAGACGAAGACGATGCCCATACCGATGAAGATGCCGGTATTGAACTCGACGCCGAGGAAGCGCGAGAAGGCGATGCCGACGCCGGACATCTGCCCGGCAATATAGGTGAAGGAGACGAACAGCGCGCAGACCACCGCAACGAGGCGAGCCGTGCTGGAATAGTACCGGTCGCCGACGAAATCCGGTACGGTGAACTTGCCGAACTCGCGCAGGAACGGCGCAAGCAAGAGGGCGAGGAGCACATACCCGCCCGTCCAGCCCATCAGGTAAACCGACCCGCCATAGCCGAGCACGGCGATCAGCCCTGCCATCGACAGGAAGGACGCCGCGCTCATCCAGTCGGCGGCCGTTGCCATGCCGTTGACGACCGGGTGAACCCCATGGCCCGCAACATAGAAATCATGGGTCGAGCCGGCGCGGGCCCAGATGGCGATGCCAATGTATGTGGCGAAGGTCGCCCCGACCCAGAAGATGGTCCAGTCCATCCGGCGCCCCTCAGCCTTCGATCCGGTAGCGCCGCTCGATTCGGTTCATCGCGAAGCAGTAAGTGAAGATGAGGACGACAAAGACGTAGATCGCTCCGTTCTGGGCAAACCAGAAGCCGAGCGGCGCACCGCCGAAGCTGAACTGATCCAGGACGTCGCGGAGAAGGATACCGGCGCCGAAGGAGACAATGAACCAGATGGCGAGAAGTGACAGCGTGAGGCGCAGGACATCCCGCCAGTAGCCCTTCGCATCGATCGCATCATCCGGATGGCCGGGCGGGCCGGCAGGGGGCGCGGTTCCTGACTGGTCTTCCGCCATGTCTGTTCCTCCCAAGGGGTAAGTGTTCAGCTGATGCCACGCTACCGCAGATCGCACCATCCCTGCATCTGGCCCTGCCTGTCTGATCCGATTTCGGGCCGTCGCTTGTTACAACCCCCTCGGACATCTATCTTTTACCTCTGGCCGGACTGTCCCGGCAGAGGACTTGCAACAGCTTTTCAGAGGGGAGACCCGGGCGCCTGTGTCGCCTTCTCTCCTCCAGCAGACGGGAAGCATGACCCGTAAAGGGGAGAACAGGCGTTCATGCCAGCCGATGGCTCACTCATTTCGACCCTGGTCCTCGGCCTTGTCCTGGCATTCATCTTCGGCACGCTGGCGCACCGGCTGAAATTCCCGCCGCTTGTCGGCTATATCCTTGCCGGCATCATCGTTGGCCCGCACACACCCGGCTTTGTCGCAAACCAGGAACTCGGCACACAACTCGCCAATATCGGCATCGTCCTTCTGATGTTCGGGGTCGGGCTGCAATTCTCGCCGCGCGACCTGATGAGCGTGAGGGCCTTCGCCGTGCGGGGCACGATCCTCCAGATCGCACTGGCGACCCCACTTGGCCTGCTGCTCGGACTGGCTCTCGGCTGGCCCTTCGCGGGCGCCCTGCTGTTCGGCTTTTCGCTGACCATCACTTCCACAGTCGTGCTCCTGAAGGCGCTGCAGGACCGCCGTCTCGTCGAAACAGACCGTGGACGGCTGACCATTGGCTGGGCTGTTGCCGAGGATTTTGCCACTGTCCTGGCTCTGGTCCTGATCCCTGCGTTCGTTTCCGTGTCTGCTGGTGTCACGGAAACTGCTGCAAGCCCCCTGCTGATCCGGCTTTTCGGGCAGGATTTCGGCCTTGCCGGCGCTATCGCCTTTACCCTCGCCCAGATCGCTGCCTTCGGCATCACCATGCTGATCATCGGCAAGCGGGCAATCCCGGCGGCCCTGCAATGGGTGGCGCAGCTCGGCTCACGGGAGCTGTTCCGGCTGGCGGTGCTGGCGATCGCACTTGGGGCCGCGCTCGGCTCGGCCGAGCTGTTTGGCGTCTCGCTGGCGATTGGCGCCTTCTTCGCCGGAATGATCCTGGCCGAAAGCGAGCTCTCGCAACGGGCCGCCCAGGAGACAATCCCCCTGCGCGATGCCTTCGCGGTGCTGTTCTTCGTGTCGGTCGGCATGCTGTTCGACCCGGCCATCCTGATCCAGAATCCGGTGTCCGTATTCGTCGTTGTGTTCATCGTGATCGTGGTGCGCGCCGCGATCACGACAGCCATCGCGCTATTTTACAAACATTCGCTTTCGACCGGCCTCTTGCTTGCGGCGGCGCGCTCGCCGATCGGGGAGTTTTCCTTCATCCTCGGTGCGCTTGGCCTGTCGCTGGGCATCCTGCCGCAAAAGGCGCTCGATCTCATCGTCGCCGGCGCACTGATCTCGATCGTGCTCAACTCTGCCGTGTTCTGGGCAACCGGGCCAATCGAGACCATCCTGAAGAAGGCCGGACTGCAGCGCGCCGCCGCCAAGGCAGAGACCGCTGAAGTTTCACCTGTCGCACCACAAGAGCCGGCGTCAAAGCCGGCCAGCGCCGAACCCGCTGCTGAACCCGCCGCAGAGCCCGCCCCTCAGTCCGATCAGGCCGCTGATGACATCCTGCCGACGGGCAAGACCCGTCACGACATCGTGGTCGGCTATGGTGTCGTCGGCACAACCATACTGAAGGCGCTGGCCGATGACGGCCGGGACTTCCTTCTGATTGAAGACAATAGCGGGCGGGTCGCTGAGGCGAAGACCGCCGGGATCGAGACCATTCCGGGCAATGCTGTGCGCGAGGAAACGCTGGCCCTCGCCAATATTGCCGAGGCGGAACGGCTGTTCGTCGCCGTGCCCGAAACCTTCGAGTCCGGCGCGATCATCGCCTCGGCACGAAAGCTGAATCCCGGCCTCCTGATCATCACCCGCGCGCACACCGACACTGACAAGCAGCATCTTCTGGAGCGCGGGGCAAGCGAGGTCGTTGTCGGCGCCGAGGAGATTGCCAGGACGATGGTGGGGCATCCGGCCGATGCTGCATTACCCGGCGAGGCCGAAATTCCGCCGGATGACTCTTCGGAAGACGAGGATGATTCCGATCCTGTTCCCCTGCTGGAGGGCGGCAAACCCGGTTGAGTGCCCGCACCGGGCGCAAAAAGCCAGACGAGATACGTCCCGGGCATGGCTGCGCGGCGCGAACATTAAACGGCAATCTGTTGCCTTGCACCGGAACGCGTTGACCATCCTCGTCATGAACAAGCTGTCATCTGACGGACGGAACCATAACATTGCAACTGCGTTGATAAGCCGAACCAAGAGGTTCTGATAAAAGAGGAGTAAAACCCATGCTTGGTTGGGCACTGACATTCTTCATCGTTGCAATCATTGCCGCTGTCCTTGGCTTTACCGGTATTGCCGGCGCCTCGGCCGGAATTGCACAAATCCTGTTCTTCATATTCCTTGTGCTGTTTGTCGTCGCCATGGTGGCGCGGGCCGTAAGGGGCAGGCCGCCGGTCTGATAAGAGCAGCAGACGAGATTGATTTACTGACCCATAGATAGAACTGAAAGGGAAAGACATGACCAACGTGAAAACCCCAGCACAATTTGCTGCATTGCTTGTTGCAGCCCTGTTCCTAGCGGCGTGCAATACGATCGCCGGCGCCGGCAAGGATGTTTCGGCAGGCGGTGAGGCGGTGTCTGATGCCGCTGAAACCGTCCGTGACGGCAACTAAATGCTCATCGTGAGGGCGCTGGCAGCACTCTGGCCAGTGCCCTCATGACTTATTCCGGACCTGAAAGAACAGGTATAATCCCTTGAAACTTGCTGCATTGATCAATGCCGCCTCCGGCTCGACACATCATGACGCCGAGGCGAAACTGAGGAGCTGGATACCCGAAGGCTCCACACTCGATGCGTGCACGGTGTTTGTAAACGGGAACCTGTCCGGCGCGATCGACGAACTTGTCGCCAAGCCTGTCGATGCCCTGATCATCTGGGGCGGCGACGGCACTCTTACCTGCGCCCTGAATTGCACAGGAACCAATGGTCCTCCTATCATCGCGCTGCCTGGCGGGACGATAAACCTATTGCCCAAGCGGCTGTATGGCCCTGACCTGAACTGCGAACACATCCTGTCAAGGGCGCTGTCCGACGGCGCGATGCAGCTTCTGCATGCCGGCGAAATCGGAGACCGGCGCTTCTACATTGCCGCAATGATTGGGACGCTGACAGGTTTGGGAGAGAGCCGCGAGAAGCTGCGCGATGGCAATGTGATTGAGGCGGCGCAGCTTGTTGCGGATACGGACGCTCTCGACATCACAACCCGTCTCAGGCTTCATTCCCGGTCACGCCAGCAGAATGAGGCCGTTCAAGCCACCGCCGCCGCGATAGCGCTGCGTGAGGACGGATCCGAAGAATTCGACCTGGCTGTGATTGATCCATCATCGCACCTCGACCTGGTTGCAATCGCTGTCAATGCGCTGATTTCCGGATGGGAGAACGCCGAAGGAATTCGGCACATCATGACAAAAGGTGTCGAGGTGCTGGACGCATATGATGAAGGTATCCCGGCCACGCTGGACGGTGAGCCATGCACACTCCCGTCCCGCTTCGAGGTCGAGCTGGTTACCAATGCGGCACGCGTCATCGGTTTCAAGACTGCGACATGAAGGTTGTCCACATATCCGATATTCACATCGGCGCAGCCCGCCAGGAGATACTGGATGATGCGCGCAATGCGATCCGGTCAGCCGGGGCCGATCTCCTGATCGCCAGCGGTGACCTGACACAACGCGGCAAGCGGACGGAATTCCGCGAAGCGCGCGAGTGGATCGATTCTATCGGCCTGCCGGCCATCGCCGTGCCCGGAAATCACGATACGCCGCTGCTCAATCCACGCCACCGCGTGCTGCATCCCTTCCGGCGTTACTTCGAGTTTTTTGGCGACCTGCACAGGCCGTTAGAACACGAGGGGTTGACCTTCCTTCCCTTTAATACGGCCCGGGGATGGCAGAAGCGAGCCAACTGGGCCGAGGGGCATGCCGATCTGGCAGAGCTTGAGCAGCTGATCGGCGAGACCTGCGGAAACGGCACAAGGGGTGTACTGATCTGCCATCACCCCCTCCTGTCATTGCCTGGAGCAAGGCTCCGGACAGCCACCCGCCATGGCAAGAAGGCCAGCGAAAGGCTGGCCGCTGCGTGCATCGGTCTCGTGATGACAGGCCATGTTCATACACCGCACACGGAAGTGATCACAGAAAATCGCGGCAGCTATCTGAATGTCTCGGCCGGCACCTTGTCACAGCGTCTCAGGGCGGCGCCTCCGGGTTTCAATCTTGTGGAACTGTCGGGATCATCGGTCGGGGTGACATGCTATAGCCTTGGCGAAACCGGATTCCGTCCCAAGCCCTTGCAGACCTTTGCCTGGCCGCAGTGATGCGTGGAAACCCGGGTGCATTGACCCTCACTCAGCAGGAGGCTGATTATCCGCTGGCTCCCGATGGGCCGGGGGAATGCACAATCTGACCGACGTGCCTTTGCCAGGGGCGGATTCGACAGAAAGTTCGCCATGCAACTGGCGCGTAAAGGCACCCATCAGCCGCGAGCCCAGGCCAACCCTCTGGCTGCTGCCGGTATCGAACCCGATTCCGTCATCGGAGACTGTCAGCACAAGGTCCTGCCCCTCCTCAGCCAGGCTGATCCTGATCGTGCCGCCATCCTCAGGGAACGCATACTTCGCCGAATTAGTGACGGCCTCGACCAGGAAGAGGGCGATCGGGATGGCGTCGTCGGCTGCGCGGCTTGCCGGCTGAAGATCCGTCTCCACGGCTATATCCGCCTCAGCCATGCCGACGGCCTCGCCGAGATGCACGACAAGGTGTTCCAGGAAGGGTTCGAGCTCGACAATATCGAGGGCCTGATGCTGATAAAGTGTCTGATGCACGATCGCGAGCGCATTGATGCGGTTCTGCGCATTGGCCATGGCCTCCACAGCAGCCGGGTCCGTCAGACGGCGCTTCTGCAGGCTCAGGAAGCTTGTGACGATCTGCAGGTTGTTTTTTACCCTGTGGTGAATTTCCCTGACTGCCGCATCCTTCTGGGCGAGCGCATCACGCAGTGATGTCGATCTCTGGTCGATGTCCCTCGCCATCATCTCCATGGCGGAGGCGAGACTGACGATCTCCTCAGGGGCTGAATCGAAAAGCTTGACCGGCGAGTAGCGGTAGTTTCCCGCGCCATATTCGCGAGCTGTTCTCTGCAGTTTCGTCAGCCATTTGAGTATCAGGCGGTCGAGCGCCATCCACACCGCCAGCAGCGATATGAGAAAGATGGCCGCAGGCAGGCCGAATGACGACAAGGGCTGCAGGGTCGTCGGGCTCCACAGTCCCGGCGATCGCCTTGCGACCTTGATGAAGAAATCCGCAGTCCCAACGGGCTTCAGGACAACATCCAGAGGCTTGCTGTCAGGCCCGCGCCCGACAAACAGCTCCGGCTCGCCGGAAGCCTGAACCGTCTCGATCCATTCCGCCGGAAGGACATCATAGTGGCTGGCGCCGAAGGTGCGCCCCTGATGCCCGCTCACGGCAAGGCTGATCCCCTGTTCGTCAAGGGCTTCGGTCTGAACCGTAAGCGCAACCAGGTCCATGGCGCCAAGCATGATAGCCACGACCCGGCCCTCACCGGCATCGACATCCCCCGCACCGGCCAGGACACCAAACAGCCATTCCTCCTTTTCCCCGGAATAGATCGCTTCGGTACGGATGACCCCTGGCTGTTGTTGCAACCGCTCGAACCAGTCGGACCGCGCGAGGATGTTCATTCCCTTGCCCGAGGATTCGCATGCCGGCGGGCCTGGCTCTGCATAAAGCGCGACAGTTCGCATCGCGGGGATGGGCCCCTCCAGCCGCCTCGCAACTTCCCGGCACTCACCCGCCGCAATTTCGTCCCGGTACACCGTGATCAGCAATTCGGCTGCATGGAGGGACTGCTCAACAGCGTCGACGGCGGCATTCGTCATGAGCACGAGGTTCGCACGCCGTTCCTGCATGCTGCGCTGGGCGGACATGAACGCGCTGACGATGGAAAGCAGAAGCACTGGCGCAAGGGCCACAGCCATCCAGGCGAGCAGGCGAATCTGCAAGCCGCCTTGTGACTGGCTCATGACACTGACCTGCTATTCAAGACTGCGTGGACGACGACAGCGTATCAACCTGCTGCATGATGTCATCAAAGGCATCCTCTGCACGCAGGGTATCATCGGCGCTGAAACCTGTATCATTCTGTTCGAGCAGTGCGGCGAGGGCTGAGCGGGCGCGCGACACACGGCTCTTGATCGTTCCGACAGCCACATTGCAGATCTGCGCGGCCTCTTCATAGGACATGCCGCCGGCCCCGACCAGCATCACGGCTTCGCGCTGGTCATCCGGAAGGCTGGAAAGGGCATTGCGCAGGGCCAGGAGTTCAAGCGCATCGCCCGGCTTGTCTGGCGCCACCAGGGTAGCCGCAGCCACCTCCGGGTCAAGCGGCTGGGCGCGCCAGGACCGGCGTTTTTCAGAATAGAAGGCATTCCTCAGGATAGTGAAGGCCCAAGCCTTGAGGTTGCTGCCTTCGACGAACTGGTCACGGGAGTTCCACGCCTTGAGCATGGCTTCCTGCGCAAGATCATCAGCGAGGGTTGGATTATCACAGAGAGAGCGTGCGAACGCGCGCAGGTGCGGTATCAGCGCGACGAGCCCGGCTTTGAACGCTGTATCGCCGCTTCGCAATGGATTACCTGTCATCCCTGTCCTGCTGTGCTGAGCCCTCGCCAGACGCAGGATCGTTCCTGTCAGCCTCCTCCAGAAGACGTAGGAAATCATCCGGGATGTCTTCCCGGACCACATCATCATACAGCTGGCGCAACTGGTAACCTAATCTTTCGCGTCGCCTGCGGGGCTGAAGATCGGAGCTGGCGCTGCCGTTCGGGCGAGGAGTCGGGTCTTTTGCATTCATTTCATTGTCATTCACTGGCTCGGTCAGGTAAGGGTTCAGGCAAGCAACGCAGACACGAGGTGTTCGTTCCGAGGGAATGTGATTTTTTTGCGGCCGCGGGAACTTCTCAGCTGTTAGCGAGTTATTAGATGTCACGTTTCCGGAGATTGATCCATGAGCCTTGCAACAACCTACGGACCTCACCTTCCCTTTCTGCGCCGCTATGCCCGCGCCCTGACGGGGAATTCGGAAAGCGGTGACGCCTATATCCGCGCCTCGCTCGAGGCCCTTGCCGCGAACCCGGCTCAGATCGAATCCAGCGACAATCCGCGGACAGCGCTGTACCGGTTCTTCCATGTCATCTGGAACACCACAGGCGCTAAATTGACCCATGCGGGTGAGAGCCTGCCCGGCGCCGACCGCCGGCTTCAGGCCCTCACCCCGCTCCACCGCCAGGCCTTTCTGCTTACAACCGTCGAGGGTTTCAGCCGGTCCGAGGCTGCATACATACTGGGCGTGCCGCCACAGGATCAGGAGCGGCTTGAAGCCGAAGCGCACCGAGATATTGAAGCGCAACTCTCTACCAATGTCCTGATTGTCGAGGACGAGCCCATCATTGCGGCTGACCTTGAAAGTCTTGTCGAAGATCTCGGCCACAAGGTGATCGGGAATGCGACAACCCACAAAGAGGCGGTGTCTATGGCAATGACCAACCCGCCTGGGCTTGTCCTTTGTGATATTCAGCTTGCTGATGGGTCATCAGGGATCGAGGCCGTTTCAGAGATCCTGTCGCACTATTCCGTGCCGGTGATCTTCATCACGGCGTTTCCGGAACGCCTGCTGACCGGCGAGCGGCCCGAGCCGACCTACCTCATCTCCAAACCGTTCCAGGATAACACTGTGAAGGCGGCAATCGGGCAGGCATTGTTCTTCCACCAGGCCGTACCCGCGACAGCCGGCTGATACAATCCGCCCGCCTCGGGCTGTGTGACACGTTCACTCTCGCGGCAGGCGCAAAGCGTCAGGCTGCGAGAGTGATGGGCGAACCTCTTTCGACAGCCCTGTTCGATGCCAGTCCCTTTCTGCCCCCTCTCGTGCCTTTTGCATGAACAATTGGTGAGAATTCGGAACCAACTTCCAGCTTTCCCGTTGTTTTCGCATCAGCTGAAACACGGAAGGAGACGTTATGTCCGTACAACCCGCAAAGCGCGCTTTCAAGGAAGAGCCTGAGAACGAAATCTCATTACGCGAGGATATCGCGACCCTGCGCTCTGACCTTGATACGCTTGTAACCAATGTACGCGACCTTGCCGGCGCGCGCGTGGAACAGGCTGTGGAGAAAGGCGCCGACATTGCCGATACGGCAAAAGCAGAAATCGAGAATGCCCGCGAATCATTTGAAACGAAAGTCCGGGACAATCCGCTGACAGCGGTCGGCGTGGCTTTTGGTGCCGGCGTCCTGCTGGCCATGATCCGCAGCCGCTGACCCATGCACAGGCTGAAGCTGAAGCTTCTCGGTATCGTCGCCGGGGCCATCCTTGGCCTCGGCGGCATCGCCGTCCTGTCCGCTTCGCTTGTGGTTCTGCTATCGGAGTTCATCGGTCTTGCCGGTGCACTGGGCATTGTCGGCGTCGGGCTGGCCGTCATCTCGGCGGCCTGCGTTTTTGTCTGCGTCCGGCCCAGCAATGCGCTGATGGATGATCTCCAGCGCCTGCAGGAGCAGGCTGTGACAACACTCAAACAGGCGCCTGTTGCGGCAATCACCTCAGCAGCCCGGTCGAGGCCAGTGACAACTGCGTCACTGTCATTTCTTGCCGGCTATTCCGTAGTGCGTAACCCGCAACTGGCCACGCAGAACCTTCACTACCTGGTGCGCACTCTGCTGTAACCCTCATGGACAGATACCGCTGCCGGAAGGGTCACAGGTGCATATTAAACGATTGTCATCAGGGGAACTTCATCGATCGGCCGGCGTTGATTTGACAGTTGCGATCCTGCAGCGAGACGAACAGGAGACTGATATGATGGACAAGGAGCATTGGAAGGGCAAAGCCAAGAAAGTCGAGGGCCAGGTCAAGGAGACCGCCGGCAAGATCGCCGATGACAAGTCCCTGCAGGCCGAAGGCAAGGCTGACCAGCTTGAAGGCAAGGCGCGCGAAGCCGTAGGCGACGCGAAGGACGCAGCCCGCGATCTCACAAAAGACTAGTCACGCTTCAAGCTGACTGAACCTGAAGGGCCGCGATTTCGCGGCCCTTCGCATTTTTTCGGGCCGGAAGACTTTCATCGCCCCCAATCCGTGAACGGCGCACCTGTTTCCGGTTGACGGTTCTACCCGAAGGCATCGTAGGGATGATTGAGCGCGAGGCTGATCCGATGAAGGATGCCATCTATTTCCTCCAGAGCATCCATAACGTCCGCATTCAGCGCATCATAACCATATGACGAGGCTGCGGCATCGGAACTCCCGGCCTCCTCCAGCCGGGCCAGTATGGACTCGCCTGGCTGTGAACGGGGAAAGACCTGCCTAAGCAGCTCTACGCATTCGCCGATGCGAAGATGCGTCACCATCAGGACAAGATCGCGCTGTGTGATGTTGTGTCTTTCGGATATCCTCGGGACCAGCGCGACAAGGCTCAGTGCGCGCATCATCAGGGCCTGCCGCACGGCGTGAAGGATGTGCAGGACAATCCTGTCCGCATGCCGCGATGAGGCAGAAGGCGCGTCCTGCAGTCGTGCCAGAAGCCGGTCGAACCGGCTGAGATCCGTCGCGAGCAGGTTTGCGACACGGTTGACCGACAATGCCGTCTCCCCGTCGCGCAGGGCGCCATAGACCCGTCTGTACGCTGCTGACTTGTCCGGCTCGGACTCAACCGCTCGAGCATGCGCGATCCAGACATCAGGGTTGAACACGGCCGCATACGCCCGGAGCGCCGGCAGGCTGGTCAGGGCGCGCGCGTGCCAGGCCAGCGTGATCAGGCTGCGCATCCGCGGGCTCATATCGATGAGATCCACGAGCCTGTCATTCTCCCTTTGCAGGGCCGAGCCGATGCCGCAGGCGCTGTTGAGCGGCATGGCGAGCTGCTGCAGCGCGGCATTGTGCGAAATCGCCCGCATGGCGCGCGGGCCTGCCGGCCCCGATGGCCGCCGGGTCTGCCTTGAGCCAGCCACGGGGGTGAGCCCCGGTGCAAACTCAGTCAGCAAGCGGCCATAGTCCGGATTCCCGAATATCCTCTCATGCCAGGCTCGCAGCGCCCGGTAGAAATCCCAGACAAGATCGGTCCGGATATAGAAGGGATCACGCAGGGATTCTTCTGCCGGCAGGTCGAGCGCGTGATGATACCAGGCCGCAAGCGTGGCGCACGCAAGCTCTGGCGTGGCGAAGTGAAGGAAACCGTCCCCACCCTGAAAGCTCGACTCATGAATGATGTCTACGGCGTGCACTTTCGAATTGACGCGGGTCCAGGGCGTAAGGAGATGATCCAGCCGCCGGGCAAGATCACCTGGCCAGCCTCCCCGGCCCATCGACTCGCCGTGGGTATTGAACATCAGGAAGGCTATCCCCGGGGCTTTCGCCGCAAGGGCACGCAGGATGAGATTGTGAATGCGCTCGATGGCCATATTGCCAGCAACCTGACCAATGAATCTGCCGGAATCGGAGAATCCGAACTGCACCGACAGATGACCCCGCTGGCGCACATAGGTCAGGAATTCCGGCTCATCCAGCAGGCGCTCGATGAAGCGGCCCCCTGTCTCCAACGCCTCAGGCGTTTCAAAGAGGGGGGTGATGTCAAGCTTGTCTGCGACACCGTATTGCCGGGCAAGATAGAGCGCCGCCATGATTGTTGCAGGGTTCTCACTCTCTGCGATCAGGAAACGGATCGGTGAGCCGCTATCGATATGCTTCAGGATCTGCGCACAGAGAATGAACTGCCGGCGCGCTGTCGATTGCTCCAGAAAGAGGTCGGCAAAATTGACCGTTAGCGGCTCCGACGCCGCGACACGCCGCGACAATTCGGCAAGCGCCAGCCTCCCAAGGCCGCCCTCCTCACCCTCGATATTCAGCTCGCGGCTGATGACGGTTGCGACTTGCGCCGCATTCAGGCGGAGATGGATACGGGCGGTGCCGAGCTGCTGGCTTTGAGCCTGAGCGATAAGGACAAGACTGTCCTGCCGCAGATCGTCATCTGTCTCGGCTTCCGCGGCGGCTTCAAGCGCGGCAATGATTTCACCAACTTCTGTCAGCCTGCTGTCTGACGGGGCGGTTATACGATTGGCCGCTGCCACAAGATTTTCCGGGTTCCGAAGGTCAGCCTCAAACAGCGCCGACTGCAGGGACGTTTCATCAGCCGCGCGGGCAAGCCTCTCTGACAGCACCTTGAAGGCGCCAGGTTTTTCGGCCCTCTCTGCCAGGGCAGCCGTGCGGCTCGCATAGTGGCGCAGCTGTTCGGTCTTTTCATCAAGCCGGAACCGGATGGATTGGGACCAGTGGATGTCCGTCCGGCCGTCCAGGTCATAACCCACCCAGCTGGCGATCGAGGGTAGCAAGGGCCGAAGCCGATGCCAGTCCTTCGGGAAGTGCTCTCGTGCCACCTGGAAAATCAGCACTGCGCACTCTCGCTGGGCATCAGCGGCATATCCGATGGCGCGCTGAGCCTCATCATGCTCACCATTCAGGCTGATACCGCGGCTCCAGCCACGCGGATCCTCATGAACCGCGTGTTTCAGTGCCGTGCGGGACGCCCTGCCCGGCCGCGAGGCCTCCAGAGCAATGGCCGATCGGAGCCCGGCCGGCAGGGCGAAGGTCGGATGCGCTGTGAAGACAATTCCACCTGATGGCCGTTTCAGCGCATCCTGAAACCGCTGGAAGCCTTGTGAGGCATGGGCCTCAAGCTGTTGCCTGAGCGCCTGCCAGGGCTGTCCAGGCACATCAAGGGCATGGCGTCCGCGCAAGCGCGCGGCGCGCTCTCTGGCCAGAATAATGTGGGCTTCATCAATCAGGGCCGAAAGTTCGCCTCTGGTCGTCAGCCCCCGCTCAAGGTCGCGGAACAGCGTCTGGGCCAGCGCCGAGACAGAGTTCGTGACAGGGTCTTGCGTAATTCGGCTGGCCTGCTGGCGCAGGAATTCGCCCATGGCCGATCGTGTAGGCTCTACTCGCCGGGGCGCCGTCATGCTGCTTTCCTGCTGTGATCAGGGCCTTCGGGACATAGACGCTCCAGAGCGCCCGAAGCAAGTGCGCAGCGGCAAGAGCTGACGGCAAGCGCTTGCGCAGCCCGGCGGGTCTGTGCGTGAGCCCTGGCTGCACCTGCCGTCCGGCCCGGAGGGAATGGCGAAGCCAGCCTGATGGCAATGCCTTTCCGGAAGTGGTATGATAATTTTTTATAGGGTGGGACCTGTCATGACTTTGCGCATCCTTGCTGCAGCCTTAACGCTCTTCATCGCCTGCACGGCCGAGGCCGAATGGCGGGCTGCAAACCCAGCGGTTGCAGAGGCGGCCGAAGATCCGCTTGTCGCTTCCGCACTTGAAGCCGTCAATCGCGTCGATGCCGCTATCGTGGCGGGGGACATAGACGGTTTCATGGCTGCCTTCAGCGATAAAACCGTCGTCAATAGCCCCTTCAATTCGGTCGCGACACGAGAGGAAGCCGAGCGGCGATTTGCGACGGGCGCTCTGACCTACAAATATCTGCAGAGGACCATCGAGTATGCCGCCCCGCGGGGAGATCACGAGGTCATTCTCATGGGCGAAGAGGTTTACGAACCGCCAGCGGCTCATCCGCAGGCGGGCATGACCGTGCGCCGGCGCTTCACCGATCTGTGGACACTGCAAGACGGCGAATGGACCATCAGCCTGCGGCAGGCCACCGTCATCTCTGCTGAATAGCGTCTTGCGGGACCTATTCCCACTCGATTGTTTACGAGGATTATAACATCTTGAATTAGCTTGATATTTTTATGCGGCAAAATGTCCATACCGTCACAGATACCGTCAGAAAATCACGCTTTTGAAATTGCTCCCTTTATTCCTCGATTTTCGCGGCGTGCACTCTGACGGCTCCATCGTATCAGAGACCGCTCGGAACTAGCGTAGACGGGTCCGCGAAATCAACAAATTCCGATCTTCGCGCACCTGAGCGGAGCCGATAGCCAAAAAGTCTGCCGAGCGCTTCCTTTTGTCTAAGGATGAAGCGAGCCGTATCGTCGAAACAATGAAACCGCAGGTTCAGTCGACCTGGTACGAGGTCGCACGCGGATGCAGCGTGAGCGACGCCGATTGCACCCAGATCGCGGGAGCCTTCGCCTATCTGGGGTTCAGACACTGACGAAAGCCGGCTCTGAATTGCTAGGATGGGCGACCATCAGTCGATGACAAACGAAGGCTGGTATGTCTTGTGAGCCCGGCGGTCAAAATCGAACTCATAGACGATGCACGGGGCGATACCCTGGTGGTGTTGGCCGAGGAAAAACAACAGGCTGTTCGGACACGCCGCGAAAATGTGTACCACCGCATCGGGGTCGTCCGCCTTAACCGTCCGAAGGTGATAGGATATCTGTTCGGCGAGAGCAGCGGCGTGTTCGCCGCCGGCCACGCTCTGTTGACCTGGCCCGGTCGGCAAGGCGAAAGAAATTAGCTTCCCAACCTCGGGCAGTTGCGCCGTGACATAAGCTCGCGCCAGCGCCGCCGCGGACTGTGAGACACTGATCGCGATTGCGATCTGACACCCAGATCCAACAGGTTCGTCGACGATATCGAAGCACGCCCCCTTTGCGGCCGATCCATCATCCGCTCGCCAGGTTCTCGCCCCCACGCGGCCCTTCTGGACAAGCTGCGTCTGAACACCGGACTTCAAATCCAGCACCGCGCCTGCGAGGAATGCGATTGACGCGTGCGCGTCCAGAATAAGTCGCAGCCTGGCGGACTTCCGCACCGCAATTCGCAAAAAGGTTTCGACCTTCGGCCGGATGTCCCGCTGCCACTCGCGATCCTCCTGCAAGTAGCGCTGCCGAAAATCATCCGTGAGCAACAGCGTGTCGTCGGGCGCCGCTCCGACGATATCCGCTGCTGGCCCAAGGAAGCTGCGGATCGCGATCGCCAGAAAGGGATCAGGCTCAGCCGTACGTTCGACCAGCAACCCCTCGTCGCGGCAGAGCTGAAGGAACGTCTCCCGGTTCAGAGCGCTGAGCT
>DAIRTA010000022.1:0-19180 GCA_036804125.1 Hyphomonas sp.
ACCCAGTACATGACGAGGCCAGCCGGGAAACCGCCGAAGACGAACATGAACACGATTGGCAGCGCCATCAGGATCCGTGCCTGCATCTTGTCCGGCGGGGGCGGCGACAGGGACTGCAGGGCTGCCATGGTCGCGCCGTAGAGCAGCGGCAGGATGCCGATGCCGATGATGATCCCGAGTATCGGGATCGACTTCACATCCGCCGCCGCCCAGGGCATCAGGCCAAAAAGGTTGCCGATAGCTGTCGGGTCCGGCGCCGAGAGATCCTTCATGTACCAGAAGGGCTCATGGCGCATTTCCAGCGAGATATAGAGCGTCTTGTAGAGCGCATAGAAGATCGGGATCGTCAGCAGGATTGGCAGGCAGCCCCCGATCGGGTTGGCGCCCTCCTGGCGGTACAGCTTCATCAATTCCTGCTGCTTGCGCTGCGGATCACCGGCAAAGCGCTCATTGATCTCCTTCATCGGCTCCTGCAGCTTCTTGAGCTTGGCCATGGATTTGAAGGCGGTGTTGTAAAGCGGAACCAGCGGGAGTTTCACGAGCACGGTAAAGGCCAGGATGGCCCAGCCGAAAGCGCCGGTGAAACCGTTCAGCCAATTCAGAACGTAAAAGAAGGGCTTGGTCATGAAGAAGGCCCAGCCCCAGTCGATGGCATCGATCATGCGTGAGATGCCGAGCTCGTTCTGGTAGGCGCGAAGGACCTCGAACTCCTTGGCGCCGGCAAAGATGCGGTTCTCCGCCGAGTGGCTGGCCCCTGGCATCAGCTCCACTGGCTCGCCCTCGGTGCGCAGCTCGATGGGACCGCCCCGCGCCAGGCTCGTGCGGTTGACCGATGCGGTGAACGGCTTGCCGGCCTCGGGTACGAGTGCACCCATCCAGTACATGTCCGAAAGGCCCCACCACCCGCCGGAAGCCGCCGTGAAGGTGCCGTCCCGGTTCTCGCCGCTGATTCTCTTGGATTCGGTGAGCGGCTTGTATTTCTGCAGGTGGAGATTGGTATCGATGACCCCCATCAGTCCTGCATGTGCTAGACCGGTCGATGCAGCGGAGGCCGGATCGGTCGCCACAAGGAAATCGCGGAAATTGCCGTGCCGCTCGACAGAGCCGATCGGCCGCAGGCTCATCGCGGCGTTGGAAATGTTTGTGACCGTGTCGCGGAACGTAAACAGGTAGTGGGAATCGAGCGTGATTTCCCGCTCGATCCTGACGGTGTCCGTTTCCAGTAACAGCCTGACCGGCGAGCCCGTGCGGAGGATATCGCCCTCGGCAATCTGCCAGGGTGAATTACGTCCTGCGACCAGCATGCCCCCATCGGCCCAGTAATAGGTGGCGAAGAACCCGAATTCGGCCGCCTCCGGACGGAGCAAGCGAACTTCCTGCTCGCGATCGGTGGTCACGAAGTGCCGGCGCAGGTTGAGATCATCAATGCGCGACCCGGCAAGGCGCAGGGAACCATCAACGGCCTCGCCATCGAACGTGACGCGATCGGATTCGGATAGCACCTCGACAACCGATCTGGGGCCTCTAATGGCGCCAGCGCCAGTATCGGCCGTGATCGTCTGGGTCTCCGCAGCGCGCGCGGCCTGTTCGGCCTGGTAACGGCGTTGGGCAGGCTCCATGACGAAGTACTGATAGAGAAAGACGAACGCGATCATCGCCACCATGGCGAGCAGGAAATTGCGCTGGTCTTCTTTTTCCATGAGATCGCTTCCGGAACAGGGGGCTGGCCCCACGCCTCAGAACAGGCGGGGCGCTAATTGCGGGCGAGGCTTATCAGCGCGCTTTCCATATCGTCAAGCAAACGCTCCCATCCGCAGCTGAGCGTCGCAGCCCGCGCAATGAACACATAGTCGCATCCGGGCTGTGCCTGGTTCGGCATCACGATGCGGGCGGCTTCGCGCAGGCGGCGCTTGGCGCGATTGCGCTGGACGGACCCGCCGACCTTGCGGGTTGCGGTGAACCCGGCCCCTGCGGGCGCCTGATCCCCTGCATCTAGCCGCCGCCGCGCCTGAACAACAAGTGTCCGGCGGCGCTCGGTCAGGCCTTCACGTACCCATAGAAACTCGGCGCGGCGTTTCAACCGGCGGATTTTCAGCGCCGGGATGGAGCCGGCCATGGCGCAGGATGACCCGGAGGCGGCCTCGCGGTTCAGGCGCTGAGACGCTGGCGGCCCTTGGCCCGCCGCCGGGCAAGGACCTTGCGGCCATTCTTGGTTGCCATCCGCTCGCGGAAGCCATGGGTGCGCTTGCGGCGCAGATTGCTCGGCTGGAAGGTGCGTTTCATCGGATGAACTCAGGCTGGCTGGGAGATTTCAGATCGCGCGCTATACAGGGAGGGGCAGAGCGGGTCAATCCGTTTCAGCCCGCCCGGAGCGGCCTCGCTGATGTCACGCAGGCGTGATGGGCGCCTCACCTGGTCGTGAGGTGCCAGCGGCAGGCAATGCCCGTATCAGGCCCCCGAGACACGCAAGGAGACTTTGCTATGCTGAGAGAGCTTGCATTAGCCATCATGTTTTCAGGAGCGCCCATGGCCGCCCATTCTGACGCTACAAACCCGCTGCCAGCTGCCTCGGGGACGACCCAGACACAGCCTGCCCGTGCAGCCCATGCCGACTGGTCCGCCCTCCTTGCAGACTATGTCGTCGCCAGCCCGGATGGCGTGACGCGGTTCGACTATGGCGCACTGAAAGCCAGTACCGCTGACCGGGCCGCCCTTGACGCCTATCTGGCGCAGTTCGCGCAGGCCGATCTCTCGGCACCTACCCCTGAAAATTTTGCCAGTTGGGCGAACATCTATAATGCGGTGACAGTCCGCTATATTGTGGAGCGCTATCCGGTGCGGTCAATCCGCGACGGGTTCATCATCGGCCCGTGGAAACAGGTCCGTGTACAGGCTGGTGGCCGCACGATCTCACTTGACGAGATCGAACACCAGATC
The DNA here is from genome assembly GCA_036804125.1 of Hyphomonas sp. Lineage (GTDB taxonomy): Bacteria > Pseudomonadota > Alphaproteobacteria > Caulobacterales > Hyphomonadaceae > Hyphomonas. The sequence goes on from DAIRTA010000022.1 coordinate 2,938, forward strand.
ATGCGCAAGACATGGCCCGGACCGGATGTGCACTACGCAGTCAACTGTGCCTCCTACAGCTGCCCGAACCTGTTGGCAAAGGCGTGGGAGGCTGGAACGCTCGAAGCTGATCTGGCCGCTGCGGCGCGGGACTATGTCAACCATCCACGCGGCGTGACTGTGGGGCGGCGGGGGCTGGTCGTTTCAGAAATCTATAAGTGGTTCGAGGAAGATTTCGGCGGCTCGAAAGCAGGCGTAATCGAACACCTGCTTGCCCATGCAGAGCCGGGCCTCGCAGATCAGATTCGTGCCAATCCGAGGATCGCACGCTATCAATATGACTGGTCGCTCAACGACACTGCGACAGCAGGAGACTGAATTCATGGCCGACTCCCCCCCTTCGCAGGCTGTCAAGGCGTCGCCGCCACTCTGGCGCAGGCTCTGGCCGGCTTATATCATCATTGCGGGTCTGGCGCTTGCCCTGTCCCAGGGCTGGCACGATTATCTGAGCCTTGAATCCCTGACCGAGAATGCCGCCTGGCTCGACCGGATGGTGCAGGAGAATTTCATGCTGGTCTTCGGCCTGTATGTGCTGGTGTATGCAGCGGCAACGGCCTTCATGGTGCCCGGCAGTGCGCTGACGATAGCCGGCGGCTTCCTGTTTGGCCTCGTGGCCGGCACTCCTGCGACGGTGATTGGCGCAACACTTGGGGCGAGCATCCTGTTCTTTGCCTCGAAAACATCGATCGGCAGCGTCCTTCGCGATGTCGCTGGTCCGTTTCTCGAAAAGATGCGGGCCGGTTTCAATGAAAGTCCCCTGTCCTACATGTTCGCCCTCCGCCTTATCCCCCTCTTCCCCTTCGCTGCCGTGAATATTGCACCAGGCCTGCTCGGCGCGCGATACCGGGACTATTTCATCACGACGTTTCTGGGCATCATTCCCGGCACGATCGCGTACACATGGATTGGAGCCGCCTTCCGCGGCACGCTGCTGTCCGGGGGAACACCCGATATCGGCGCCATCGCGTCGAACTTCATTCCCGCCTTCATTGCGCTCGGTGTCGTCGCCTTGATTCCCGCCGCGTACAAGAAACTTTTCGCCAGAAAGGCTGGCGTCTGATGCGCAACGTCCGTGAACTGAAAGCTGACCTCGCCATCATCGGCGCCGGATCGGGCGGCCTCTCCGCGGCGGCAGGCGCGGCCATGCTGGGGTTGAAAGTCGTGCTGTTCGAAAAGCACGAAATGGGAGGGGATTGCCTGAATTATGGCTGTGTGCCGTCAAAGGCGCTGCTGGCTGCGGCAAAGGCGGCACAGTCAGCTCGCGAGGCCGCGAAATACGGCGTGGACGTCTCCTCGCCGAGAACCGATTGGGAGGCCGTGAAGGCGCATGTCCGCCATGCGATCGAGGCTATCGCACCGGTCGACAGCCAGGAACGTTTCGAAGGTCTCGGGGTTACGGTCATACGGGAGGCGGCCCGCTTCATCGATCCGAGGACGATCGGATCCGACTCTGTGCGGGTCAAGGCCCGGAGAATCATTGTGGCAACGGGCTCCACTGCCTTCATCCCGCCCATTCCCGGTCTTAAGGACGCGCCCTTCATCACCAATGAGACCATTTTCTCGCTGCCGGAATTCCCGTCGCACCTCGTGATCCTGGGCGGCGGCCCGATCGGTCTGGAAATGGCGCAGGCTTTCCGGCGCCTTGGTGCAAAGGTAACCGTCATCGAAATGGGCCGGGCACTGGCCCGTGCCGATGCCGCCCATGCAGCGATTGCCGTGGAGGCCCTGCGTGAGGAAGGGATCACGATCCTCGAACATCACAAGGCCACCCGTATCAGCAGCGAGCCTGGCCGGATTACGGTGACAGCCGAGGCCGGAGGCGCAGAAACACAGATAGCCGGAAGCCATCTTCTGGTGGCCGTTGGGCGGCGCGCTGTCCTGAACGGCCTTGACCTCGATGCCGGAGGGGTCGCGCACGACCCGAACGGTCTCATTGTTGGCAACAGCCTGCGCTCGAAATCCAATCCGCGGGTCTGGGCGCTCGGTGATACGGCCGGACAAGGCCAGTTCACGCATCTCGCCGGCTGGCATGCGTCCGTCTTCATCCGCCGGGCCCTGTTCAAACAGCGCACGACAGCGTCCAGCCTGCCTGTCCCATCCGTGACCTATACCTCTCCGGAGGTTGCCCAACTGGCGCTGACCGAGGCGGAAGCGCGGCAAAACTATCCCGCCGGCGTTACGACAACCGCTTTCCCGTTTCATGAGAACGACCGCGCCATCGCCGAAGGCAAAACGCTGGGCGAGGCCAAGCTCATCCTGCACAAGGGAAAGCTGATTGGCGCCTCGATCGTTGGGGAAGGCGCAGGTGACATCCTGCAGCTCGTATCGGTCGCCATGTCAAATGGCTTGAAACTCACCGCGCTGACAAATTTCATCTCGCCCTATCCGACCCGTGCGGAGGTGGTGAAGCGCGCCGCCTCGGCCCATTTCACTCCGGCTGTCTTTGGCAAGCCAGCACGCACGCTGGTCAGCCTGCTCCAGCGCATCGCCTGATCCCATCTACACTGCGACCAGTTGACCATTGTCCCGCAGGTGACGGCCTCGCCGCCTATATCGTGAACATGACAAGCGTTACTGTCTGGTATGATGGTGCGTGCCCGCTGTGCGCGCGGGAGATATCGCTGTTTCGGCGGCTTGACCGGCGCGGAGCCATTGCTTTCGTGGATGTGTCGCAACCGGGCTCTGGCGCATCCTGCCCGCTCGACCGGCAAGTCCTGCTGGCGCGGTTCCATGCACAGGAAGCTGGTGGCCCCGTCCTTTCTGGCGCGGCGGCCTTTGCCGCCATGTGGCGGGCCATTCCATGGCTGAGACCATTTGGCCTGGCCGCCCGGATACCGCCGGTCCTATGGTTATTCGAGCTGCTCTATCGGCTGTTTCTGCGATTCCGCCCGGCAATGCAGGGGCTGGCCCGCTCAGTCCCGTTTCCCCGCGCGCGGATTTCGCCTAATCCTCCCGGCGTGATGGATAGCGTGCCTGGAAAACCAAATGTGATGAGCCGATTCAGGGACTGGACCCTGAGCCTGTCATCACGTTTGTTCGTGATTACGCTTGTTGCCATATTGCTGATCGAAGCGATCATCTTCGTGCCCTCGCTGGGCAATCTCAGACAGGCTTGGCTCAACGAGCGCGTCGAGGCCGCACGGATCGCCGCGCTGGCACTCGATGCGGCACCGACGCGTATGGTGTCGGAGGAACTGTCGCAAAGCCTCCTGACAAGTGCCGCAGTCCTCGGCGTCGCTGAAATCGAGGATGAGATGCGCTTCCAGCTGCTGGCGCCGCCCGAGCCGATAAACGGGCAGATGCGTGTCGTGGACCTGAGAACGACGCCCATGGCCTTCAGCAGCCTTGGCGCCCTGCGCGAATTCTTTGCTCCCGAGGACGAAGTCCTTCTACTGGTCGCCGAAGGTTCGGCCCCCGGCCGCACGATCGAGGTGCTGGTGCCACAGGCACCGATGAAGGAAGGGGTCATGGCCTTTGCCTGGCGGATCGCCGGTCTGTCCCTGCTGATCGCGTTCGTCGCGGCGCTGGTCATTTATATCATGCTGCGCTGGTCAGTCGTACAGCCGATGCGGCGGGTGGCCATGAGCGTCGAACAGTTCAGCCGCGATCCGGGAAGCTGGGAACGCCGCCTGCCGCCGACGCGGCGAGCCGACGAAATCGGAAGGGCCCAGAATGCTCTTGCCGGAATGGAGGAGGCGGTCGCCGAAGCCTTCCGCCAGCGAGCCCATCTGGCTGAACTTGGGAGCGCGGTGGCCAAGATCAATCATGACCTTCGCAATTCGCTCGCCGCCGCACAACTCGTATCGGACACGCTCGCCCGCTCGGAGGATCCGCGGGTCAAGCGCGCTGCCCCACGCCTGGAGCGCGCCCTCGAGCGTGCCATTGACCTGGCTACGGCCACGCTTGACTATGGCAAGGCCGCGCCGCGCGCCCCGCGTTGGCAGACGGCAAAGATTGCTGAACTGATCCGCAATGCAGCAGAGGAAGCGCTGTCCGGGGAAGACATCAGGCTTGATCTCGACGTGCCTGAAACGCTCGAGACCCGGACTGATCCGGACCATCTCCACCGTATTGCCGCGAATCTCATGCGCAACGCCGCAGAGGCCATGAGGACAGCCAAGACGCCGGCCCCTGCTGTGCATGTCAGGCTCGATGGAAGTGCTCTGGTCTTTGCTGACAATGGCCCGGGCCTGCCGGAGCAGGCGCGCGAGAACCTGTTCAAGCCCTTTGCCGCTTCGACCCGGGCGAACGGAACCGGCCTTGGTCTGGTCATCGCGCATGAACTCGCAGGTGCTCTCGGCGGTGACCTTGTCTTGGCCTCGACTGGCGGCGAGGGCACCTTGTTCCGCCTCACCCTTCCGGGACTCGGCGATGCGAGCGAAGCCTGAATGGACACCGCAGCTTCTGCAACCATAGATCTGTCAATTCTTTGCGCAGATGAGTTCCTCATCGTCGCAGACAAGCCAAGCGGTCTTCTATCCGTGCCCGGACGGGGTCCGTCAAAGGCGGACTGCATGATCACGCGCGTAGCGAGGGCCTATCCCGATGCGCTGACCGTGCACCGGCTGGATATGTCGACCAGTGGCCTGATCCTGTTTGCCCGTGGAAAGGCCATGCAGCGGGCACTGTCTGCGCTGTTTGCAGACAGCCGGGTTGAAAAGACATATATCGCCGATGTTTGGGGCCTGCCCGCCGCGCCGGCAGGCGAGATCAACCTGCCCCTGTTGACAGACTGGCCCAACAGGCCACGGCAGATTGTCGATCACATCGCTGGCAAGCCAAGTCTTACGCGATATGAGACGCTGCATGACAAAGGCGGGACGTCTCGATTGAAGCTGATGCCCGTCACAGGGCGCACACACCAGCTTCGCGTGCACATGGCCGCTATCAGCCACCCGATCCTCGGCGATGATCTCTATGCCCATAGCGCCGCGCGTGCCTGCCGGCCGCGTCTCGCCCTGCATGCTGCAGCGCTCGCCTTTACGCATCCGGCGACAGGCTGCCCGGTCCGAGCTGAAAGCCCTTGCCCATTTTGAGGTTGACGCGCCATTCCGGGCGCCATATTGAAAAACAATATGAGGAGGTGTCCTTATGCGCGCAGAACTGGTACGCGTTGGCCTGCACGAGGTCGACATCAAGATCGTCAATGGCGAACGGATGCATGTGCTGCAGTGGCGGCGCAACCTGTTCTGGGACGAAGTTCTCGTTGACGGCAAGCGCCAGGCCTCCAGCCATGGGTTCGTGGGCAGGGAAAAAGTTTACGGGCTCGTCTTCGGCAGGGACTCCGAAGGCCATGGCGGCGAGCAATTGATGCTGATCCTCGACCCCGGCTATGGAAGCTATGACTATTCCCATAACGGGCAAAGGCTTAAGGGCGTGCGCCTGGAGGGAAAGGACGGCACACTGGTGTCATTCGGCACACTCGATCCGAAAGCGCTGCAGAAGCCCGCTACTTTTGCCGACTGGATGAAGAAATCCATGGGCATGGAATGGGGCGAAGATGGCGGTCGCCGGCCAAACTGAGGGGCTGTTTTCAGTATTCCGCCGCAATGCGCAAAAGCATCGTGTCGACCGCCGGGATCAGGGAGGGCGCATCCGCAGGCCTGTCATTGACCAGCACGGAAAAGACAAGTGTCTGCCCGCTCGCGGCTGTCATGTAGCCTGATAGGGCATTCACCCCGCGCAACGTTCCGGTTTTTGCAAGAATGCGTCCTTCAAGCGGTGTGCCCTTGAAACGTCGCGCGAGTGTACCGCTCACACCGCCCGCAGGGAATGTCGATCGCCATGCCTCTCGCCAGGGCTGGCCATCGGCCCAGAGCAGTAGCCGCACCGCGGAGCGGGGCGTGATCCTGTTATGCACGGAAAGCCCTGACGCGTCGGAAAACTCTGCTGTTCCCGGAGCGATGCCGATGTCGGCCAGCAGGGCAGCAAGGGCATCGGGCTCTGCTTCCGGCGGCGTACCGGGCTCGGCCGCGGCCAGTCTTCTCTGTATGAGTTCTGCGGTCAGGTTTTGGCTGTCAATACCGATACGCCGCAGACTGTCGATAAGTGGCGGTGCGTCAAGCCTTGCAATCTCAACTCCCTCCGGCTGCGGATCACCATGCCGGCGAACCGTCACCACTCCGGATGTCTCGACACCCCTTGCCTCAAGGTGCCGGCGGAGCCGTTCGGCAGCAAACCAGGCCGGGTCGTCAAGCCCGAGATAGAGCAGACGGGGCGCTGCACCCACCGGCATCGTTCCCGACAGTAGCAGGGCCGGTTCGCCCGGATAACGCCTCAGGCTGAGTGAGTCGTCGGCCGTGGCCTCACCGGTCACAGCGCGGTTGTCCAGAACCATCAGGTCATCCCTGTCAGCCCATTTCGCCGTCACCGGCTCTCCGGGGAGGCTACCCGGCACCACTTCCAGCGCCAGTTCATTCTCATTCACGGTCAGAGCCGAGACAGCTGTGCCGTAGTACCATTGCAGATTGTTCCAGCTCCATCCCTCCGGCCAGCGCGCACCCTGAAGACGGCTTTCATCTGCAATGATCCGCCCTGCCGCTGACAGGCCTTCAGCGGCGACCGCATCGGCAAGAAATTCGAGGCAATTTTGCGCGCAATCTGTCCGGTCGCTCAGCGTTGCGTCGCCACCGCCAACCAGCGCGATGTCAGGGAGCTCCTCGCCGGTCCCTGCTTCAATCCGGACAAATGCCGCGCCCTCCACATCCGGCAAGCCAGGATCGTCCCAGGCATGCAGTGCGGCGGCGATCGTGAACAGCTTCGTATTGGAGGCCGGAACGAAGCGCTCATCCGCCCGATGGGACATGAGCTCGCGGCCATCGGCCGTCATTACCAGCAATCCGATGCGTGTGCCGGAGAGCTCGGCAAACTCGATCTCGGGCGGGACTTGAGCCGGTCTTTGCGGAACGGTTGCGCACGCTGCCAGAAGACCCATGGACAAGGCTGTGAGCGCCGTCCTTATCTTGCCTTTCATGGCCTTCCCTTTCCGGCCCCAAGGCGGTTTTTCGTGCGCCCGGCATGGGCGATGGCCCGTGCCGGGTCTTCCGGCCAGTCATGCTTCGGATATCGCCCGCGCATGTCTTTCACCATGTCGCGGTAGCCGGCATTCCAGAAGGCCCCGATGTCACGGGTAGAGGCAACAGGCTTCATGGCCGGCGAGAGTAACTCGATGGAGACAGGCAGGCTGCCTCCGGCAAGATGCGGATGGTCGCTCAGCCCATAAAGGGCCTGCACCCGCGCTGAGACTAGCGGCGCGCGAGGATCACACCAATCAACCTGCACCGTTTGACCCGAGGGAAGATCCAGTTTTAGCGGCGCTTCTCGGCGGATCAGGGTCTGCGTTTCCCAATCCAAAGATGCCAGAAGCGACTCGCGGATCGCGGCGTCTGGTGGCAGCGCCCCACCGAGCCGCTCGAGCAGCGGCAGCAGCCAGACCGCCATTTGCGCGCGCAGTGACTCGGGTGTCAGGGCGCTGCGATCCATCCGGCCAGACTCAGCCAGCAGACGAACGCGGTTCAGGGTTTCCTCAGCGACTCTTTCAGCCCCGATTACGCCCAAGCCCTCCTCTTCGACGGCCCCGAGCAGCGCACGCGCAGCCAACGCGGCATCCGGCCTGGGGAGCGGTGTTTCAGACAGCAGGATCGCACCGAGGCGTCGAACGCGGCGCGCCGCGACCCTTTTGCTCTTCGTATCATATCGCGCCGTATCTTCCGTCACTACCTGTCCGGATGCCAGAGCCACCGCTTCGTTCAGTGGCGCGGCCAGCAGGATGCGCGGATCTTTCGCAGCGCCTCCGAGATCAGCGATTGCCAGCCATTCATTTTGGGCAAGCCTGTCAGACGCCGGAAGGATTGCCGCGCGGCCTGACGCCATCAGATAGGCAGAGTCGCTACCAGGTCTCCGGCGGGCGACAGCGCCGGGCCAGGCCTGAACGAGGATGCGCGCCAAATCGCCCTCCGCCGTGGCGCCGCCACCCCAGCGCGACGCCTGCTGACGGAGTTGCCGTGCACGGGGACTTCGATCTGCGCGAAACCGTATGAGCCGCTCGTTCAGATCGGTGCTGTCGCCCCCGATACCGCGTTCGGACAGAAGCGCCGCGATCTCTGCAGCGAGCGCCCTTTCGCCCGGATGCTGCGCCCGGACAATGAGGGCGCCGAGACGGGGGTTCAGCGGGAGCCGGGAAAGCTCGTGTCCAAGCGGCGCCAGCCTGCCGCCAGCCTCCAAGGCTCCCAGTTCTCGCAGCATCGCACGAGCTCCTTCCAGCCGACCTGGAGGCGGCGTATCCATCCATGTCAATCGCTCCGGGTCCTGCTCGCCCCATTCGGCCAGTGCAAGGGCGAGCCCCGAGAGATCGGCAGTCAGGATTTCCGGCATCGGCGCGGCCGGCAGCCCCCGCGTCGCTTCCTCATCCCAAAGCCGGTAGCAAAGCCCGGGCGCGGTCCTGCCCGCGCGGCCACGGCGCTGATCGACCGAGGCCCGCGAGGCCACGACGGTCAGGAGGCGGGAGCCAAGACCATCTGCTGTCTCTTCCGCAATCCGGCTCAGGCCGGCATCAATGACAATCCGGACCCCTTCGATCGTGAGAGAGCTTTCCGCAATGTCCGTCGCCAGCACAACCTTCCGCACTCCCGGGCGCGGCGGTACGACGGCTTCATCCTGTGCGCCCGGCGGCAGCGCGCCATAGAGCGGCAGGACCAGGGCGTCTGTCTCCTGACCGGTGAGATTTTGAATGACCCGGTTGATCTCGCGCGCGCCGGGAAGAAAGACGAGGATCGATCCCTCATTGTCCCGGAGCGCCTGCCGGATCACTCTGGCAACGCGCTGTTCCAGCGGGTCGCCGGACCGGCCAAGATAAATCGTCTGCACGGGAAACTGACGCCCGGCACTTTCGATAACCGGAGCCCCGATCGCACCGGCCGTGCGCGCGGTGTCGAGTGTGGCCGACATGACCGCCACCCGCAGATCCTCGCGCAGCGCAGCCTGCACGTCCAAGGCGAGAGCAAGGCCCAGATCCGCATTGAGGCGCCGCTCGTGAAATTCATCAAACAACACCGCGTCCACGCCCTCCAGCGCCGGATCGGACAGGATGCGCCGTGTAAAAAGCCCATCGGTGATCACCTCGATCCGAGTCTTTGAGGAAACATGGCGCCCAAGCCGCGTCGATAAACCGATCGTCTCCCCGAGCCGCTCTCCCAAACTTTGCGCCATCCGTTCCGCTGCCATGCGGGCCGCCACGCGGCGCGGCTCAAGCATCAGGATGCGGCCGTCAAGGAGACCCGGTTTTCCGAGGAGCCCGGCAAGCGCCAGCGGGACACGTGTTGTCTTTCCCGCCCCTGGCGGCGCAGCAAGGATGAGGCGGTTGCCTGTTTCGAAGGCCGCCAGAATCCGAGGCAGCTCGGCATCAATGGGCAGGGCATCGTGAAGGATCTGGCGCATTCTCAGGAAATACGGCCCCAATGGCATGACAGGCAAGCATCGTGCGGCGGTTGCCACCTCCTCACCGTCGCCCTACGGTCCGGCCCGGACTGGCGAGGGAATCAGCGGATGTTTCGTAAGTGGTTTGAAACCGAACTCTGGAAGCGGGTGATTCTGGGTCTCGTCATTGGCTCAGCCATCGGACTCGGCCTGCGCTACGGGCTTGGCCCCGACGCAGCAGGCGACATCGTCACAGCCTGGTTCAAGCCGTTTGGCGACGCCTTCATCAACCTGATCCGGATGCTGGTCGTCCCGCTGATATTCTCGACACTGGTCTCCGGGGTGCTGGCCATGGGCGATCCCAAGCGCCTTGGCAGTCTCGGCGGGCGCGCTCTCGGGATTTACATGTGTACGACCGTCATCGCCATCTGCTTTGGCCTCCTGATGGGTACGCTTGTCCAGCCGGGCGCAGGGTTTGACCTTGCAAGCGTCGGCGAGGCGGACCTCGAGGAGGCCCGCGAACGCCTCGGCGCCAACCCTCCGCCGGGAAGCGTCGGCGAGCAGATCGTCCGGACACTGTTGTCGATCATTCCCGTAAACCCGATCGAGGCGATGGCACAGGGAGATGTGCTGGCTGTCATCTTCTTCGCCATCATGATCGGCGTCGCGATCCTAGTAGCGGGCGAAGCGGGCGAGCCGGTCGGCCGGGTCATGAACAGCGCCTCTGACGTTATGATGCGCCTGACCGTCATTATCATGGAAGTTGCGCCCTTTGGCGTACTCGCCCTGATGGCCTGGGTGCTCGGCACCCGCGGTCTTGTGATCCTCGAAGTGCTGGGCCGCATGACGCTCGCCCATTATGCCGCCTGCATGTTCCATATCCTGATAACCTACGGTCTCATCATAAAAGGCGTCGTAAGGCTGCCGCTTCTCCGCTTTTTTCAAGGTGTGGCTGACCCCGCTGCAGTGGCCTTCTCAACCTCGTCTTCGAATGCGACGCTGCCTGTGACGATAACCGCTGCAATCCAGAATCTCGGCATCCGGAGACCCATAGCAGGATCGGTTCTGCCACTGGGTGCCACGATCAACATGGATGGTACGGCGCTGTATCAGGGGCTTATCGCGCTGTTTGCGGCGCAGGCGCTCGGCATCGCGATGACACCGGCAATGTATGTCACCATCATTCTGATGGCGACCCTGGTATCGATCGGCACAGCCGGCATCCCTTCTGTCAGCCTGTTTCTTGCCGCGACGACACTCAGCGTAATCGGGGCCACCCCGGACCAGATCGTGCTGATCATCGCAATCCTGTTCCCCTTTGACCGGATACTCGACATGATGCGCACGGTAACAAATGTGACCGGTGACCTGACTGTGGCGACCGTTATCGCAAACTGGGAAGGCGAGCTCGATCGCGAAACCTTTATTGCGCCCCAGCGCTATTGACGCTGCCGTGCTGGCATCAGGCGTGCAGGAACGGCCCCGTGCTTGAGCGGGAGACCTCACCCAATGACCACACTCCGGTTATCATTCGCCTTCATCGCGTTTGCGGGGTTGATCGCCCTTCCTTCTGCTTCAGAGGGCGACCGCCGCGGAACCGCGCCTGCCATTTACTATGGTTCTGCTGAAGACATTGAGGCACGTCGTTTGGCGTCCTTTGCGATGGTAGCCGATGCCGGGCACGGCGTGCAGGGATTTGGGGAAACCCTGGATGTCCTGAAACGGGACACCGGGGACACCGCTGGCGATCTTGAGGCGCTGTTCACGGAGATGGATGAAGCGGGCGGTCCGGCTTCAGACACGCCGGTCACTCTCTGACCGGCCGCAAAGCCTCTCAGTTAACAGCCTGAGCGGCAAAGGCTTTAGGCCCCGGCTGGAGATTTGCGCTGGCTTCGGCCGGCAGCCAGCAAGTGACTTCAAGCCCGCCGGTTTCGATCTCCCGCATTCCGACCGTTCCGCCGTGGAGATCAATGAAATGCTTGACCAGCGCCAGTCCGAGACCGGCTCCGCGCTGGTCTCCTGAAACAAAGCTGTCAAAGCTGCTGGCGCGCTTGTCAGCCTCAAGCCCCATGCCGTTATCCCGGACACTCAGGGTGATCATGTCACCCGTCCGTCTGGCAGAGATGACGATTTCACCACCCGGTTCGGTAAACCGAAGCGAGTTGGACACCAGATTGAATAGCACCTGCTTGATGCGCCGCGCATCGGCGCGGACCTGCCCGAGGGGACCGGAGACATCTGCTCTGACCGCGACCTCCGTATCCTCGGCCTTGGACACAACCATTTCGATGCTTTCAGCAATCAGGTCTTCAAGGCTGACATCCGAAAGCTCGATATCCAGGCGACCCGCTTCAATGAGAGCAAGGTCCAATATGTTCTCGATCAGCTTGTTGAGATGATCTGACGCCGAAAGAATGGCACGGATATGGTCGGTCTGCCGCTCCGTAAGCGGACCGTTTCGGCCGGTTTCCAGAAGCTCGGCATACCCGAAGATGGTCGTCAGGGGAGAGCGGAGCTGGTAGCTTACATTCCGAACGAACTCTGTTTTCAGGCGGTCGGCTGCCTCAAAGGCTTCAGCGCGTTCACGCAGCGCCGATTCGACTCGACGGGTCGCTGTGACGTCAGCGAGGGCGATCAGCGTGTTTCCATCCGGCAGCGGATGGGTGAGATAGGTCAGCAGCGAACCATCTGCGCGGCGCATCTCTCCGGTCGTCGGCTGGCGGGCCGTAGCAGAAAGGTCGGTGATGTGTATCTTGATTGCATCCCATACCGCCTTGTCATGAAACAGCGGGATACACGCCTCGACAAGGGCATCGTAGTCAGGCCTGCTCTTGAGGAGTTCCGGAGGCAGGCTCCAGAGCTGCTCGTAAGCCCGGTTGTAAAGCTGAAGCCGCCCATCGCTCGAGAAAACGGCAACGGCTTCATGCAGATTGTTCAGGGTAGAGCGCTGCGTGCTGATGAGAGCGTTGTACTGAGTCTCAAGGCGCAGCTTGTCGGTGATGTCCTTGAACAGGATCAGCAGCCCTCCCATCGGATGGCGCTGGCGGGTGACAGAGAGTGTTCGGCCATCGGGCAGAGGCCAGCTGTCCTCTTTGACCCCGTCGAGGTCGAGATAGTAAGCAATTTCCTCGGCCCGCCATTCGGCATAGTGGGTTTGCGCCGGCAGCTTCCGGCGCTCGCGCAGGCGATCAAGAAGCTGGCCGTGATTGGGCCGGTCGAGGAGGAATGCCTCCTCGAGATCCCAGAGGTCCCTGAATGCCTTGTTGTAAAAGCCAAGCTTGCGATCCGGCCCGAAGATGGCGACGGCATCGGCGACATGATTCAGGGTCTCGTCATGGGCGCGGACATGGCGGTTGAGCTCTTCGCGCGCATTTTCCTGTTCCGTCACATCGAAGGCCATGGCGCCGGCACCTCCCGACAAGGGGAACGTCAGCACCCGGAGCGCGCGGCGCTCGCCGCCGATCGCAAGACGGCGGGTTTCGTCACGCTCCTTGCCATCCTGGATCGTCTGCCGGGCCTGTTCGGCTATGGTCTGGTCGAGAATAAGCTGGCGCTCGAGAACGCGCTCGAGCGTGCCGCCATCAACGGCCTCGATATAGGCAGGGTTCGCCCACTGCAGGCGTCCCATGCCAGAGACACGCCATGCGGGGAACGGCGCCTTGCGCAGCATGTCAAGAAACGCCGTCGGATCGCGGGCAATGACCTGGCGGGCCTCTTCGAGCTTGCCCCGCGCCGAACTTTCCTCGAGCCCGCGAATGGTCGAATCCGTGACCCAGACGACCACACGCGCACCGGCGGTCCGCCCATCTGCCTCAAGAAAACGTCCAGAGGGGCCAATCAGCGTGAGGGAAAAGGGCTGGCCGCTTTCCCTCAGTTCCCGAAGCCGAATGCGTAGTGTCGTGTCCTGGCCGGCGCTGTCGCGGGCCTCGAGATCGGCAATGCCTTCGACAATGCGTACCGCCGGATCGGGCGATATGGATGCGTCGGTGAAGCTGAGAAGGCCGGCAAGCGCCACAGGAGACCCATGCAGCACCGGCGGGGAAATCTCGTTACCATCGACCTCCAGCATATTATCCTGCCAGATCAGGATAACCCCCGGATGCGCGCCGAGAACGGATTTGAGCATGGCGTTTTCGGTTTCGCGCTCGGATGACAATTCACGGTAACGTCTGGCTGCCCCCCTGGCCCCATCCGACACACGCAATGCCCACAGCAGCGCGCCAACGGATAGCAGGGCGGCGCCGATCGCCATGATCATCGGGACATGTTCGGCGGTCATGCCGGTAAACCTCGCTCGTTTCGGACACAATGAGAGCCCGACTCGCGTTTATAGTGGTTAACGAATGCGGCTGCGAGCGTTAAGAGCCGGTTAATCCTGAGCCTGCGCCACCCCGCCCGGGGCCGCAACTGTCACGACCGGTTGCCGAAAGAGCCGAGCGGGGTAAGGTTTGGCCAACACAAAAAGGGACCGTGAATTGCGCCTGTTCATCAGCTGTGCTGCCGCCCTCGCATTGGGCTTATGCGCTTTCGCCGGTGCGGATGACCGAGGTGACGACGAGATCGTCCGCCTCCCCTCAACCGGGCTCGTCAAGGCGGGGGAATTGAGCCGCCTAGATGGAACGGCTCGTCTCGTTCCTGGTGGCGGCCTTATTGCCAGCTTTGATGCCGATGAGGATGGATACGTGTCGGCAGATGAGCTGACCGGGGGCATCCGCGCGGCCTTCGCTGCCGCTGATGCCAATCAGGACGGACACCTGACCGCTCTCGAGCAGCAGGCCTGGGCTGAAAGCCTGCCGACACGCGATGATACGCTCGCCAATCCCGTCCGCTTCGACCCCAATCTCGACAGGATCGTCACCTTTGAAGAGTTTGACATGGTCATCCGGCAACTAGCCGCGCCCTTTCAAGACGAGCTGGGCGGAATCCTGATCGCACGTCTGAAAGCGACGGAGCCTCGTCCCGAGCGGGCAGAGCGCAACCTGCTCTCATCGGCGCCGCCACGCGGGGCCCGGAACCCGCGCTGACGTCTTTATCGCCCTTGCTGGCCCTTGACAGTCCCGGCGCGGCAGGAAACCGCTGCATCCATCATGCAAAGAAGCTCCCTGCCGCCCGTTCGCGGCAAGATCATCCTGAACGCAGCGCTCGCGCCGTATACTTGGTTTCGTGTCGGTGGTCCGGCCGATGCCTTGTTCCTGCCGGCCGATGAGGAGGATCTTGAAGCCTTCCTGAAGGCGCTCGATCCGACGGTTCCTGTCACCGTTCTGGGGGTCGGCTCGAACCTCATTGTCCGCGATGGCGGAATTCCCGGCGTCGTGATCCGGCTGATGGGACGATACTGGGGCGAGATCGAAGCTGTGGACGCCACGAAACTCTCGGCTCGGGCCGGCGCCCTCGATATCGCCGTGGCAAGGGCGGCGGCAGCAAACGGAATCCGCGGTCTCGAATTCCTTTCCGGTATTCCTGGCTCGATCGGCGGGGCAACCCGGACCAATGCGGGATGCTATGGGCAGGAACTCCGCGATGTCCTTGTTGCCCTCCATGGTTTCAGACGTGACGGCAGCAAGGCCAGCTATCGCGGCCCGGCCCGGCCCGGCGCCCTGCCCGAGGCTCATTTTTCTTATCGGCATACAGATCTGCCGGATGATCTTGTGGTGACCCGGCTCGTCCTGGAGGGAACGGGAACAGGTGAGCCTGATACTATCCAGGCCGACATCGAAGCCCTGCAATCCCGCCGCGCGGAGACCCAGCCTATCCGGGAAAAGACCTCCGGCTCGACGTTCGCGAATCCCGACCCGCCCGGCACTCCGCAGCCGCGTTCGGCCTGGAAGCTGATTGATGCGGCCGGCTGCCGGGGCCTGAAAGTCGGCGGCGCGCAGGTTTCACCGATGCATTGCAACTTCCTCATCAATACCGGGCATGCCAGTGCCGCCGATCTGGAGGCGCTTGGCGAACTCGTCCGGACCCGCGTGCTGGAAACGTCCGGCGTCGACCTGCGCTGGGAAGTGCGCCGGATCGGGCGTTTCCCGCCGCAGGATCAGGCCACGCCCGAAACAGCGGCAATCCTCACCCCGAATTAAGGTTTCGCAGGTCTATTCAACACTCTGGGGCTGCCGGAAACTGGCGGAAGTCGAGGAGGCCTGAAAACCGTGGCCAAGCGCATTGCGATCATCTTTGGCGGGTGGTCATCGGAACGATCTGTTTCGCTCAGTTCCGGCCGGCAGATGGCGGATGCGGCCCGAAGCGCAGGATATGACGTCAGCGAAATCGATGCGTCACGCGATCTTGCCCGGCAACTCGCCGAGGCCGCGCCGGATGCCGTGCTGAATGGTCTGCATGGCCCGTGGGGCGAGGACGGCTGCGTCCAGGGGCTGCTTGAGGTCATGGGCCTGCCCTATTCGCATTCCGGAGTGCTGGCTTCAGCCCTGGCAATGGATAAGCTGAAGTCGAAAGCCGTCTTCCGGCAGGCCGGCCTCGATGTCGCCGCCGACCGGCAGGTCACACGGGCCGAAGCCGCTGCGGCCCATGCCTTGCCACCGCCTTACGTCATCAAGCCCGTAAACGAAGGCTCGAGCTTTGGCGTACTGATTGTGCGGGAGGGCGCCAATAGCCCGCCGCAGCAGCTGACCGGTCCGAATTGGCGCTATGGTGACTATCTTATGGCCGAGGAATTCATTCCGGGCCGAGAACTGACGGTCGCGGTTGTGGGCGACGAGGCGCTCGCCGTAACCGAAATCACGACCTTAAGGGACTATTACGATTTCGATGCGAAATATGCAGAAGGCGGATCGCA
>DAIRTA010000023.1:0-19065 GCA_036804125.1 Hyphomonas sp.
GAGATCGTGCGCAAGCTGCGCTCCTATGTGTCGCGCGGCGAAGTGGAGGCGGAGCCGGTCGCCCTTGCCCCCCTGCTGCGCGATTCTGTCGCCCTGATGCGCCTGACACCGGATTTTGCCGACATGCCGGTCTTCGTGGAGATTGAGCCGGGCATTGATAAAGTGCTCGCGGACCCGATCCAGGTGCAGCAGGTGGCGATCAATCTCCTGCGCAATGCCATGGAGGTATTGCGCGGCCAGATGGATGCACGCATCGAGATATATGCACACAGGGCTGCCAGTGACATGGTCGAAGTTGAGATCTGCGATAACGGACCCGGCCTTTCAGACGAGATGCGCCAGAGCATCTTCAAGCCCTTCCACACGACAAAATCTAAGGGCATGGGTCTCGGCCTGTCGATCTGCCAGACGATCATCGAGGCGCACGGCGGAACCATTTGCGTCGGCACACGCAACGGCTGGGGCGCTTGCTTCCGGTTTACACTTCCGGCAGTTACGACCGAGCCATGAATATCAAAGGAAACCGCCTGATCCACCTTATTGATGATGATGAAGCCGTCCGGCATTCGGCGAGCTTCCTGCTGCGCCATGCGGGTTTCCGGGTCAAAACCTATGGGGACGGGATGGGGTTCCTGGAGAGTGCGGACACCGCCGAGCCCGGCTGTATTCTTCTGGACGTGCAGATGCCGCGCATGGACGGGCTTGAAGTCCAGGCCGAGCTCAATCGCCGGGGTGTGGCCATGCCGGTTATCGTGCTGACCGGGCATGGTGATGTCGGGGTTGCCGTGCGGGCGATGAAAGCCGGCGCGGTCGATTTTGTCGAGAAGCCCTATGAGAAGAAGACGCTTATTGATGCGCTGACCGCTGCGTTTGAACGGCTGGAGACGCAGCAGCGCGGCGCTCTGCAGGCCGATGAAGCCCGCGGGATGATCTCGCGCCTGACGGCACGCGAGCGCGATGTTCTGGGCGGGCTAGTGCGCGGGCTGACCAACAAGACCATTGCGCAGGACCTTGCGATATCTCCGCGCACGGTGGAAATCCACCGGGCCAACCTGATGGAGAAAATGCAGGCCCCGAGCCTGTCTGCCGTCCTGCGTGTGGCCTTTTCAGCCGGTTTTGAAGGCTGAAAACGCCGCCTCCGCATTTATCCGTAAAGACAGGCTGCATTGCTTCGCCAAAACTGGCAGCATGGGCCGTCAAAGCATGCCAATGGCGACTTACAGCCAAATACTGGTGCCAAAGCTGCCTGCGGTGGCTGTGGTCGATGATAGCGCTGCTGTGCGCCAGTCACTGTCCCTGCTGCTGCATTCAAGGGGATATTTCGTCAGCCTGTTCGAGAGCGCGGGCGCGGTGCTTGAGGTTTTCCGCAATGACCTGTGCGACTGCTACGTCATCGATTTCAAGATGGACGGGATTGATGGCGTCGGCCTGCTGCGGGCCCTGCGCGGGCTCGGTGCCCGCCAACCGGCAATCCTGATCTCGGGTTGGGAGGCATCCGGGCTGGAAGACCTCGCTGCGCGGGAAGGCTTTGACGGTTTCATTCGCAAGCCAATGCTGAAAGAGTCGATCCTGCCCCTGATCGCGCGGGTACTGTGTCAGTCGTGAAACTGCCGCACAAGCTAATGTGCCGCTGCCCAGTTCTGCGCCGCGCGGGCCTCGACCACCATCGGCACCGAGAGTTTCAGAGCCGGGCCATCGGCTGATGCCATTGTCTCGCGCACGACTCGGATCAACTTGTCAGCCTCTGCTTCCGGGCATTCGAACAGGAGCTCGTCGTGCACCTGAAGCAGCATGCGGCCCTTCAGGCCGGCCTTGTCAAGCGCTGCGGGAATCCTGATCATCGCACGCTTGATGATGTCGGCCGCCGTGCCCTGGATCGGCGCATTGATGGCCTGGCGTTCGGCAAAGGCGCGGGCAGGGCCTTTCGTCTTGATGCCGGCGAGGTGGATCTTGCGGCCATAGGCAGTCATGACATGGCCGGTCTCGCGGGCGAAGGCGCGCGTTTCATCCATATACTGACGGATGCCGGGGAAACGCTGGAAATAGGTCTTGATGTAGTCGTTCGCTTCCGATTGCGGGATGCCGAGCTGGCGGCCAAGGCCGAAGCCGGAGATGCCGTAGATGATGCCGAAATTGATCGCCTTGGCCTGCCGGCGGACCATAGGGTCCATGCCTTCGATCGGTACACCGAACATCTCGCTCGCCGTCATGGCATGAATGTCCTGGCCCTTGTGGAAGGCGTCCTTGAGGGCAGCAATATCGGCGATATGCGCGAGGATGCGCAGCTCGATCTGGCTGTAATCAGCCGAGATGAGCACATGGCCGTCTTCGGCGATGAACGCCTCGCGGATCTTGCGGCCCTCTTCGGTCCGCACCGGGATGTTCTGGAGGTTTGGATCGCTGGAGGAGAGCCGCCCTGTCTGCGCCCCTGTCATGGCAAAGCTGGTATGGACGCGGCCCGTCTCGGGATTGATGGCAGCCTGCAGCGCCTCGGTATAGGTCGAGCGGAGTTTCGAGAGGGTCCGCCAGTCGAGGATGGTGCGGGGCAGGGTCTCGCCCTGGGCGGCGAGGTCTTCAAGCACGTCGGAATCCGTCACCCAGGCGCCGGTCTTTGTGCGCTTGCCGCCGTCGAGCTTCATTTCGTCGAACAGGATTTCGCCGAGCTGTTTCGGCGAGCCGATATTGAATTCCCGGCCGGCCTGTTCATAGGCCGTGGCCTCGAGCGCCGCCATGCGCTGGGCAAAATCGCCCGACAGGCGGGAGAGCATCTCCCGGTCCACCTTGATGCCGGCGCGCTCCATTGCGGCAATCACGGAGGCGAGGGGCCGCTCCAGCGTCTCATAGACGGCTGTGACCTTTTCCGGCCGCAGGCGGGGCTTCAGCGCCTGCCAGAGGCGCAGAGTGACGTCCGCGTCCTCGGCCGCATATTCCGTCGCCTGATCGAGCGGCACCTGTGCGAAAGAGACCAGCGCCTTGCCGCGCCTGGCGACATCCTTGAAGGCGAGCGGCGTGTGGCTGAGATAGCGCTCGGACAGCTCGTCCATGCCATGCCCGTGCTGGCCGGCATTCAGGACGAAAGACAGAAGCATCGTGTCGTCGATAGGCGTGACGGTGATGCCATAGCGGGCAAGCACGCTTATATCGTATTTGAGATTCTGGCCGATCTTGAGGACGGAAGCGTCCTCAAGCAGGGGCCTCAGGATGTCCAGCGCGGCCTCGAGCTTGACCTGGCGCGGCGGATCGGCGCCGAACATGCCCGCCCCGTCGCCGGATTCCGGATCGACATGGCCCAGCGGTATGTAGGCGGCCTCGCCTGGGCTCAGCGCCAGGGAGACGCCGACGAGACGGCTGGACACCGCATCGAGGCTGGTCGTTTCGGTATCGATCGCGAGATAGCCCTGCGCGCTGGCGCGGCGGACCCAGTCCTCGAGCGTC
This sequence comes from Hyphomonas sp., assembly GCA_036804125.1. Lineage (GTDB taxonomy): Bacteria > Pseudomonadota > Alphaproteobacteria > Caulobacterales > Hyphomonadaceae > Hyphomonas. Next base: position 3,436 of record DAIRTA010000023.1, read on the forward strand.
TTGAGGTCGCGGATGCAGGCATAGGCGCTGCGGTCGATGGGCGGGCCGTTATTGCCGGCGGCGGGCAGCGCGCCGTCCTTTTCCATCTGCTCGCGCACGCGGCGGGTGATGGTGCGGAACTCCATCTCCTCGAGGAAGCCGATCAGCGCCTTCGGCTCGGGATCCTGCACGGCGAGGTCGGCCAGCGGGACGAGGACCGGCACATCATCCTTGAGCGTGACGAGCTGTTTGGAGACCCGCACCTGATCGGCAAAGCTGAGCAGCGTTTCGCGGCGCTTGGGCTGCTTGATCTCGCCGGCCCGCTCAAGCAGGGCCTCGACGCTGCCGTATTCGGCGATGAGCTGCGCAGCGGTCTTCACGCCGATGCCGGGAGCGCCGGGAATATTGTCCACGCTGTCGCCCGCGAGCGACTGGACATCGACGACATGTTCCGGACCGACACCGAACTTCTCGATGACATCCTCCCGGCCGAGCGTCCTGTTCTTCATCGGATCGAGCATCAGCACCCTGTCGGATACGAGCTGCATGAGGTCCTTGTCGGAGGACACGATCGTGACCCTTGCACCTTTTGCCTCGGCCTGGCGGGCATAGGTAGCAATCAGGTCATCGGCCTCGAAGCCCTTCTGCTCGAGCGCATGGGCGGCAAAGGCAATGGCCGCGCGGCGCACCAGCGGGAATTGCGGGACAAGGTCTTCCGGCGGATCGCTGCGATTGGCCTTGTATTCGGGGAAGATCTCGTTCCGGAAAGTGACTTCCGAGGCATCGAAAATGCACGCGAAATGGGTGGGGCGTTCGGAACCTTTCAGGTCCTCCAGAAGCTTGAACAGCATGTTGCAGAAGCCGGCCACGGCGCCGACGGGCAGGCCATCTGACCGGGTCAGCGGCGGCAGGGCGTGAAACGCGCGGAAGACATAGGCGCTCGCATCGATCAGATAGAGATGACTGTCCTTGGTGACGGGCGCCGTGGCCATGAGCGATTCCCCTGCTTTGAAGCGAGGTTTAGCCCGCTGCCGGGCGCGCGTCACCCGTGCAGCCAGGAAGGTCGCATGCCGCCATGCTGCGCTGCAGCAGAACGTTGCGCCTTCGTAACGGGTCGGCGTCGATTTGCTCTTCCGTGTTAAGCCGGAGGTGTGCTAGTTTTGCAACATGGACCGAGAACTCGACTTCGATGAAGCTCCGGCCCTTGAACCGGCAGCGCTGAAGACCGCGCCGGGGATGCCTTGGCATCTGCCCTTGGTCGGCGGGCTTGCGCTGATCTGGTCAGCCCTGAGCCTGATTGATTTTCTTGCCACGCTGACGCGGTTCACGCCCTATACCAATCTCCTGCCGGAGCCGCTCCGCAACGCGCTGTTCAATCTTCCGGCCGGTGCCTACCTGCTCTGGGGTGCGGCGGTGGCGGCAAGCCTTGCAGGAGCCGTCCTGCTGTTCCGCCGGCAGGCCTCCGCGGTGCGGATGCTCGCAGCCGCAGCCACCGCGACCATCATCTCGATGGCCGTTACCCATACCAGCTTCAGCACACATGACGTCAGTAACCCGGTCTTTTCGGCGTTTGTGATCGTTGTTTCATTGCTGCTGCTTTACTATGCGATGGTTCAGGCGAAGCGGGGCGCACTCAGCTGACTGGCGCGGCGGCTCCACTCCCCTAGCAGCCAGAGCGACGACGGCAGCCAGACCGGATAAACGGGGGAAGACATGACAGACACCCTACCCGCATCTCAGCCTTCTGCTGGCTGGCATCTATGGGCCGTGGGTATCGTCGGCATCCTCTGGAACGGTTTCGGCTGTTTCGACTTCACCATGACAGCAACGCGCAACATGGCCTATCTGAGCAGCTTCCCGCAGGAGATGCTGGACTACTGGTTCGCCATGCCGTGGTGGATGTGGGCGATCTGGGCGATTGGCGTTTTCGGCGGGCTGCTCGGCTCCGTCCTTCTGCTGATGAGGAGGGCCGGGGCTATCTGGCTGTTTGCCGCCTCCTTCCTCGCGGCCGTATTCAGCATGGCGATCGGAGCGACAGCTGAAGATGCCCCCTCCATGGAGGGCAGCTGGGTGTTCTCGATCCTGATCCTCGGCATTGCCTTCCTCCTGCTCGCTTATGCCAGCTGGCAGAAACGGCGCGGCGTCTTGCGCTGACGCCATTTCGCTCTAGCCTTGCAGAAACAGAGCGGGAGGGCCGTATGGCGGAAACCAACAGGACATGGGTATTGCGGCGGCGGCCGGTCGGCGAGCTGCGCGAGGGCGATCTCGAACTCGTCGAAAGCCCGCTGGCGCCGCTTGAGGGCGGTCAGGTCCGCGTCAAGACAATCTATCTCTCGCTCGACCCGACCAACCGGATCTGGATGAGCGATATGGACGCCTATCTCCCGCCTGTCGGGCTGGGCGAGCCGATGCGCGGCGGCGGGCTCAGCGTCGTTACCGAGAGCCGGTTCGAAGGATTGGAGCCGGGCGATATCGTCAATACCGGGCTGGCCGGCTGGTCGGTTTACAATACGCTGCCCGGCGCCTCGCTGGCGAAACTTCCGAAGCTGCCGGGCGTGCCGTTGACCGCCTATATGGGCCCGCTGGGTGCGACCGGCATGACGGCTTATTTCGGCCTGATGGATATCGGCAAGCCCAAGGCGGGCGAGACGCTGGTGGTCTCGGCGGCGGCTGGCGCGGTCGGCTCGATGGTTGGCCAGATCGGCAAGATCCAGGGCTGCCGCGTGGTCGGCATAGCCGGCGGCGCGGAGAAATGCCGCTGGCTGACCGAGGTTGCCGGGTTCGATGCCGCGATCGACTACAAGTCCGAGGATGTCGGCGCCGCCCTCGACCGGCACTGCCCGGACGGCATCGATATCAATTTCGAGAATGTCGGCGGGCAGATCATGGATGCTGTCATGGGTCGCCTCAATGATTTCTCCCGCATGCCGCTCTGCGGGCTTATCTCGACCTATAATGCGACGGCGCCTGTTCCGGGTCCCTACAATTTCGCGAACCTCCTGATGCGGAGGACCCTGGTCAAGGGCTTTATCATCATCGATTACTTTCCGCGTTTCCCGGAAGGCATTCAGCAGATGGCCCAATGGCTTCTGGAAGGAAAGCTGAAATTCGAGACCGACATCGTGGAGGGCTTCGATAAGGCCCCGGCCAGCCTCTCGCGCCTTTTTGAGGGCAAGAATCTCGGCAAGCTCGTCGTGCGGGTGAGCCCTGAGCCCTGATGCAGGCAGGGTTCAGGGCGCGTTCATATTGCCGGAAATGATTATCTTGCCAAACTATCCAGCAGCGGAGGGCGTATGGGGTATCGACCAAAAAGCATCCTGAAAGCGAGCCTGCCGGCAGCGGCACTATTGCTGCTGGCGGCCTGCTCCCATTCCGACTGGGAAGGTATTGCCATGGGCCTCAATATGGTGGCCGATGATATGGCCGTCAGCCTCACTCAGGTGCCCGCCTATGGCTGCGGTTTCAATGCCAATCGCGATCCGGTCTGCGATGATACCGGAGATGGATTTGCTGACCGCTACGCTGATCCGTCTTATGACTATATCCCCGGCTGGACCTATACGCGCCCGCCTTTGCGCATCAATGATTATGGCGAGGCCTACCAGTATGATGCGGACTGTGATTGCTGGCGCCGGGAGCCCTCGCTCGACACCTATCCACGATAGGCGTCGGTCAGTTTTCACATTTGCCTGTTGGAGCAGAACTGAGTGAGGTTTTCTCCGACATCCGTTGCTGATCCAGCCAGGCCGGATCAGTGGGCAAGCGGCTTGCGATCTTGTCCTGCGAGGTAATCAATCTCCAGAAAGGTGTGACCTCGGACAGGGGCCGGCCTTCCCCGATATCCTCAAGAGCGGCTTCAGCAACCGTGCGGATGAAGAATGAAGTCGAAACAGGACAAGTCGCGTCACAACCGCGTTTTCGGGCAAGCTGTCGCCGCATAGCCAATATCGTTCGCGTTTCGCCATATGGTATCGAGCGAATATATTCATCGATGATTTCGGGCGTTCCGACAAACATTACGGAGCCGGCCTTGATCCCGGAGACGTCATACTCCAGCCTTACTTTCTTTGGTTCCTTTTTCCTTTTTATCTTGTCTCGTGCTGACATCGTTTTCCTTTCATGCGGAGGCCGGACCGCCCATATCCTGAGGCCCCGCAGAACAAACTAAAACATGCGAAAAAAATTTCAGGGATTCCAATGGGTAAGTGAGGGGATAGTGCTGTAAACCGCTGAAGGAGTTGGCAGAGGTGAACGGACGTATGACCGATCAGGGCAGGCCCTTGCCCTTGCGGGTAATGTATGGCCCTATTTGCCGCGTGGTGTCGGCGGCGCTTTGCGGCCAGCGCGCCGCCAATGGGAGGACACAATTATGCGCATACAGTTTCTGCTGCTCGGCCTGATCGCCCTTGTCATGGGAGCTTTGGCGCCTGCGGCCGCCCAGCGCCAGCCTGCCGCCGTGCCGGCTCCACAGATCGCAGCTCCGGCAACGCCCCATACGATACGGATGCCCGTTGAAATGGCCGAGGTGATGGTCTGTGAGCCGGCCGCCAGCCAGCAGGCCACGACAAGCTGCAACCTGCAGCAGATGCATGTCTGCACAAAGGATGAAGTCTACTTCCGTACATCGGCAACGGGGCGGCTGAGCCTCTGCGCGGTCACTTGCGAGCCCCAAAGGGTCATGAGTGCGGGGATGTTCTGTGTGTGTACGGTAAAACAAAGTGATTGCCGGTGATACTCGCCTGCCAAGGCCGTAACCGGGTTGAGGGGTGATTCTTGGGTGTTTACCGTTCTTTCTTCGCGATAATCCTTGCCGCGATCTGGGCCAGCGGCGCGGCCCTCGCTCAGTACAAGGTTGAAGAGGCCCCGCTCAAGGACTGGGCCGTTGGTATCCTCGCTGCTGACTGGCGCGACGGCAATGGCCGGCCGATCACAGCGTTCGAGAATGCGCGCATCGACCTCGCAGAAGGCTTTGCGGCGGCCGGTTTCGATCGCCGCAACATCACGGGTTTGTCCCTTCGGCCGATGGCGCTCGGTGGCGACTCGCTGAGGTCAGAGGAAGTGTTCGGCCTGTTTGAGGCGCAGGCACAGTCGGCGCAGGCCGGCTGTGTGTTCTATTTCACCTCGCATGGCATGCCAGAGGGGCTCGTACTGGGAACAGAGGGCTTTCTCACACCGTCCCGGCTGAATGAGCTGGTTGACCAGTGGTGCGGGACGCGGCCCACGGTCGTTATTGTCTCGGCGTGCTATTCCGGCGTTTTCGTGCCCGTGCTATCGGCTCCGCACCGGATGATCATGGCCGCTGCCCGGGCCGACCGCACGTCGTTCGGATGCAGCGCCGAGGCACAGTATCCCTATTTTGACGGCTGCATCCTGACATCCCTGCCCATAGCCGATGACTTCGTGCACCTGGCCAGCCTTGCACGCCGCTGTGTCGCCCAGCGCGAGCAGGCTGAGCGCCTGACACCGCCCTCCGAGCCGGTGACCCAGATTGGCGCTGATGTGGATGCCTTCTTTGTCTTCCTGAATTTCGACCGCCCGGCTGAAAGTGACGAAACGGACGTCAGCGTCCTGACATTGCCCTGAAGCCGGATTCGAGATCGGCTTTGAGGTCAATCACGGCTTCCAGCCCGGCATGAATACGGAGGAGGGGCCCGCGCGACCCTTTTTCCCATGATGTCTTCTTGCGGCTAAGCTGCGCATCGCAGGGGATGATCAGGCTCTCGAATCCGCCCCAGGAGAAGCCGAGGCGGAACAGGGAGAGTGCCTTGAAGAAACGCTCAAGCGCGTCTCCGGCAACCGGCCTGAGAATGATCCCGAAAAGGCCGTTGGAGCCTGAAAAGTCGCGCGTCCAAAGCGCATGATCCGGATGTGAGGACAGCGCCGGGTGCAGGACTGCGGCCACGTCCGGATGCGCAGAGAGCCAGTTGGCAAGTTCGAGGCCAGCGGCCTCATGGGCTGCAAGGCGTGTCCTGAGCGTGCGCAGCCCGCGCACACAGAGATAGGCATCATCCGGGGCAAGACTGATTCCCCAGTCCTCGGCGGTTTCTGCGACCCGCCGGGTGACATCCGGATCATTTGTCATGACCGCGCCGCCAAAGGCATCAGCGTGGCCGACAACATATTTCGTCAGCGCCTGCACCGAGAGATCAGCCCCGAGCGCAAGCGGCTGGTGCAGCAGGCCGGCGCCCCATGTGTTGTCGAAGATGATCCGGATACCCCGCGCCCTGGCAATGTCTGCAATGGCCGGCAGGTCTGAGATCTCGAAGGTCAGCGAGCCCGGCGATTCAAGGAAGATAGCCTGTGTTTCAGGGCGCAGCAGGGCGGCGATGCCGGCGCCGATCCGCGGGTCGAAGCGCTCGGCCGTGACCCCCATCGCCTTCAGCCGCCGCTCGCAATAGCGCGCGGTCGGGCCATAGAGGCAGTCGGCAAACAGCAGATGGCCGCCGCTGGTTACCACGCTGGCAATGGCCAGTGCACAGGCCTGCAAGCCGTTGGCGGCGAGGCGGGAGGCGTTTGCCCCTTCAAGGATGCAGAGCGCCGCTTCGAGTTCGCGGTGGACGGTCAGACCCATACGCCCATAGGTCGGCTTGACGCCATAGAGGCTGGCTTCCTCGCGGAACAGCACGGTTGAGGCGCGCTCGACGGGCGGATTGACAGTGACGCGGTCCAGCCTTGCGCCGCGTGTATGGATCAGGCGGGTTTCAGGGGCCTCTTCGCCGCCACTCATGCTGCGCCCTTGGCAACAGGGCGTCCGGGGTCGGCTGCCCATTCCGACCATGAGCCGTCATAGACGGCAACGTCCCAGTTTCCGAGGCGGGCCAGCGCCAGCGCTGTGACAGCGGCGGCCACGCCTGAGCCGCAGGTTGTGACGATGGGTTTACCTGTATCCGGTAGCAGTGCGGCGAGGTCTATCGCGGTCTTCATGGCGCCTTCAGGCGTCAGAAGCGCGCTGCCGGGGATATTCAGGCTGCCGGGAATATGGCCGGAGGGCAGGCCCTCGCGCGGTTCGGGATCGGTGCCGGCGAAACGTCCGCTGGGGCGCGCATCGATGATGGCCCGGCTGCCCTCGGCGGCGTCACGCTGGAGGCGTTCAGCGGTCATGATCAGATCCGCACGCACGCGCGGCGTGAAATGACGCTCTCCGGGGATGTAGGGCACATCATCAAGGGCCCCGCCTTCCTCGATCCAGGCGGCAAGTCCGCCATCCAGAACCTTTATGTCCGTATGCCCCATGACACGGAACATCCACCAGACCCGGGCCGAGGCAAAGAAGCTGTTGCGGTCATAGACGATGATGCGGTTGCCATCGCCAAGGCCCAGCTTGCGCACGCGGGCAGAGAATTTCACGGCGTCGGGCAGCATGTGGGGGTAGGGCGAGGTGGTGTCGGCGATCTCGTCGATGTCGAAATATACTGATTTCGGAATATGGCCGCGCCGCCAGGCCTCGCGCCCGGTTTCGGGGGGATCGGCAAAGGGCGCAAACCAGGTCGCATCGACAAGCCGGATGTCCGGAGACCGGATGTTGGATATCAGCCAGGATGCGCTGACCAGCGGATCGCCCGACTCTGTCATCTAAGCCTCCATCCAGGGGGGAACCGGCAGGCCCTTGGACTGCAGGAACGCGGGATTGAACATCTTGGACTGGTAACGATTACCGTAATCGCAGAGGATCGTCACGATGCGGTGGCCGGGGCCGAGCTCGCGGGCAAGCCGGACAGCGCCGCCGATATTGATGCCGGACGAACCGCCAAGGCACAGGCCTTCGTGCTCGATGAGGTCGAACACGATCTTCAGGGCGTCCTCGTCCGGCACCCTGTAGGCCTTGTCGACGGTTATGCCTTCAAGGTTCGCCGTGACCCGGCCCTGGCCGATACCTTCCGTGATGGAAGTGCCCTCAGACTTGAGCTCGCCGGTTGTGTAATAGGCGTAAAGCGCCGCACCGCCGGGGTCCGCAAGACCGATCGTGATCCTTGGATCCTTTTCTTTCAGGTATAGCGAGACCCCGCCGAGCGTTCCGCCCGAGCCAACCGCGCAGATGAAGGCGTCAAGACGGCCTTCCGTCTGGCGCCAGATCTCGGGGCCGGTCATGTCATAATGGGCGCGGCGGTTGGCCTGATTGTCGAACTGGTTGGCCCAGATGGCCCCGTTCGGTTCGCTGGCGGCCATTTCCTCGGCGAGGCGGCCGGAATATCGGACGTAATTGTTGGGATTGGCGTAGGGGACGGCGTCTACCTCGATCAGCTCGGCGCCGAGCAGGCGCAGCGCATCTTTCTTTTCCTGGCTTTGTGTCCGGGGAATCACGATCACGACACGATAGCCGAGCGCCTTGCCGACAAGGGCGAGGCCGATGCCGGTATTGCCTGCGGTCCCTTCCACGATAGTGCCGCCGGGACGCAGGGCGCCTGATGCCTCAGCCTCGCGCACGATGCGCAGGGCAGGCCGGTCCTTGACCGACTGGCCAGGATTCAGGAACTCGCACTTGCCGAGGATCTCGCAGCCGGTTTCATCAGAGACACGGTTCAGCCGCAAGAGCGGGGTGTTCCCGATGAGGCTGATGACGGAATGGTGGATGGTCATGAAGGCGGGCGGCCCCGTGAAGGCAGATTTTATTGTCTATTCCGCACGTTAGGCTGACGCCGCGATGGCTGCAAGCGCTGCAGCCGGGGTTGATCCGAACGCAGGGCTGGAGCGTAGAAAACAATAGAAAAACTAAACGGCCAGCTGTTTCATGCCTCCTGCGCGCGACGATCTCTACACCGCTTTCATGCTGGATCATGCGGCCGGGGCCCTGCCGCCTGTGCTGGCGCTCGCAGGTGACCTGCATGTGCTTCTGAGCCATGCGGGCGCCGAAGCCGGCTTCATCTGGCACGCGGCGGGCGACGTGTTGCGCGCACAGGGCGCCGATCGGGGGCCGCGCCGGCGAGGGCGGAGCCCGGCTCCCTCTGCCCTCGATGTGCTCGAACGTGTCAACAGCGGCCCGCGCTGGCGGCGGGGCGTGCTGGGTCTTGCCTCGGCATCCGTGGGGATAGCTGGCGGACGTCTGATACGTGTCGAGCCGGGCGAGGCCGTTCCGTCCCATGGGCATGGCGCGCTTGAAGCGACCATCGTCATTCAGGGCGGGTTAAGGGATGAATCCGGATACTATCAAGAAGGTGATCTGATGCTGGCCGGGCCGGGCGTCCGGCACCAGCCAGCCGCGACAGGCCATGTGCCCTGCATCTGCTACGCCGCCTTGCCCGATAATGCCCTGATGAGGTTGATCTGATGACGATATTCCTGATGCGCCCGCTGCTTGCAGCCTTCCTGATGGCCACTGCGCTGGCAATGCCAGCCATGGCTGACAATGCGGCATCACCCGAAGTGGCCGCCTGGTCACCGTCAGACGGCGACGAGATACGCTTCAGCGTGCGCCGGCAGGGGCAGAATTTCGGAACGCATGTCGTCCGCTTTAGCGAACAGGACAGCAAGCTTGTTGCCGAGACCGAGGTGCGCCTGCGTGCCGGCCTCGGCCCGATCACCGTGTTCCGCTACGATCTTTCGGCAAGTGAGATCTGGAAGGATGGCCGGCTGGCAGAGATACGCGGCGAGGTGAACGATGATGGCAAGCGCGGCCGCGTGCGAGCCGAGCGCCGGGGCGAGACACTGGTTGTTGACGGAACAAGGTTCACCGGTGATGCGCCGCCCGGAATTGTTCCGGCGAGCCACTGGAATTATGCGCAGACCCGCGCGGAGCAGCTTCTTTCGACCGAAGACGGAGAAATCCTCGCTGTAAGGGTAATACCGAAAGGGCGTGAGACCATCCGCGCAGGTGACCGTGCGATCGAGGCCAACCGCTACCTCATGGAGTCGGATATCGATGTCGATCTGTGGTATGATGATGATGGACGCTGGGTGAAACTCGCTTTCTCTGCCCGCGGCCAGAATATCGAATACATCCTCGACAGCCTCTATTGAGGCCGGGACGCAATGCCCGCTCTGCGCCTGATCCTTGGCGATCAGCTGTCCCCGGACATCGCTTCACTGCGTGGGGCGCGAGCCGGAGAGGACCTGATCCTCATGGCCGAGGTGCGAGCCGAGGCTACCTATGTTCGCCATCACAAGAAGAAGATTGCCTTCCTGTTCTCGGCCATGCGCCACTTCGCGCACGAACTGAAGGCAGCGGGATACCGGGTACGGTATGTCCGCTATGACGATCCCGGCAACCAGGGCTCGCTGCGCGCCGAAGTCGCGCGGGCGCTGGAGGATGAGGCGGGACTTGAGCATGTGATCGTCACCAAGCCGGGCGAGTGGCGCCTGCTTGAGGACATGCAGGCCTGGCGCGACCTGCTTCCTGTTGCCGTCGAGCTGCGCGAGGATACGCGCTTCATCATGTCGCTGACGGAATTCAATGACTGGGCAAAAGGGCGCAAGCAGCTGCGGCTTGAGTATTTCTATCGTGAAGCCCGCCGGAAGACAGGCCTTCTCATGGATGATGGCGAACCGGCGGGCGGGCAATGGAATTATGATCAGGAGAACCGCAAGCGCCTGCCGGCCTCGATGAGGCCGCCGGAGCGGCCCTTGCCGGAGCCCGACGCCCTGACCCGCGAGGTGATGCGTTTCGTTGACGCTACGTTCCCGGATCATTTCGGTGATCTGGAGCCGTTCAATTTCGCAACTACCCGCACAGGCGCCGAACAGGCGCTGGAACATTTCATCGAAGATATCCTGCCGGGCTTCGGGGACTATCAGGACGCGATGGCTGCAGATGAGCCCTGGATGTGGCACTCGCTGCTCTCAGCTTATCTCAATTGCGGACTGCTCGACCCGATGGACGTCTGCAGGCGCGCCGAAGGGGCCTACCGGGACGGACGCGCGCCGCTGAATGCCGTGGAAGGCTTCATCCGCCAGATCCTCGGTTGGCGGGAATATGTACGCGGGCTCTACTGGCACAGGATGCCCGGCTATGGCAGTCTGAATGCCCTCAATGCGGATAGGCAGCTTCCCGCTTTCTACTGGACCGGCGAAACGCAAATGCGCTGCCTTGCCGAGGCCATCGGGCAAACCCGGCGCCACGCCTATGCCCATCACATCCAGCGCCTGATGGTGACCGGGAATTTTGCGCTGCTGGCCGGTCTCGATCCGGCCGAGGTCAATGAATGGTATCTGATTGTTTATGCCGATGCCTATGAGTGGGTCGAACTTCCGAACACGCACGGCATGGCGCTGTTTGCCGATGGCGGCATTATCGCCTCGAAGCCATACGCGGCGAGCGGGAACTATATCAACAAGATGTCCGACTACTGCCGGTCGTGCGCGTTTAAGGTGACGAAGCGGACAGGAGAGGATGCCTGCCCGTTTAACTTCCTTTACTGGGACTTCGTTTCCCGCAACCAGGGCGTCCTGTCCCGCAATCCGAGGATGAGCGTTATTTGCAAGGCGCTGGATCGCATGGACCTGCAGGAATTACAGCAGATCCGCGACCAGGCCGGGCAGTTCCTGGAGGCGGTAGGGGCGCGGCGAAAAGCCTGAGCCGGATGCGTTAACGCCGAGGCCTGAATTAGCCGACGGGGCGAGAGCCCGCCTTTACCTCTCGATGCTATTTCTAGTGAAATCCCGAATACAGTGGATGCCATGAGGTAAGAGGAGAGGGACCGATGCGTCCGATTAAGGCAGGAGCGGCCTTGAGCGGATCTTTCGCGGATCTGGTCCGCGAGGTTCCTGTGCCCGAGAAATATCTCGGCAACCTGCGCGCTAAGCAGGTCGACACCGTCGCGAAGATGGCGATCATCATCGTCTGTGCGAACCTTCTGAGCCTTGCCGTAATCATTCTTGCCATTTCCCGGACGGGCATGGACAGGCACAGTGCTTTCTGGGCGCTCGGCGTTCTCTTTTTCTGTGGCGTGTCCGTCCTCAGGGCGATGCGGCATCGCCGCACCACGCCGGCCAACAATGCCGAGACGAGCCATCTCGACGGGATCGCGCGCAATGCGTCTATCAACGGGCTGCTCTGGGCGCTCTTGCCGCTGATCGCGCATGGGTCTGTTGACCAGACCGGCTTTACACTGATTGCGATCACGCTCTCAGGGATCATGTTCGCCGGGGCTTTCCTGTTTTCGCGCCTCCCGGACGCTGCCCTGGCTTTTGTGGTTCCGGTTGGCATAGGGCTGATCCTCGCCTTGCAGCTGCAGCAGCAGCATGGCCAGCAGGGCCTGGTGTCGATGATCGTGCTGCTCTATGTCTGCCTGCTGATGCTCGCCATCCGCTGGTCGCACAGGCAGTTTGTCGAGCAGTACATGAGTGAAGCGGCCATGCACGAGCAGTCGCAACTCATCAGCCTTCTCCTGCGCGACTTTGAGGAGAGCACGTCCGACCTCATCTGGCAAACCAATGATGCCGGTATCCTGACCGACCTGCCCCTGACGATCGGACGGCAGATCGAGGACAATGCGTTCCTCGCGCGTGGACGGAGCATCGTTGATCTGTTCGAGGAAAGCGAAAGCCGGCAGGTCCTGGAGACGTCACTTGTCCGAAAACGCAGCTTCCAGGATATCGCCCTTCTCGAAGCCGGGAGTGACGTTGCGCGCTGGTGGTCGCTGACCGGCAAGCCCATCCTTGAGGACGGCGTCTTCAAGGGGTTCCGGGGTGTGGCTACCGATATCACCGAGTCAAAGGAAATCGAGCACCGCATAGCGTATATGGCGCACTTCGACGGCCTGACCGGTCTTCCCAACCGCGCCCAGCTGCAGGAGCGCGTCGAGCGCAAGCTGAGGGAGCCCTACTCCGGCGATGTCGAGCGGGTTCTCATCTGGCTCGACCTCGACAATTTCAAATGGGTCAATGACACATTGGGACACCAGGCCGGTGACGAGCTTTTGCGGCTGGTTGCAAACCGGATCAATTCGATCTGCCTGCCAGAGGATTTCGTAGCGCGGCTCAGCGGCGATGAGTTTGCAATGATCGTCGAGCGGCCTTCCGGGAGGGCGGTCGAGCCTTTCCTCGACAAGCTTTCGGCCCTGCTGCGCGAGCCCTATGAGATATGGGGCTCGACAGTCGTATGCTCGGCATCGATCGGCGTTCGCCATTTCGATCCGCACACAGTCGACTCGCGGACATTATTCAAGCATGCTGACCTCGCGCTTTACCAGGCCAAGTCGCTGGGCAAGGCGACATGGTGCCAGTTTTCCCCCGAACTCGATGAGCGGGCAAGGGCGCGGCTCCAGATCGAATCCGAACTCCGCCGGGCGCTGGATCAGAATGAGCTGAAGGTATACTTCCAGCCGCTGGTCGATTCCGTGACGCATGAAATCGTCAGTGTGGAGACGCTCCTGCGCTGGGTCCACCCCAAGCGCGGCCTTATCATGCCGGCTGACTTCATAGAGCATGCCGAGGATATCGGCCTGATCACCCGTATCGGTGACTGGGTGATCCGTGCGGCGTTGCGCGAGGCAACGCGCCTGCCTGAGAATGTCCGCATCAGCGTCAACATCTCACCCTTGCAGGTTCACTCTGCGACACTGGTATCAACGATCGTCTCGGCTATCGCCATCAACCAGATCGCACCGAGCCGCCTCGAGCTTGAGATCACCGAATCCGTACTGATGAGCGATACCGATTTCACCCTGAAACGTCTGCACCATCTCAAGGAGCTCGGTGTACGTATCGCGCTCGATGATTTTGGTACGGGCTATTCCTCGCTCAGCTATCTGCGCGCTTTCCCCTTCGACAAGATCAAGATCGACAAGGGGTTCGTGAAGGACATCGAAACGCGGGAAGATTGCCGGGCAATTACGATTGCAACGCTGAACCTCGCGAAGTCCCTCGGAATGCGCAGCACGGCGGAAGGCGTCGAGACCCTGTTCCAGGCGGACTTCCTGCGCGATCACGGCTGTGACGAACTGCAGGGCTTTTTCATCAGCCGGGCGCAGCCGCTGGGCCATCTCGGCCATCTGATCCCATTGAACGATCAGGACGATGCCGGTGCAGGGACGCGGCCGAAACCGTCCGAACCTGTCCTGATCGCCATACCGGGCGGCGCCGCCAAGCAGGCGAGATAGGCCCTATTCGTTCTCCGGCGGGGGGGCATCAGCAGGCGGCTGCGCGCTTCGCCGTCCAAGCAGGCCGCCGAGCGCATCTCGGGCCGCCTGCTCGGCGGCGTCCTCGATACGCTGCTGCGGGCTGGCAGGTGGCGGCGTGGCCTGGTCAGTGCCTTCAGGAGCCGTGTCGCCCTCCGGCCGCGGGGCCTGCCCGCCGATTATGCCACCGATGATGCTGTCGACCGATCCGCCGGTGCGCCCGGTAAGTTCATCCCGCAAACGCCCGCCAAGTTCTGCCTGAAGTGCAGCCTGAACGCCGGAGAAGTCCGGCGAGACACGCAGCTGGTCCCACCGGCCCGAGAGCCGGACGGGGACCGGGATGCCGTTGAGCTGTATGGTTGAGCCGGTCCCCTGACCACTCCGGTCTATCGCCGTCGCGAGGCGGATATCGAGCGATTGGCCGCCAAGGTTGATCTGCCCGGTTCCATCAACGCCGAGAACGGGGCTGAGGAGCTTCATCAGATTGATGTTTGCGACACCATTCTCGATTTTCAGCACGGTCTCGAACTGCGTGAAATCAGTTTCCGCGGCCGGGGCCAGGACATTGCTGAAGTCAAGATTATTCAGCGTGCCGGTGGTGAGCGCCTGCTGGAGCGAGCTCGCACTGCGGACAAGCTGACCGACATTCAGCCCCTGAAGGGCGCCTTCCGACAGATTGGTTGCGGCTTCCCCGTTCAGACCCCGGATGATTTCGTCAATCGAGCCGCCGCGTGCCGTAGCGTCGATGCGGAACATGCCGTCTCCCGAGAGCCGGTCAAACCCGGCGAGCGTGCCGAGCAGGCTCGACATTGCCACGCTGTTGCCCTGCATCCGGAAACCAAAAGCCGGAACCGGATCGCTGGCGTCCGCAGTGAGCTGGCCCGACCAGTTCCCGCCAAAAGCGCTGAACCTGGTAAGATCGGCTGTCAACCGCCCGGCATCAACACGGGCCGCCAGCGCCGCATCCGTCAGCTCGACGCTGCCGAGCGTCAGCCGGCTGGCATTGATCTCGAGATCGGCATCCGCCGCATTCAGGCCGGCGAGATCCAGCTTGTCCTTGCTCCAGGCGGTGAGGGGCTGGGGTGGCCGTGCCTCCTGGTCGGCAGGGGCGAGGAAGGGCGAGAGGTCCAGAGCGGCAAAGTCCAGCCGGCCGGTAAGGCGCGGGCGTTCGCCGGAAAGGTCAATTCCGGCTGTGCCTTTCGCCGCAATGTCATCCAGGGTGAGGTCAAGATCGTTCACGGCGATGTCTGTGAAGCTGCCGGCCAGATTGCCGGAAAGGCGAAAGCGCTGGAGGGTGGCGCCCGGCTCTAGGCTGACATCAAGCGCCTCCAAGAGGGCACGCAACTGCTGGCTGGAGGCCTCTACCCGTCCCGCCAGCCGGCCCGGTCCGGCCAGCGCCGCGGCGCCTTGATAGCGTGCGGTCAGAAGGCGGCCGTCATGTGCGACATCGAGATTGTCAAAGCTGAGGGCGTCAACAGGACCCGCAAGGGAGCCCGAAACATTCAGCCGCTCGAGGGCGCTCGCCGCGGGCAGGTCGAGTGCGGCGAAGCGCGCCAGGGCGCTCACATCCGGAATGCTGGCGGAAAAGTCCCCGGCGAGG
>DAIRTA010000024.1:0-18126 GCA_036804125.1 Hyphomonas sp.
CCGGAATTTTCGTCCCAGGTCCTCGACAGCCTCCGCCAGCCGCTCGAAAGCGGCGAGGCCGTAATTGCCCGGGCCAACCGGCATGTGCGCTATCCGGCCCGTTTCCAGCTGATAGCGGCGATGAATCCCTGCCGCTGTGGCGGTGGTCCCGGTGCCGCGGCCTGCCGCCGGGGGCCGCGTTGCGCAGAGACCTATCAGGCCCGGATTTCCGGGCCTTTCCTCGACCGGATAGACCTGTTTTACGAGACCCCGCCGGTCACGGCTGTCGATCTGGCCCTGCCTCCGCCTTCGGAGGGATCGGATCAGGTCCGCGCCCGCGTGGCTGGCGCGCGCTCTGTCCAGGAGGAGCGTCTGGGCCGCCTCGCCCTTTCAGGACGCAGGCCCGTCAATGCAGACATCCCGTCAGGCGAACTGGACCGGCTCTGTGCGGCCGAGCCATCCGGCGCCGCCCTTCTTGCCGAGGCTGCTGATAAGCTGCGGCTGACAGCCCGCGGCTATACCCGCATCCTCAAGGTCGCCCGCACGATTGCCGACCTTGACGGGGCGCCCATCATCCGCCGGGTGCATCTGGCTGAAGCCCTCAGCTATCGCCGCCGGCCGCCAGGCCAAGTTACCGGCGCCACGGGTGAAAGCCAGCTCGCCCGCTGATTCAGGCCCCTGCAGTTTAGGGTCTGCTTACATCTTTAGACTACGCTTCCGCCATGACAGAGGTGTCCTCACCCGGCTCCGGCAGCATGCCGGGGGACTCGCTGCTGGCCATGGCCAGCCATGAGATCCGCACGCCTCTCAACGGTATTCTCGGAACTGTATCCCTGCTGCTGGAGACTGAACTCAGCCCGGCGCAGCGCGAATATGCCGAGGCGATCCGGTTGTCCGGCGGCCGGCTTCTCGACCTTCTCAACAATGTGCTGGACTATGCCCGGCTTGATGCCGATGCGGTCACACCAGAGCTAGCGCCCTTCTGCCCGATGCGGCTCTGCCGGGAAGTGGCCGAACTGCTCGCCCCGCGCGCCCACGCGGCAGGGCTCGATCTGGCGGTCCGCGCCAATCCGCTGCCGATGCCCGCCTTCATCGGGGATGCCGGCCGTATCCGGCAGATTCTCTTCAACCTTTTGGGCAATGCGCTCAAATTCACCGAGCAGGGCGCGGTGCTCGTCGATGTCGAGGCGACGGGCGGATGGCTGGTTCTGCGCGTGACCGATACCGGCCCCGGCATCGCGCCGCAGGACCAGCTGCGGCTGTTCGAGGCGTTTCACCAGGCGTCAGCCGGTCATGCATACCGTGAGGGCGGCGTTGGCCTGGGCCTCGCTATCGCCAGCCGTCTGAGCGCGCTCCTGGGCGGTCACATCTCGGTCCGCTCGGTGACAGGGCTGGGGGCGGCGTTCAGCCTGCATCTGCCCTTGCCGCGGGCGCCAGCGGGCCCCTCCGATGAGCTGCCGGAGCTTGGCGGGCGCATCGGCCTTGCCGGCCTGCCCCCGGCAACCACGCTTGCGCTTGCTTCCGACATTGCCTCACTGGGGGCTGAAGCCATTCATCTCGATCCGGCAGAACCGGCGGGCCTGCGGGGAACGGATGCGATTCTGCTCGGCGCCGGCCTGCCGGAAAGCCGGATTTCCAGCCTCGCAGCAGCCGTGCCGGCCATTATCGTCCTTCGGCCGGAGGACAGGAGCCTGATCGAGCGTTTCCGCGAACTCGGCTGTGCCGGCTGGCTCCTGCGGCCCTCGCGCATATCTTCGCTCGCCGAGCGCATTCTGATGGCCCGCGCGGGCCGGCAGCCGGAAGATGAGCCGGACGTCCTGGCAAATGGCACACGGGTGCTCATCGCGGATGACAATCCTGTAAACACATTGATTGCACGCCGTGCCTTGGAATCAGCCGGATTTCGCGTCACCCTCGCGATAACGGGCAACGAAGCGCTTGAAGCTGTGGCCCGCATGGAACCGGAGCTTGTCCTGATGGACCTGAGAATGCCGATCATGGATGGGTTCGAAGCGACCCGGCGCCTGCGCGCCAGGGGCTACAAAGGCGTCATTGTCGCCATTTCGGCAGAAATGAACCTCGATATCGAGCGCCAGGCGCGCGCGGCTGGCGCCGATGGCGTTGCCGCCAAGCCGCTTGACGCGGACGCGCTCCGCCGCCTGGCGGCACACTGGACAAACCATCAGCCCGCCACGGCGGACCCGGCGTGACGGACGCCGCACTGCCTGCAGAGGGCGTCAAGCCGGCTCCGCGCTTTGTGCGCGCGCTGAAGGCGCTGCGCGACCGCAGGATGGCCGCAATGTTCCTCCTTGCTCTGGCGGCGGGGCTGCCTTTCGGTGCGGTGCTCGGCACGCTGAACGCCTGGCTGACAACAGAGAATGTCGCGCCCTCGACGATCGGGACCCTGTCCCTGATCACGATCGGCTATGCCTTCAAATATCTCTGGTCGCCGGCCTTCCAGACGGCCCGCCATCCCAAGCCCTTTCTGGGCCCCCGGCGCACCTGGTTGCTGAGCCTCCAGGTGCCGATTGCCGTGCTGCTTGTCGTCCTGCCATTCTCCAGTCCCGGCAGCCAGATCGGGCTGATCGCCGTCATTGCGCTGGGCGTCGCCTTGCTCTCGGCCACGCATGACATCGTCCTCGATGCCTGGCGGATCGAAGTGGCCCGGTCGGAAGAAGACAAGGACCTGATGTCCGCGCTCTACCAGTTCGGCTATCGCTCATCGACCTTCATCACCGGCTTCCTCGCGCTTCTGCTCGCCGAATATTTCGGCTGGGCCTTCGTTTACGGGCTCATTGCGCTGATGATGGTGCTGGCCATTTCGGGTACATTCCTCGCTCCCGAGCCGGTTGTTTCCGAGATGCCGGCGGAGGCGCGCGAGAGCTATCAGTCGGTTCTCCCGGACAACCGGCTCCGCTGGTTCACGCTGGCCGTGGCGCTTGGCTGGGGGCTGGCGATTGCGATGATCGCCTGGCACGTGTTCGCCTCGCTGACCTTGACTCCACCCCCAAGCGGACGGGTATTCGTCACGGGGCAGGGCCCGTTGATTGTCGCGATGACCGTGATCGTCCCCGCGATGCTTGGCGCGTTTCTCCTTTGGAAACATGGCCGCAAGCCCGGCGTCGCCGTGATCAACGCTCCTGGCGATCCGGTTGCCACGCGGGTGCTGCGGTCTCTCTTCCGCGCCATATTCGACCCGCTGATGGAGTTGATCGGCCGGCTCGGCTGGGCCGCCCTCCTGGTCCTGCTTCTTGCCCTGACGTATCGTTTCACTGACGCCGTCTGGGGCGCCTTTGCCTATCCTTTCTATCTTGGTACAGAATACGGCGCCATTGCACATTCCATGGCGGATGTTGCCGTCGCCTCAAAGTTCTTCGGCGTCCTGATGACCATGGCAGGCGCAGCAATAGGCGTGGTCGTCATCAGCTTGGTCGGCCGGATGCCGGTTCTGGTTATCGGCGCCATTATCGCCGCGGCCACGAACCTGCTGTTCGCCGATCTTTCTCGCGGCGGCATGGCCATGGACGCCTTCATGGACTGGACACAGATCGGCGAGCCACTGCGCGTTTTCGCCGGCTGGGCCGCATCGATCTCGCCTGAAGCGCAGGGCGCTGAAGCCGGACGGCGCATGGCCCGCCTGATGCTGGCGATTGCCGGAGAGAACATTGCCGGCGGTTTCGCCAGCGTCGCGATCGTGGCCTACCTCACATCCGTCGTGAACCCGAGATTTGCCGCCGTCCAGTATGCCCTGCTGGGGTCCCTGACGATGCTGATCGGAACCCTCGGCCGGCCCTGGCTCGGCGAGATGATCGAATCCCATGGCTACTACACGGTCTTTATCGTCACCTTCTGGCTCGGCGGCGTCGCTGTCGTGCTCTCGATCATTGAATGGGTCAGGCAGGCCCGGCTGAAGCCCGAGCCATTGATCGCCGAAGTTCCGGAAACCGCTTCAGCCTGAGGCGGCATTGTCCATATCGTAGGCAGCCAGCGCTGCGAGATCGACGATATCCCCCACCGTGGCGCCCAGAGGCGCAATCTGTACGGGCCGCTCGAGCCCCAGAAGCATCGGGCCGATGACGGTTGCCCGGCTCATCGATTCCAGAAGGTTGGTTGCAATCGACGCGGAGTGAATCGCGGGCATCACGAGTACATTAGCCGGCCCGCTGAGGCGTGAGAACGGGTAGAGCAGGCTATGGCTCGGATTGAGGGCGACGTCGGCATTCATGTCGCCCTCATACTCGAAGTCGATATCACTCATGCCGTCCAGGATCTGGACAGCCTCGCGCACCTTGTCGCCGCGCTCGCCCATCGGGTTGCCAAAAGTCGAATAGGACAGGAGCGCCACGCGCGGCTGGAAGCCGAAACCCCTTACGGCCTTGGCCGCTTCGACGGCGATGCGCGCCAGGGCCGGACCATCCGGCAGTTCGTTGACACTGGTGTCGGCGATGAAGATCGTCTTGCCGAGATTGATCACCATGGACATGCCGAGAACAACCTGTCCCGGTATCGGATCGAGCACGAGCAGCGCATCGCGCAGGGCAACATCATAGTTCCGGGTTACACCCGTCACCATGCCATCTGCATCGCCATTGTGAAGCATGCAGCAGCCGAAAATGTTCCTGTCCTGATTGACGAGGCGCTGGACATCCCGTTTGAGGTAGCCTCGGCGCTGAAGGCGCTCATACAGCATGTCGACATAGACCGGGTTCTGATCCGAGAGGCGGGCGTTGATGATTTCCAGTGAGCCGAGTGGAACGCCCATCTGCTCCATCGTGCGCTCGACCTGCATTTCGCGCCCGATCAGTATGGGGTGGCCAAGCCCCTGGTTCTTGAAACTGTAGGCCGCGCGAACGACCGCGGGTTCTTCGCCCTCGGCGAAAACGACGCGCCGCTGCAGGTCCTTGCAGCGGGCCTGGACACCCTGCAGGAAAGCCGCAGCCGGATCAGCCCGGCGCATCAGGGATTGCCGGTAGGCGTCCATATTCTCGATCGGCTTGCGCGCGACGCCGGTGTCCATCGCTGCCTTGGCGACGAAAGGCGGCACGAAACTGATCAATCGCGGATCGAACGGCGAAGGAATGATGTAATCGCGCCCGAAGCTCGGCCGGGCGCCATGATAGGCGGCGGCCACTTCGTCGGGAACGTCTTCGCGCGCGAGCTCTGCAAGGGCCTGTGCAGCGGCCACCTTCATTTCCTCATTGATGCCGCGTGCGCGCACATCCAGGGCGCCGCGGAAGATATAGGGGAAGCCGAGCACATTGTTGACCTGGTTGGGATAGTCCGAGCGTCCGGTCGCGATGATGGCGTCATCTCGCACCATCCTGATTTCCTCCGGCGTGATCTCCGGGTCGGGGTTGGCCATGGCAAAGATGATCGGATTGCGGGCCATGGACTTTATCATGTCCTGCGAGACAGCCCCTTTCACGGACAGGCCGAGGAACACATCCGCTCCGTCCATGGCATCTGCCAGGGTGCGCTTTTTTGTTTTCACGGCGAAAGCAGACTTGAACTGGTCCATCTTCTCCGTGCGGCCTTCATAGACAATGCCATGGCTGTCACAGATCAGGATGTTCTGTGGCTTGACCCCGAGATGGCGGATCAGTCCTGCGACAGACAGGCCTGCGGCGCCCGCGCCCGAGACGGCGACAGTCAGGTCACTGAGCTTGCGGCCGGTAATGAAGCAGGCATTGATCAGCCCGGCCGCCGCGATGATGGCCGTGCCATGCTGGTCGTCATGGAAGACGGGAATATCCAGTTCCTCGCGCAGCCGGCTTTCGATGATGAAGCAGTCGGGCGAGGAGATGTCCTCAAGATTGATGCCCCCCCATGTCTGGCCGATATTGCGCACGGTGCGGATGAAGTCTTCCGGGTCGGTTGTGCTCACCTCGACATCGAAACTATCGATATCGGCAAACCGCTTGAACAGGACGGACTTGCCTTCCATGACGGGCTTGGAGGCCATGGGCCCGAGATTGCCGAGCCCGAGAATGGCCGTTCCGTTGGAGATCACGGCCACCAGGTTTCCCTTGGATGTATAGTCATATGCGCGGTCCTGGTCCTCCGCGATCGCGAGCACGGGCACCGCAACGCCCGGACTGTAGGCAAGCGAAAGGTCACGCTGTGTGCCCATGGGCTTTGTCGGCACCATGGAAATCTTGCCGGCGCTGGGCTGGGCGTGGAAGTCGAGGGCTTCCTGGTCAGTAAAGCTCGGGCGCTGGGTCATGCTTGGCATAGGGTCTACCAGATCAGGAATCGATACAGGAACTGTCCCTTAGGCCGCGCGCCGGGCGCTGCCAACACCTGCTCTGTGACTTTGGTCCGGCACAAGCGGGTCCCCGCTTGGCGAATCCCGTTGCGGCAGTCTAGCTTGCGGTCGCATGCCGGATACCAGCCCCGCCGCCCCGACGCCCTTTATGGCGCAATACCTCGCCATCAAGGCCGAGCACCCGGACGCGCTGCTGTTCTTCCGGATGGGCGATTTCTACGAATTGTTCTTTGACGATGCGGCTGTGGCCTCGCGGATCCTCGACATCACGCTGACAGCGCGCGGCGAGCATGACGGGGCGCCGATTCCGATGGCGGGCGTGCCCTATCATGCAGCCGAAGGCTATCTCGCACGCCTGATCCGGGCCGGGAACCGGGTCGCGATCTGCGAACAGGTGGAAAGCCCTGCCGAGGCGAAGAAGCGCGGTTCCAAGGCCATTGTTCGCCGGGAAGTTGTGCGGCTCGTGACACCCGGCACACTGACCGAGGAGACCTTGCTCGGAGCGCGGCAGGGACAGGCACTTGCCGCAATTGTACCGGGGGCGGGCGGCGCGCCGTCCGGTCTGGCGATCTGCGATGTCTCGACCGGTGCCTTCGACCTGGCAGAGATGCCGCTGGCAAATATTGCCGAGACACTTCTCGGCTGGCCGGTTCAGGAACTCGTGGTCAGTGCGGCCGACCGGGAGAAGGATGCACTCGCCGCCGAGCTTCAGCTGATCGGCTCACCCGTCACCGAAAGGCCCGGTCGCCCGCCATCGCCGCGCGCCGGGGAGGGGCTGCTCAAGGCGGCCTTCGGTCTCGCAGCCATCGAGGGCCTCGGCAGTTTTTCGCGCGTGGAATTGTCCGCGGCCGGCCTTCTGCTGGACTATGTGCGCCTGACTCAGGCCGGTGCGCCGATCCGGCTGAATCCGCCCCGCCGGGCCGGAACGGGCGGCGGCTTGTCAATCGACCCGGCCACACGGGCGAGCCTCGAGATTGATCGCAGCCTGCAGGGCGGGCAGGAAGCGACACTGCTTGCCACAATCGACCGGACTGTGACGGCGCCGGGCGCGCGCCGTCTTGCGGCCCATCTTTCCCGGCCGTCGAGCGATGCCTGTGAAATTGGCAGCCGGCACGACGCAGTGGCATACTTCATCGGCGAAGCAGCGACGGCTGACCCGGTCAGGCGGCATTTGCGCGCCGCGCCCGATATCGAGCGCGCCCGCATGCGCCTTTCGCTCGGCCGGGGCGGTCCTCGCGACCTCCTGGCGCTTGGGCGTGCGCTGAAGGCCGGCACGCATGCGGCTGCGGAACTCCTGCGCAACGGGGGCAGCCTGCCGGCCCGTCTGGCCGAAGCCGCACAGATCCTGTCGCTGCGCGGCAGCCCGGACTTGCAGCTTCTGTCAGATGATATCGGGCAGGCGATCAGCGACCCGGCTCCGGTCCTGGCCCGCGAGGGCGGGTTTGTTGCACCCGGCTGGGATACGGCGCTCGACGAAGCGCGGTCGCTAAGGGACGATAGCCGCAGGGTCATCGCTGCCCTCCAGGCGCGTTATGCCGAAGAGACGGGCATTTCCGCGATCAAGGTCCGCCACAACAACATACTGGGTTATTTCATCGAGGTCCCGGCCCGTCAGGCCGGTCCGCTGATGGCCGCGCCGCTCAGCAAGACCTTCATACACCGTCAGAGCCTTGCCAACGCGGTCCGGTTTTCAACGGCCGAACTCGCAGAGCTCGCAGCGCGTATCTCCCGGGCAGAGGAGGAGGCCCGCGGGCGTGAGCTGGAATTGTTTGCGGCCTTCTGCGCCCGCGCCGAAACGGAGGCTGCGGCGCTGGCCAGCGTTGCGGATGCCCTCGCCGACATGGATGTCGCCCTGAGCCATGCCGTATGGGCGGCAGAGGCCGGGGCCGTTCGTCCCGACATATCCGCCGGGCCGGTTTTCGAAGCGGACGGCCTGCGCCATCCGGTGGTCGAGGCCGCGATAAGGCGCGACGGAGAGGGCTTTGTCGCCAACGGGCTCTGCCTTGATGCCGAAGGGCAGGCCGCACCGCGTCTGCTGCTGGTGACCGGACCGAACATGGCGGGGAAATCGACCTATCTGCGACAGGCTGCCCTGGCCGTCATACTTGCTCAGGCCGGGGGGTTCGTTCCGGCCCGGCGCTTCCGTTTCGGCCTCGCCGACCGGGTGTTTTCCCGTGTCGGGGCCGCCGACGATCTGGCACGCGGGCGCTCGACCTTCATGGTTGAAATGGTTGAGACCGCGGCCATCCTCAATCAGGCGACGGAGCGGAGCTTCGTCATCATGGATGAGGTGGGCCGGGGCACTGCAACCTGGGACGGCCTCGCAATTGCCTGGGCCAGTGTCGAGCATCTGCACGACATCAGCCGCTGCCGGACCGTTTTCGCAACCCATTATCACGAGCTTACTGATCTCGCCGCGCGCCTTCCGGCCGCTGCAAATGCCTCGCTCAGGGCACGGGAGTGGAAAGATACGCTGGTTTTCCTCCATGAGGTTCATCCCGGCCCGGCGGACCGGTCCTACGGCGTACAGGTTGCCCGCCTCGCCGGGGTTCCGCGCGCCGCCGTACAGCGCGCCGCCCAGATCCTCCGCCAGCTGGAAGCGGGCCCCGGCGCGGCAGAGGCCCTGCCGCTCTTCGCCTCCCTGCCAGCGCCTGGCAGCGCAGAAGAGGTGCCAGCAATACCGCACGCTTTGCTGCAGTCCCTGAAGGCGCTCGATCCCGATGGGCTTTCGCCGCGCGAGGCCCTGGAGGCCCTTTATGCGCTTAAAGCGATGATCGAAGCGGAGGAGCGCTAACGCCCGGAACGGGAGAGTGCGCTCAACAGCTCAATGGCCAGTTGCAGGTCGGAGGCATCATGCATGTCCGACAATAGCCGCTGGGCGGCATCGCGCAGTTCGTTTTCGCCGCTCGTTCCTGCATGGTCCGGAACCGGCATCGGCTCATAGAACCAGGCAATCGGCTTCTCGAGCGCGATGGCGATGTCCCGGAGGCGGCCTGCCGACAGCCGGCTCTGCCCGGACTCATACTTCTGGATCTGCTGGAAGGCAATTCCGAGACGGCGCGCCAGCACCTCCTGCGTCAGCCCTGCCTCATGGCGCGCCATGCGCAGCCTTCGGCCGGCATAACGGTCGGCATCGCTCGGCTTGCGGGCCGCATGTCTCGCGTCTGTTTCGATTTGCATCAGTTTTCCTGCCCCACAGGCTCTTTGCCCGAACGAGGGGTTCAGAATGCAAACGCCGCACCAAGGACAACTCTGGCGGGAAGGGGCGCGTGGTTTCCGTAAGGAGAGAGCGCCTGGCGTTCAGCCCGGCAGCCTGACCGGCGGCTCGAACTTGGCCGAGGCCCGGATCGCCTCATCCGGAGCCGCCAGCATCGCTTTGTAGAGGGCCGGGGGATAAGCCTGATGCGGCTTGTCGGGATCATAAGGGGGTTGAGGCACGGCGCCGCCTTCACCGGCATAGGCGTCGGGCCGGGTATAGGTCTCGAGTTCCTCAGGCGATATCCCCGCCCGCGCGACCACCTCCGGGTCAATCCACAACCGCGGATCGATGGCGGTCTCCGAACAGGCGACTTCTAGGGTCAGCTGGTCCGGGCCGGCAAAATAGATCGACTGGCACATGACATGATCCAGCGGGCCGATGACATTGACGCCCTTGCGCCGGATCCGGTCGCGGATGGCGAGCAGTTCCTGCTCGGTATCAACCCGGAAGGCGAGATGCTGCATCGTGCCCGGCGCCGATGGCCCGGCTCCGGTTCCGGCATGGGTGATCCCGAGCTGTATGGGAATGTCCTTCACCTGCGGAAGCTGGACGACCGAAAAATAGGAATGGTCCTCCAGATGCAGGAAGGCATGCATGCCGCCGGGGACGCCGTGCATGTCGAAGATGGCTGACAACTGGCAACCGAGGACATCGGAAAAGAAGGCGATATGCTGTTTTATGTCGGCCGCCATGATGGCGATATGATGGATGCCGTTGACCCGGATCATGCCTGTATCCTCCAGCGGTTGACGTCAGGGTCCCGGTAGACACTGGCCGCATGTTGCATAGTTTGCGCCTCGGGAGCCTCGTGGCAAGCGGGAGATGCGCGCGAATGTCTGACGGCAAGCTGGTGCGTGAACCTTATCTGGTATTGCATCGCGAGACTGCGGGCTTCAAGGATGTGTATGGCGGCGCCGGTGAGCAGGTCGTCGTGGAGTGCATGCGGATTTTCCGTGAGGGCTCGCGCGCTCACAGCGTCATCGTGTTTACCCACCCGATCGGTGGCGGGGCTTTCCTGCCTCTCGTGACGGCGCTCGCGCACGCCGGGCATCATGTGATCTATTGCAATCCGCGTTATCGCGGCAATGACACGGCGCTGATCATGGAAAAATGCATCGCCGATCTCGGCGCCTGCCTTGAGCATGCGCGCACGAAGCTCGGCTATCAGCGTATCGTGCTTGGCGGCTGGTCCGGTGGCGGCTCGATGTCCTTGTTCTATCAGGATCAGGCCGAGCGGCCGACGATCACCGAGACCCCTGCCGGCGACCCGTATGATCTCACGGCGAAGCCCTTGCCGCCAGCCGACGGGATCATGTTGCTGGCCGCCCATGTCAGCCGCGCGATCACGCTGACGGAGTGGATGGATCCGTCCATCCATGATGAAGGCCGCCCGTTCGAGCGCGACCCGGCGCTCAACATCTACGATCCGGCCTGCCCGGCTAAACCGCCCTATACGGAAGACTTTGTCACCCGCTTCCGCGCGGCCCAGATCGCGCGCAACCGGCGGATCACGGACTGGGTCCGCGACTCGCTTCAGACGTTGCGGCGGCAGGGAGAGCCGAATGCGGAGCGGGCCTTTACCGTGCACGGCACGATGGCGAGCGTCTGCTGGACAGATCCCGCGCAGGACCCGTCCGACCGGGCGCCCTATACCTGCTATCTCGGCGAGCCGCGCCTTGCCAATGATGGCCCCGTCGGCCTTGCCCGGTTCACCACGCTACGGTCCTGGCTATCGCAGTGGGGCTACGATACGACGCGCGCTGATGGCCTCGGCAATGCCTCACGCGTCTCCTGCCCCGTACTGGTGATCAACAACACCGCAGACCTTGCCTGCACGCCGAGCCATGCGCGCCGCCTTTATGACGCTGTCGGGCAGTCCCGGAAGGCGTATCATGATATCCGGGGTGCGGATCATTATTATATCGAGCGGCCTGACCTCTTGCCGGTAGCCGTGCGCCTGTGTTCGCAATGGCTCGCAGAGGAGGGGCTCGCGGGCTGAACCCATTGCCGCAGAGCGATTATTTCGCGGCGATCCGGGCCTCTGCAAAGTCCCAGAACAGGGCGCTCGCGTCGGTTCCCGAGAGGCGCTTGAGGGTCTGAAGCCCAGTCGGCGAGGTGACATTCACCTCCGTCAGCTTGCCGCCGATGACATCGATCCCCGCCAGAACAAGGCCGCGCGCCTTCAGTTCAGGGCCGATCCGGTCACAGATGGCACGGTCGGCGGCGCTCAGCTCTGCGGGTTCCGCGATGCCTCCGGCCACCAGGTTGGAACGGACCTGTCCCGTCTTCGGCTTGCGGTTGATCGCGCCGGCCGGCGCGCCGCCGATGAGGATGATGCGCTTGTCTCCGTCAGCAACCGCGGGCAGGAACGCCTGCACCATGACCGGCTCGTTCGACCGGGAGAGGAACAGTTCAAGCAGGCTGTCGAGATTGGGGTCGTCTGCTGTCAGACGGAACACGCCGGCGCCGCCATGGCCATAGAGCGGCTTGACGATGATATCACGGTGCGTCTCGCGGAAGGTATCGATCGCCATGCGGTCGCGCGTTACCAGCGTGGGCGGCATGATGTCCGGAAACATCAGGGGAAAGATTTTCTCGGGGCTTGACCGGACGCCCGCCGGATCGTTGAACACCAGCGTCTCGCTGCTGACCAGCTCGAGGAGATGGCAGGCCGTGATGTAGCTCATGTCAAATGGCGGGTCCTGGCGCATCAGCACGCAATCGGTATCCCGGCCGAGATCAATCATCCTCGCCTCGCCGAACAGGCCCGGTGTTCCGGCCACCCGCTGCACACGAGCCGGGCGCACCCGGGCGCGCACCCGGCCATTCTCGCAGATCAGGTCGCCGGGGCCGTAGACCACCAGCCTGGCGCCCCGCGCCTGGGCCGTTTCGGCCAGCAGGAAGGTGGTATCGGTGTCGATGTTGACCCGCTCGAGCGGGTCCATCTGGATCGCGATTCGCAGCCCCATCGGCAGCCCGTCTCCTTGCCCTCAGGCGGGGACGGCGCAGACGCTCAGAGCCACCCCTCTCGATAATTCACGCCGCGCAGTTCCGGCAGCGGTTCATCCTCATATGTCCCATCGGGGCGCGGTTGGTAAGGGGGCTGGGCCTCAAGCGGCTGGACCGGCACGCGCCCCGGCATGTCCCGGATGCGGACATAGGAGATCACCTGCCGGACCCCGCCGACCCGGCTCGCCTCCTCGGCGGCCTTGCGCAGTTCCTCCTGCGTGCGGGCGATGCCCATGAGATAGACGACCCCATCATAGGTCTCGATATTGAAATTGATGCTCTTCGTCGTGCGCGAACCGAGCAGCCGCGCGCGCACCCGGCTGGAGATCAGCCGGTCGGACGCCCGGGCCATGAAGCCGCCAGGCGGTTCGATCCGGATCTCGTTGGCAACATCCGTGACCCGCGTCGAACTCCAGGCAACACCTTCGGCAAAGGTCCGGTCCTCTGGGCTGTCCACCCTTCCGGTGAGCAGGGCAAGGCCGCTGGACACATCCACATCCACCCCCTCGAAACGGGCATAACTCTCTGAAATCAGGCGGAACTTGATTTCGCTCGACGCCGAGGTGTCATCCAGCGCCTCGCCCATGGTGCGATCCTGCGCCGCTGTATAGCTGACGGCGCCGACGGTCGTCAGCGCCGCCACCGCGCAGCCGCTCAGGGGCAGGAGCAGAAGGGGAAGACAGGCGATTCGGCTACGCATCGGCAACTCCGTCGGGAACACAGCCAATTGTGAAGAGACCACAATGTTACGTGTATTTCAGCCGCTCTGCCATGGCCATCGAGACCGGGAAAGCGTGAAACTCCTGTCATGCGCGTGAAATGGCCTTGCGGGCTAGGTCTTGGCGCGCGCCTGTGCTAAAATTCCGGAATCCAGCAGAAGGAGCTCCAGCCCTGACATCCGTTGCCCCCCGGGCCGACTCGCCCCGGACTGCCACGCTTGACGATATCCGTTCCGTCGCGCGTGCGCTCACGAAGGTCCTCGAAGACGACAAGGCCGAGGATCTCGTCTTTATCGAGCTGGAGGGAAAATCCTCGCTCGCCGACTTCATGATCATCGCCTCGGGCCGCTCAAGCCGCCATGTGTCTGCCCTTGCGGAGCATGTGTCGCAGGAAGCGAAAAGGCAGACAGGCCGGCCGCCCAGCGTCGAAGGCATGCCGAACGCTGACTGGGTGCTGATCGATACCGGCGATGTCATCGTGCACCTGTTCCGGCCGGAGGTGCGCGAATTCTATAATCTGGAGAAAATCTGGACCGCCGTGCCGCCGGGCCGCAAGCCGGGCATCAGCTGACCGCGGGTGCGGATTGTCATCCTTGCAACCGGCCGGCTCGGGCCTGGCCCGGAGCGGTCGCTCACCGGGGATTACCTCAAGCGTTGCACCGCCATGGCCCGGCAGCTCGGCTTCCGCAGCGTGGAAGAGATCGAGATCGCTGCCGGCGGCGGGCCCAGGACAGAAGGCGCGCAGCTCCTGAAGCGCCTTCCGGCCGATGGGCCGCGCATAAGGCTGGATGAAGCGGGCCGCTCGCTGACCTCACCCGGCATAGCGGCGCGCCTTGGCGGCTGGAGGGACGCGGGCGAGGCCGCAGCGACATTCCTGATCGGCGGCGCCGAGGGGTTTTCCGCTTCCGTATGCGAGGCAGTTCCAGAAGCCTGGGCCTTCGGCCAGCAGACCTGGCCGCACAGGCTGGTCCGCGTGATGCTCGCAGAGCAGATCTACCGGGCCATGACGATCCTTGCCGGATCGCCTTACCACAAGGCCTGAACTGGATTCACAGGACTATCGGGAAGTCAAGGAGCGGTCCCGGCACCAAGGGGGAGGAGGATGAACCGGGACCGCTCGGGGCTGGCCGACATGGCTGGACCTGCCAGACATGCCGGACGCCACTTTCTTTTTACGCTGGGCGCTCGTGTTGGATCACACACGCCGACCCGGTGTGACAGGGCCGGTACGATTTCAGCGATTGCCGGGCCCCGATAAGCCCGGTTAAGGAAGCGGCATGGATAAGCGCCCTTAAGCGGGAGGCGACAGCCCCCATGTCAAACCGCGAATTCTGGAAAGTCTACGGCCCCCTGATGGCCGTGGCGCTGATCGGCTTCATCATCGCCTTGTCCCTCGTCGAGCCTGCGCCACCGCGCAGCATAAAATTTGGCGCCGGGGCGAAGGGTGGCGCCTATTTCGCCTATGCCGAACGCTATCAGGCTTTGCTGGCCGAGCAGGGCGTCACGGTCGAACTGGTCGAAACGGCCGGCTCGATAGACAATCTGCGCCTGCTCACATCAGCCGATGTTGATGCGGCGCTGGTCCAGGGCGGGCTGGCCCAGCCTTCGGACCGGGAAGGCCTGCGCTCGCTCGGCGGGCTGTTCGAGGAGCCGTTCTGGGTTTTCCTGCGGCAGGATTTCCCCGCCACGAGTTTCGGCGATCTTCGGGCGGCCCGCCTCTCCATAGGACCCGAGGGCTCAGGTACACGGGCGCTCGCGCGCCATGTCCAGGCCGAATATGGCGGCGACTGGCCGGAAACGGCGCGGCTGGCCCTCGGCACCGGCGCCGCCCAGGCTGCACTGCTCGCAGGGGAGATCGACGCGGCTGCCTTCGCGGCTTCGCCTTCGGCGCCGTATGTCCAGGCCCTGTTGCGTGAGCCGTCCGTGCGGCTCCTGCCTTTCGAGCGCGCAGAGGCGATTGCCCGGCGGGAGGAAGCGCTGTCTGCCGTCACCCTTGTTCGCGGCGTGGCCGATGTCGGCGGGGACATCCCCGAAGCCGACATCCCGATGGTCGCGGCGATCTCACAGCTGGCGATCCGGCGCGACACACATCCTGCGATAGAGGCCGTGCTGCTTGATGCCGCTCTGCTCATCCATTCTGAATCGAGCGTCTTCTCCCGCGCCGGCACCTTCCCGAATGCCGCCAATGCCGAATTGCCCGTAAGCCGCCAGACAGCCCGCTTCTACCGCGACGGCCCATCCTTCCTGCGCCGCTATCTGCCCTTCGGCCTCGCGAATTTCCTTGAGCGCGCCTGGGTCCTGGCCATCCCGCTGCTCACGCTGGCCTTTCCGCTCGTGCGCGCGGCCCCGCCGCTCTATCGCTGGCGCGTGAGGCGCAAGATCTACATCTGGTACAAGGATCTCCGCGGGCTTGAGGCGCGCGGCCGGGCCCTGGCTCCCGGAGACGCGCGATCGGGCGTGGCGGCGGAGCTGGAACGCCTCCAGGTCGAGGTCGGCCGGCTGGAAGTCCCGCTCTCCTATACTGATGATCTATACCGCCTGCGCAGCCATATCGAATTCGTCAAGCAGCTGCTCCTGTCGGACCAGCCCGTCTCGGGCGGAGTGATGTAGTCAGGCGGCGAGACCTGCCGCCTTGACGACCGGCAGGTAGGTCCGCGAGACCGGCACCTCGATGCCGGAAACCAGCACGAGGCGGAGCTTGCCGCCGCGCCGGCTGGTATCCTTCAAGCCGGCTCTTGCGATCCACCAGGAGCGATGGACCTGAAGGCCATCGGCCCCTTTGAGTTCGGACACCGCATCCGCCAGCCGCATCAGGATCAACTCTTCTCCGAGGCTGGTATGAACCCTGATGTAATGGTCCTCGGAGGAAACGGCCCACAGCGCTGCCTGCCTGTATTTCAGCGGCAGCCGGGAGAGAAATCGCGCCTCCGGCGTCGCGCCGGCGGCGGGATCCGGCGGCGGGGCGAGGACAGCCCGCTCCATCATGTATGCGATCCCGGTCATCCCCGCCGCAATGACCCAGACAAGACCGAAAAGGGTCGGCGTGTAGCTAAGGGGGATCGGCCGCGGCATGAACAGGGCGTGCACGGCAATGACCATCGCTGTGGCGCCCAGCCCCGTGAGCAGGGACACGATCGCCAAGGATGCAGCCGGTCGAAGTGACGGGGCCAGACGGACGAGGCCCGAGCGGGCACTGATCCCGAGGACATAACCGGCGGCGATCAGTCCGGTCCAATAGAGAAAGGCGCCTGCGGCCGGCAGCCCCTCTGTCGCTCCGTAGGGGTTCATGACCGCCAACGCGGCGCCGATGCCCGACATGATCGCGGCCTGCCGGGTCCGTTTTCGCCAAACCGTGCTGGCAGCCATCCGCGTCTTCCGGCTCATTTCGCGCTTCGTGAGTTGTTCTGGCTGTATTTCACGAAGGATTCCAGACCGGATACGCAACTCCGGTGGCGGCAATCCGGGGCACCGGCAGATTGACGGCATCAGAGCCCGCCAACCCGGCAGGGCCCACCCGAAGGAGCCTATCGCATGAACCGCCTGATCGCTGCTGCAAGTCTGTCCGTCCTCTTCGCTGCCCCGGCCCTTGCCGGTACGGCCGAGATCGAGATCACCCATATCCAGGCCTCGGCCGGCAACGTCTATGTCTCCCTCTTCGATGAGGCGGGATGGCGCAGCAACCAGCCGCTGCACGCCCTGAGCCTGCACGCCGGGGAGGAAAGCCTGCACGCCCGTTTCGAGGATCTCGCGCCCGGCATGTACGGCTTGCGGATCTATCAGGACATCAACGGCAATGGCGAACTCGACCGGGGCGCCATGGGCCTGCCGAAAGAGCCCTATGGTTTCTCGAATGATGCAGAGGTCCGTTTCGGGCCTCCGGGTTGGCGCGACGTCTCGTTCGAAGTCACCGGTGACGGCGCGCAGCAGGTCATCCGCCTGCGCTGAACCCCGGATTTCCCTCATCCTTTCTTTCCGGAGCCCTCCCCATGACGACCGCCGGCGTATCGCCTGCACATCCTGCTGCGCGCCCCGAAAGCTTCATCCGCCGCCTGCGCCGGCAGCACGGCTACAAGATTGCGCTCGCCATCGCGCTCGCCGCCTATGCCATCGTCAGTCACATGATGCTGGCAGGGCAGGGGCCGGTGCGGCTGCACTTCGATCCGGCCCCGCTGCTACGCTCGCCGCTCGTGCTGCAACTGCATGTCGGCGGGGCCCTGACGAGCTTTGCCATCGGCTGCTGCCTGCTTGCCGGCGTAAAAGGCCGGGCAGTGCACCGCGGGCTCGGCTATGTATGGGTGGTGGCCATGGCCGTCACGGCGATCAGCTCCTTCTTCCTGAAGACGATCAATCCGGTTGGTTTCAGTCTGATCCATGCCCTGTCAGCCTGGACAATGGTGATGCTGCCCATGGGGATCGCTGCTGCACGCCGGCGGGATATCGCCAGCCACCGCAAGCATATGACCGCCATGTTCGTCGGCGGCATGGCGATTGCCGGCCTCTTCACCTTACTGCCCGGCCGGCTGATGTGGTCGGTTTTCTTCACGGCCTGAGACCTTTTGGGTTACGCCTGTCAAGCAAGCCCGCTACAAACCCCTCATAGGGATCTGAGGAGGCTTCACAGATGAGATATACCCGCGCGGCCGCGCTTGCCGGCTTGCTCGCGTTTACGGCGTGCCAGTCATCGAGCAAAGCCCCGGCACCCGAGCCCGCTTCCAGCCTGTCCGTGCTGCCGGCCGAACTCCTTGCACCCACGAGCGCTGAGGCCGCACTGGAGCTGTATTACCGCACACTGCCGGAGACGTTTTTCCCGCGCGCCCCAGCGGGCGTCCCGCTTCCCGCGTCTGACGCCGTGCTCACCCGTATCCTTGTTGCCTCCTGCCATGATGAGGAAAAGC
>DAIRTA010000025.1:0-17680 GCA_036804125.1 Hyphomonas sp.
AAAGTGTAAACCATGTGATCAGAATGAACTGTCAGCTATGTCCCGATAAGGACATAAGCCAGGCTGCCGCTTCAGCAGTACGCTGAGCCGCTAGGGTTCATCCTGCGTGTCGTCGACAATGGGGCCGGCCTCGAGAGGCGGAATCTCGATCAGGGAACGAGGAAAGGTTCCTTCCGGACAGGCGGCAGGCAGAAACTGCGCATTGGCAATCGCCGGCATCGGGCTCGCTTGTGGCAGGGCCGGCTGAGACCGGAAAACCCATGCCAGGACAAGCATGCCGGCAATTGCAGCCGAAACTGCGGCGATAGTTCCCCAGCCCACGGCAACATCGGCCAGCGCCGCAGCGGCGCCATTCTGGGGCAAGGCCTTGCCGGCCTGCGGCGCGGAGGATGCCGCAGAGCCTGCCGACGATCGCATGGAGGCGGCCGCCAGAGCGGCGGCACCAATTGCCGCCGCCGCTGGCCGCGGCTTGACGCCAAGCTCCCGGTCTCGCTTCTTTTTCGCCTCTATGGCCAGGGGATCGGTCGGATGTGCCTCCAGCCACTCCAGACGCTGGTCTTCATCGTCTGCGCGCAGGCTCATCCATTCCCGCAAATCGCTGCGCCCGCCGCGTACACCCAACTCGTCGACGAGCTGGTAGAAGCCTTCCGGCGTCTTGCGTGATGTCATGCCTTCAAGCGGGATCCGCCGGTTCTGTCGGAAGGGCTCGTAGGGGATGGCCTTGTCCAAACCCGCCTCGATCAGGGTTCCCGGCCGTGAATGCCCGACGGACGCCGCGGCCCGCACCCAGTCGCTGCGCACGGCATTTTCTGACCAGAGCACAAGGACGGACTTTGACCGCCCGGCATCACGCGCATCCTTCTGGTCAAAGGTCTCATCTGTCTGTTTCTGATTGAATGCGACACGAAACTTCAGCGCCCGCAGGCGCCGCGCGATGAGCCTCGCGGCATCCCGGTCTTCAAGCGCGGAAACGAGAAAGACGTCATAAGCCATCAGAGATGTTCCATTCTGCGACATAATCCAGCCGGGTACAGGGGCTTAACTCAGGCTGACCGGTCGATACTGTCATTTAGCGATTTTTGTGCCTGTTTCCTTGGCCGGATTTTGGCTAAGGCCCGCCAGTCAATTCTCTGCAACACGGTTCGGGAGTAAAAAATGGGCTTCAAGTGCGGTATCGTGGGCCTCCCGAATGTCGGCAAGTCCACGCTCTTCAATGCCCTGACCCAGACGGCCGCCGCCCAGGCTGCAAATTACCCGTTCTGCACGATCGAACCGAATGTGGGCGAGGTTGCGGTTCCCGAACCGCGGCTGGGAGAAATCGCGCGGCTGGCCGGATCGAAAGAGATCATACCGGCCCGGATGAGCTTCGTGGATATTGCCGGCCTGGTCGAGGGCGCCAGCCAGGGGGAAGGCCTTGGCAACAAGTTCCTCGCCAATATCCGGGAAACTGACGCGATCATCTATGTGCTGCGATGCTTCGACAATGATGACGTGACCCATGTGCGGGGAAAGGTCGATCCGGTCGCAGACTTTGAAGTCGTCGAGACAGAACTGATGCTGGCCGATCTCGATAGCCTGGAAAGGCGCAAGGCCAATCTGATCAAGCGAGCCAACGCCGGCGACAAGGAGGCGAAGGCGCAGGTCGCATTGATTGATCTCGCGCTGGCGGAGCTGACAGCCGGACGCCCTGCCCGGCGGGCAATTGTCGCGAAAGAAGAACAGAAAGCCTGGCAGATGCTGCAGCTTCTGACTGCGAAGCCGATCCTTTTCGTCGCGAATGTGGATGAGAAGCACGCAGCATCCGGAAACAGCTACTCCCGGGCCGTCGAGACACGCGCCAAGACTGAAGGGGCGGGTTGCATCATCATCTCGGCTCAGATCGAGAGTGAGCTTGCTCTGCTCAGCGACAACGAGCGTGCAGAATACCTTGCGGCCATTGGTCTTGTGGAACCCGGACTCAACCGCCTGATCCGCGCCGGTTATGACCTGCTCGGATTACGGACCTATTTCACCGCCGGCCCGAAGGAGACTCGCGCCTGGACCATACAGTCAGGATGGACGGCGCCAAGGGCCGCCGGCGTGATCCATGGCGATTTCGAGAAAGGTTTCATCCGGGCAGAAACCATCGCGTATCCGGACTATCTTGCATGCGGAGGCGAGGCAGGGGCGAAAGACGCTGGCCGGATGCGCGCTGAGGGCAAGGAGTATGTCGTACAGGATGGCGACATCCTGCTCTTCAGGTTTAATGTCTGAAGAGAGCCCGATCACGGGATACTATGTGGCCGCCCCCTCTGCAGCCGCCTTGCCGGCCTCTGCCTCGTCGGTCCTCTTGCCCAAATTCATGCCAAGGGACAGCACGATCGAGGAGGCAATGAAAACCGAGGAATACGTCCCGATGATAATGCCCCAGATCAGGGCGAAGCTCATACCCCGCAGGACGGGACCGCCGAGCAGGAAGATCGCCAGCAGCGCCAGAAGTGTCGTGCCGGATGTCAGGACTGTCCGCGACAGTGTCGCATTGAGTGCAAGGTTGATCACCAGCCTGTCGGCCATCTTCTTGTACTTGCGCTTTTCCTCGCGCACACGATCGAACACCACCACGGTGTCGTTCATTGAATAACCAATGATCGTCAGAAGCGCGGCGATGGTTGTCAGGTTGAACTCGAGCTGAAGGAAGGAAAACACCCCCAGCGTGATGATAACATCGTGTGCGAGGGCTGCGACGGCCCCGATCGAAAACTGCCACTCAAAGCGATACCAGATGTAAACGAGCATCAGAGCAAGAGCGACGATGAGGGCCGTGACTCCGTCACGCAGGAGCTCAGCGGAAACCTTCGGCCCGACAGTATCATTTCTAAGGATCGAAACTCCCGGAAACGCTTCGTTCAGTGTGCGCACAATCAACTCGTTCGTGAATTGCGCGGCGCGCTCGGACTGTTCGTCCACATCAAGCGCCTGGAAGTCAGCCCCCAGCAGGCTTGCCGGCGCATCGCCGAACTTCACCACGATAATCTGGCGCGCATCCGTACCGATGGCTGCGTTGACCTCCGCCGATATCGGCAGCGCCGCTCGCACGCTATCCTCGCGGACTGATTCCGTTGCCTGCAGCTCCATCAGTGTGCCGCCCGCAAAATCGACACCAAAATTCAGCCCCCGTGTCGCAAGCAGGAAAATGGACGCGGTGATCAGCAGGATCGAGAGCAGCGCGCCTGCTATCCGCAGGGACATGAAGTCGAGCTTTGTTTCTGTTGGCCAGTATTTCAGAAGCATGGCTTTTTCCTTACGCTCATACCGGCAGACGCTTCGGACGCATTGCCCTCACCCAAAGGACTGTCAACCAGCGGGTGAACACAAAAGCGGTGAAGACTGAGGTGATGATGCCAATGCCGAGCGTCACCGCGAAACCCTTCACGGGACCGGAGCCAAGCAGGTACAGGATCATGGCCGCAATGAATGTCGTGATATTGGCGTCAAGAATTGTCGATAGCGCCCGCTCATATCCGGCCTGAATAGCCGTAACGGCGGAGCGTCCGGCGCGCTGCTCTTCCCGTATTCGCTCAAAAACGAGAACATTGGCATCAACGGCCATACCGATCGTCAGGATTATGCCTGCAATGCCCGGTAGTGTCAGCGTTGCACCAAGGCCTGAAAGGGCGCCGAAGATCAGGAGGATGTTGGCTGCGAGTGATGTCACGGCAAATGCGCCGATAAGATTGTAGGCCAGCAGCATGAAGACCGCGACAAGAATGAGCCCGATAATCGAGGCACGCACCCCGGCATTTATCGAGTCCTGCCCCAGCGTCGCGCTCACGGTGCGCTGATCGAGGAACTGCACCCGCGCCGGCATTTCCCCGGCCGCGATGATGGCGGCCAGGTCCTGCGCCTCCTCGATGGTAAAATCACCCGTGATGCGCACGCTGCCGCCGGCAATAGGCTCGTTGATACGCGGGGCGGACATGATCACATCGTCGAGCACGATCGCGAAGAGCTGGCCGGTATTGCGCCGCGTCGTTTCGTAGAATTTCCGGGCTCCGTTGGTGTTGAGGCGGAAATTGATCTGTGGGCGGTTGGCCTCGTCATTGCCCTGGCTGGCACTGGCAATGTCCGACCCGACGATTTCAGGAATATTGCGGACAAGCATCGGACCGACACCCGGTCCCTCAAGCAGGCGGTATCCGGCGCGGGGTACGCCGGCGATTGCCGCCGCAACAGCCGACTCGCTGGCATCCACGAGGTTGAAGGTCATGCGGCCGTCACGGCTGAGCAGGTCCTTGATGCGCTGCGGGTCAGGCTCGCCCGGCGCTTCAAGGATAATCCGGCTGCTGCCCTGCGGTGTGATCGACACTTCCGCTACGCCGTCCGGATCCACCCGCCTGCGTACGATCGTCATCGTTCGCGCAAGCGCATCCTGCATCATCAGGTCTTCTGATGCCTCCGGCACGGTCACGCGGAGCGTATCGGGACCAGCCGCGGCGAGGCTGAAAGTGCGCCCGCCTGCGAGATTTCCCTGGAGGGGAGCATTGACGCGCTCGATGCGGCGCAGTGCGTCCTGCACAGGGTAATCCCCTGCGGCATCCGGGCGGGTCAGGCGCACCGTAAGGACACGTCCCCGTACGTCTGCGACATGGCCTATCTGTTCAAGTGTATCGGTGCGCGCGAGCGCCGAGCGGATGTCCCGGGCAAAGACTTCAAGCTGGCCGGAAACGACTTCATCCGGATTGATTTCCATCTGAAGGTAGACACCCCCCCGCAGGTCAAGGCCCAGGTTGAGTGTTTGCTTCGGAATGAAACCGGGGGCCCTGGACATGTCCACGACATTCGGCAGGGCCATCAGCGCGCCCCAGAACAGGGCGCCTAAAATCAGGGCAATTTTCCAGGGAGGAAATTGAAGCATCTACCTATTCCGTAACGGCGACAAGCGCGATAGCCCCCCGGCGCCTGTTCGCTCAATCGTTCGCGGGGACCGGATCGGCCTTGCTGCGGACATCCATCACCATTGAACGGACAACCCTCACCCGAACATTGTCGGCGAGATCGACGGACAACTCGTTATCGTTGACCTTGTTCACTTTACCAATCAACCCGCCCGAGGTCACGATCACATCACCGCGCTTGATATTGGCGACCATTTGCGTGTGTTTCTTGGCGCGCTGCTGCTGGGGCCGGATCAGGAGGAAGTAAAAGATCAGGATAAGGGGAACGAAGAAGAGCAGCTGCGTCAGCAGTGACGGTCCTGCCGGTCCAGCCCCTGTCGCCGCGGCCGGAAGGGCAAGCGCTCCTGCCGCGCCGATGACCAGTGCTGCTCGTTGCCACATGCGCCTGATTCCTTATCCCGAATGTTAATCTTCCGCCGCCGTATAAACGGGCCGTATGACCTTGGCAAACTCGCCCTGCAGGGGGTCTGGCTGGCTTCAGAGA
This sequence comes from Hyphomonas sp., assembly GCA_036804125.1. Lineage (GTDB taxonomy): Bacteria > Pseudomonadota > Alphaproteobacteria > Caulobacterales > Hyphomonadaceae > Hyphomonas. The sequence continues at coordinate 5,419 of DAIRTA010000025.1, forward strand.
GTATGCGCCCGTCCAGGCAGGAAGGGCGGCAGCGTGTCAGCAAGGGCAGCCCGCACGGCCCCGCCACCGGCATCAACCTTGAGCAGGTTTTGCGTTCTGTCGCCTGCCTCAGCCGCGACAAGCGCCCCTCCGGGCGCCAATTGCTGCAAAAGGCAAGCGGGTATCTCACGCACGGCGGCCGGAATGAGAATGCAATCGAAGGGGCCTGACCCGGGAAGGCCGGCAGCCGGATCCCCGTGGTGAAGGGCTGCCGGCCGGATTCCAAGCCGCTCAAAGCGGTTCCGGGCAGCACCGATAAGCGTCAGGTAGCGCTCAACAGCGTGCACAACAGCGCCCATTTCGGCGGCCAGCGCCGCCAGGTATCCCGCTTCGATACCCAGCAGGAGCATACGCGCGCCCGGCTCCTGCGGCATATCAAGGGCCTGCAACATCCGGCCCGCGGTCGAGGGTCGGGGGATCACCTGCCCGCAGGCGATCGGCAGGAGCGTATCCCCCCCGGCAAGCGGCTTGAGAGCCGGTTCGTCTATGTATTCGGCCCTGTGGACTTTCTCGACGGCGCGCATCACGCCGCCATGGGTAATACCCTCCTGCCGGAGGCGAAGCAGCAGGCGCGCCGTGTCAAAGCCCGGCTCGATCAATCGCGCCACTCCTGCCGGAGCCGGCTGAGAAAGGCTTCGTGCGTCAGGTCGACATGCAGGGGCGAGACCGAGACATAGCCATCATAGATGGCCCTGAGGTCTGTGCCCTCGTCCGGCTTCGACAGTTTCGAGCGATAGCCGACCCAGTAATACTCGTTCCCCCGGAGATCCTCGCGCCTGTCGGTATGAATGATCGCTTCGTCCCTGAAGCCTTGCCGCGTGATCCGGATGCCTTTGACATCGTCCGGCTCGACATCGGGAAAATTGATGTTGATGACGACATCCGGTGGCCAGCCAATATCGAGGAGGGGGCGCAGTGTGCGGGCGCCCCAGGCCCGGGCCGTATCCCAGGGCAGCGAGCCGCGCTCGCGGAAGTTCTGGGCCTGGCTGAGCGCAATCGCCGGAATACCCATCTGCATGCCGAACATGGCCGCCGCCACAGTCCCGGAGAAGCTGGTATCCTCGGCGATGTTCTGGCCCCGGTTGACCCCGGACAGGACCAGGTCCGGAGGGTCGGGCATGAGGTCCTGCGCTGCAAGCAAAACGGCATCCGATGGCGTTCCGGCAATCGCCCATGATTTCGCCCCGGCCTTTCGGACCCGGACAGGCTGGGTCAGCGATATTGCCCGGCTTTTGCCGGACTGCTCCTCTTCCGGCGCCGCGATCCAGATGTCTTCGGAAATTTCCCGCGCAATCGCCTCGAGCACTGCAAGGCCAGGCGCACTGATTCCGTCATCATTTGTCAGCAATATACGCACCGGACACCGCCACTGGCGCTCTGCTGCGCCCTTGCGTGCTCTAGCAGTGTCCTGGAATTCGGCAACAAGTCCGGCCAGATTCGACTATCCAGCGGCCCACTTAGGCGGTGCATGCTGAGGCACATCCCTTGGCAGCGCCAGCTTGCCTGGACCCGTCTTATCACCTATAGGCCCGGCTCAGGAAGCGGCGGCGCAAGGCCGTTCGCGTCAGGCTCCGACTTTTCCCTACGGAAAGGCACGGTTCAGGGCGAAGGAAAAACAGATGTCCAGACAGCAGATCGTATTCAATGTCGAGGTGCGCGAGCGCACCGGCACAGGCGGGGCCCGTGAGGCCCGGCGGCAGGGTTTTGTGCCCGGGATTCTTTATGGGGGTGGCCTGGACCCGGTGCCGATCAGCCTCAAAAAGAATGAGGTCCTGAAAGCCATCGAGACGGGCCAGTTCCTCAACACGGCTGCGACACTGGTCCACAAGGGCGAGCGCCAGCTCGTTCTTCCGCAGGGAATCCAGATGCATCCTGTCAGCGACCAGCCGATCCATGTCGATCTTTTCCGGGTCAAGCTTGACCAGATCATCCGCGTGGAAATTCCCGTCCATTTCAAGGGAACCGAGATTTCTCCGGGTCTCAAGAAAGGCGGAACGCTCAATATCGTCCGACACTCGGTGGAGCTGAACGTGCCAGCGGGCAGTATTCCTGAAGTCATCGAGGCTGACGTCTCGAAACTCGAGATCGGCGATAATGTGAAAATTTCCAGCATCGCCCTGCCCCCCAACGCATCTCCCACAATCACGGACCGCGACTTCACGATCGCAACGATCGCGGGGCGGGGTGGGAAGGTGGAAGCCAGCGATGACGTGGTCGAGACACCCGCCGAGCCGGTTGAGGCCAAGAAGGACGTCAAAAAAGACTGATCCTGAGCCGGCCAGACCGGGCCGGGCCGGAGCCTGTCATGCTGATCTTTGCTGGTCAGGGAAATCCCGGGCCGAAATACGCGCGTAACCGCCACAATGCAGGTTTCATCCTGTTGGATTACCTGCATGCGAAGGGCGGGTTTCCGGCCTGGAGGTCTCGCTTTGACAGCCTTGCGGCCGAGGCCTCGCTGACGTTTGGAAGCGCGCGCTACAAGGTCCTGCTGCTCAAACCCCAGACATTCTACAACCAGACAGGTCTCGCTCTCTCGAAGGCGGCAACCTTCTACAAGGAAGGTGCCGAAGCCGTTACGGTCTTCCATGACGAGATCGACCTGTCGCCCGGACGTGTCCGAGTAAAGCGGGGCGGCGGACATTCGGGCAATAATGGCATCCGGTCGGTGATGGAGCATCTCGGACCGGATATACGCCGGGTGCGCCTCGGAGTCGGCCATCCGGGCGACAAGCCGCTGGTCATGCCCTATCTCCTCTCCGATTTCAGCAAGGCCGAGCTGGAATGGTTTGAGCCGCTTTGCAGCGCCGTCTGGGCCTCATTGCCCTTCCTCCTGGCGGGCGAGGACGAGCGCTTCCAGACAGAAGTGATGCGGCTGGCTCCGGCGCCGAAACGCGATCCGCGTCAGGATCGCCGCCCACGAGAGGCGCCGCAGCAGGAATAAAGCCGGCCCCTACGCCCTGCGGACGATGGCAACGTTTGAGCGGGTCGATTCCACGACGATGCTGTCTCCTGTGATGATCGCCGTCTCGCCCTCAGCCGCCTCGGCGCTCCATACGGTATCCCCGATCCGGACTTGTCCGGCGCCGCCGTCAAAATCCTTCGTCGCGAGTCCCTTCTGGCCGACAAGGCCGACCATGCGCCGGTTGAGCGATGGGCGGGTTTCCGCCGCTCGCCCGCGGCCCGAAAAGAACAGCCTGCCGCCAATGACGGTCACGGCGGAGGCCGCGCCGAAGAACAGGAGCTGGCCCTGCCAGACAGCCAGCTCCGGCGGAGCAAAGGCGGCAAACATGGAGGTGGCCCATGCGGCAAGCGCAATCATCAGCAGGTCAAATGTACCGGTCATCATCTCGATGCCGAACAGAAGCAGCCCAAGGGCCAGCCAGTGCCACCAGGTCATCTGGGAAAGCAGCGCATCCATGACTGTGTCCTCCTGAAAGTCCTGGGGGTGTCCCGGCCTAATCCGCCAATTTCCGGCCTGATGCTTCGGTAATGCCGCGAATGCCTTCGATGGTTCCAATAATACTTGAGAACTCAGCCGGCACGATGACTGTGCGCTGTTGCGGCGAGCTGGCAAGCTTTTCAAAAGCGGATACATAGGCCTGGCCAAGGAAATAGTTGATGGCATTGACATCGCCGCGGGCGATAGCCTCGCTGACCATGGCGGTTGCCCTGGCCTCGGCCTCAGCTTCGCGCTCGCGGGCTTCGGCATCCCGGAAAGCGGCTTCCTTGCGGCCTTCCGCCTCAAGGATAGCGGCCTGTTTTTGGCCTTCCGCCCTCAGGATAGCCGACTGTTTTTCGCCCTCTGCCGTAAGAACTTCGGCCCGGCGGAAACGCTCGGCCTTCATCTGGCGAGCCATGGCTTCGGTAATTTCCCGCGGCGGGGTCAGGTCCTTGATCTCGATTCGTGTGACTTTCACGCCCCAGGGATTGGTTGCAGCGTCGATGGTGCTAAGCAAGCGGGCATTGATATCGTCACGATTGGACAGGACCTCATCGAGATCCATCGAGCCCACGACGGTCCGGATATTCGTCATCGCGAGATTGGTGATGGCAAAGTTGAGATTGTGCACCTCATAGGCCGCCGAGGCCGCATCGATTACCTGGATGAACACGATGGCATCACAGGAAATCATCGCATTGTCCCGCGTGATCACTTCCTGCTGGGGCACATCGAGAACATTTTCCATCATGCTCATTTTGGTGCCGATGCGTTCGATGAACGGCGTGATGACATGCATGCCGGGCTGCAGCGTCTTCGTGTAGCGGCCGAAACGTTCGACCGTCCAGTTCGACCCCTGCGGGACGAATTTGAAGGCTGAAACCGTAAGGATGATCGCAGCAAAGACGATCAGCAGGAAAACCGTGATGAAGATGTCCATGCCATCCCTCCTCGAACTGCAATAGAGGTGAGATGGATTTTCTGTTTTTCAATATATCATTATTGAAAAACGGCCTGCTCACCGGAAACAGGCCGTTTATCGCAGAGAATAGATGACGCGGGATTAACCTGAAATCGTCAAAGCTGTCCGAGCAGGTAATCGGCGCTAGAGACTTTGAAAGCGCCGCCTTCCTCGATATTGAGCTCAGTCACGACGCCGTCCCTGACCAGCATTGAATAGCGCTGCGAGCGATGCCCCATCCCGAAGCCTGACGCGTCCAGTTCGAGTCCGATCGCCTTGGCAAAGGCCCCATTGCCATCCGCCAGAAGCCTGACCTTGCCGTCGACCCCGGCAGACTGGCCCCAGGCATTCATGACAAAAACATCGTTTACCGCCGTGCAGGCGATTTCATCGACCCCCTTGGTTTTGAATTCGCCTGCCTTTTCAACGAAACCGGGCAGGTGCCGGGCCGAACAGGTCGGGGTATAGGCGCCGGGAACAGCAAAGAGGGCAACTGTCTTTCCGGCAAAGAGATCAGACGATTTCACGGGAGCCGGGCCATCCGCCGTCATTTCCATGAAGGTTGCATCCGGGACTTTATCTCCGACTTTAATAGGCATGGCGGGTCTCTCCTTGCGGTCCTGTGTCGCTCGCCCATACGCCGCCAGACGGTCTGCGACAAGCGGGGTGGGGCGATTGGCTCAGGACGGGCGAAGCGCTTCAGCGGCAAGCCGGTCGGCCAGCCGGGTTGTCACCGGCAGCCGGTAGCGCGGCGTGAACCGCAGGACGAACGCGATCGCCGCCGGGAGCGAGACGCGGTGCCCCACTGAAACATAGACCGGAGCGACGGCTGTGCGGGTGCGCAGGACCGCACCGATCTGTTCCTGCCTGTGCAGCAGCGGGACGTGCTCTCCCCTTGCGTGACCCGGCTCGGAATGCTGGCCGAACAGGCGCGTCTTTGCGCACCCGATGGCTGGCACATCAAGCCACAAGCCGAGATGGCAGGCCAGGCCGAACCGGCGCGGATGGGCCAGGCCGTGCCCGTCACAGATGATGAGATCAGGAAGGGACCGCAACCTCGCCAGCGCCTCAAGCACGGGCGGAAGCTCGCGAAAGGAGAACAGGCCGGGAATATACGGAAACTGCGGCCGGGCCGTGATGACAGACGATTCGACGAGCTGCAGGGTACCGGCATCGATCAGGCAGGCCGCGGCGGCAAGGCGGTCCTCATCCCGCCGATAGCAGACATCCACACCCGCAACGAGCCGGATCGGTCCGAAGGCGTCCCTGGGGATGATACGACAGGCGAGCCGGCGCTGCAGCGCCACCGCATCAGTCGGGGTCAGGTTCCAGGAGTGTAGCGCAGGCATGCATCCTTACGGGCGGGTATCGCACAAAATGTGTCAAGCTTGTCAGCGGCTCGATTTTCCCTTGATAATTTCCGGCAGCTGAACCAGCCTGATGCAGGGAGATCATCGGCAGAAATGGACAATGATCAGGACTTCACGGGAAGGCTCTTGATAGCCCTGCCCGGCATTGGCGATCCGCGTTTTGAACGGGCCGTGATCCTTCTGTGTGCGCACTCGGCGGAGTTTGCCATGGGAATCGTTCTGAACCGGCCAATCGAGGGGCTCGATCTGCATGACCTGATGGAGCAGATGGATGTGCCTGTTCAGATTCCCCTTCATGGAACCGCCGTTCTGGATGGCGGGCCAGTTGCGACCGATCGCGGATTTGCCCTGCATACTGATGATTTTATCTGCGAGAATGCCACGATTGAAGTCGACGGCGAAATTTGCATGACCGCCACACGCGATATCCTTGCCGCAATGGGTTCTGCGGCCGCGCCGAGACAGGCTGTTCTGGCGCTCGGATATTCAGGCTGGGGCGCGGGCCAGCTCGAGCGGGAAATCGCAGCCAACGCCTGGCTTGTCGGCGATCCCGATACTGACATAATATTCGGCGATGCCTATGACCAGAAATGGCGACGGGCGCTGACACGCCTTGGCATCGATTCTTCCCGCCTTCAGCCCGATGCCGGCAGGGCGTGAGCCCTCTCAGGACTTTAGAAAGTTCAGTGCACTTGCGGCATCCATAGGCCGCGCAAAAGCAAAGCCCTGCGCATAGTCAAAGCCCAGTGCGCGCAGGCGCGCCGCGTCTTCACGCTTCTCGATTCCCTCGGCCGTCGAAGACATCCCCAAACGGCTTGCCAGCAGGGTGACGGCTGCAAGGATCGTGTTCATGCGGGGCTCGCCCACGCGCTTTATCAAACCGTAATCGATCTTGAGCCCGTCCGCCGGCAGGTCAGCCAGCCATGCAAACGAAGAGTGCCCCGTGCCAAAATCATCGAGAACAAGTCCCGCGCCGACATTCTTGAGCGCGAGTGCCGCGGACAAGGCGTCGTTTGCATCCAGCAAGGCCACCTGCTCTGTCAGCTCAAGGCGCAATGCGCGTGGGGGCAGCTTGTAGCCGGAGAGCAGCGCCTCGATCAGCGCAGGCAGCGTGCTGCGGGTAAGCTCGCGAGCTGTAAGGTTCACATGCATGAACAGGTCATCACGACTGGCCCCCTCGCGCAGCAGATGCAGGGTTTCGGCCGAGCGGATGAGCATGTTCGAGGCCAGCGCCTTGTCCTGATAGCGGCTGGGCGGCGCGTTGGTATCGCTCTGATGCCACCGGGCGAGTGCCTCGAACCCGACAACCCGTCCGTCGCGCAGCGAGATTATCGGCTGGAAAACAGGGGCGAGATCGGGACCCGGCCGCAGGTCGGCCTGGTCAAATTCCGGAAAGTCCTCGCCGAGGAGCAACATGCCCCGGGCTTCATCCAGTTCCGTGAAAGCCCCCACAAGATGGATGTCACGTCCATTGGAGAGGCGCAGCGGGCATCGCACAGGGCCAGATGCCGCTTCCAGGACCCGGCGCAGCCGGCCGCGGCTTAGCCCCTCAACCATGGCCTCAAGGGCATCGATCGTCCAGCGTCCGGCGAGGTCGGATAGAACGCCCTCTTCGGTAATTTCGAATGTGAGACGCCCATCCCGGCCGCGCCAATGCCAGGTTCCATGCGGGTGAATATGGTGCGCTGCTGACATGGCTTGCCTGTAACTAGGCGCGGGGCGGGGATTTGACGAGCCCAAAAAGGATGTGATCGCGCCGCACGCCTGCTATCTCGAGATAGGACGCGGCACGGCCTTCCTCGCGAAACCCGGTGGCTTCCAGGACTCCCCGTGAGCGCTGATTTTCCGGAACGATCCCAGTCTCTATGCGCGAAAGAGACGCTGCCCGGAACGCCCAGTCGCAGAGTGTGCGCACGGCTTCGCGCATGTATCCCTGTCCCGAAAATCCCTGCCCGATCCAGTAGCCGAGCGTAGCCGTTTCCGCCGGCCATGGACGGACATGCGACAACGAAATTCCGCCCAACAGCGTATCATCTGTCACCCTTCGGATCAGGAAAACGTAGGCTGCCCGCGCTTTCCAGGCCGATCGCCAGATCCGGATCCTCCGCTTCCAGCTCTGGCGGGTCAGCGCGTCCTCAGGCCAGAGCGGCTCCCAGGGTTCGAGATAATCCCGGCTGGAAGCACGCAGTAACGCCCACTCCCTGAAATCGCTCTCAGCCGGCGGCACGAGATATACCCGCTCCGCCGAAATCACGGTCATGGTGCGGTCCGGGCCCATGAGTCCGCTCCGGCAAAGGCAGCGATCCGGCTTCTTGCAAGGCCGAGCTCTGGCGCGATCCTTTCGAAACTCTCTCCGCGCTCGCGAAGATGCGCACAGCGCGTCGGCAGCGGCGCATCCTGCCCGGTGGCCGCCAGAACCGTCTCTGGGAATTTTGCCGCGGCGGCTGTTGCAAGCACAAGAGTGGGGGCATCGGACCGGGCGAGCCGGCGGGCAGCGGCCGTACCGACCGCCGTATGCGGGCAGATGAGCCAGCCGGTTTCGGCACGGAAACGCTCCATTTCGGACAGCGTTTCGGTATTGCTGACCGATTGCGCCGAGAGACCCGCCATAGCGGCGAACAGGTGCGGACGCCAGCCCTGCAGCTGCGCTTCGCCGGACTGCGCATAGCTGGCATAGGTGAGGCGGACAGCCGCGGCATCCCGGCCCGCAACATCGAACAGCAGGCGTTCGAAGTTGGACGGGACCGAAATGTCCATCGCCGGGCTTGGGGTTTCGAGGGCCGCTTCGCGTGTCATCACGCCGGTGTCGAAAAGACGGACCAGAGCGTCATTCTGATTGACGGCGCAGACAGCCTCGAAGCCGCCGGGAAGAAGGCCGCAGCGCCAGGCAACATACCCGGCCAGCGCGTCGCCGAGATTGCCGCTGGGAACCACGAAACGAAGCCGCCTGTGACCGAATGCGCCGCTTGCGGCAGCATAGTAAGCCGTCTGCGCGGCAATACGCGCCCAGTTGATCGAGTTGACCCCCGTCAGGCCCGCTTCGCTGACAAGCCTTTCATCGGCAAACAGGCTTTTCACAATGGACTGGCAGTCATCGAAATCCCCTGAAAGCGCCAGGTTGAGGATGTTCGACGCGCCTGTCGCCGTCATGAACAGGCGCTGCACCGGAGAGACGCGGTCATCCGGATGAAGGATGACCAGCCGCGCACGCCGTGAACCGGCAAATGCCGCAGCAGCGGCTCCGCCAGTATCGCCCGACGTCGCGCAGATGATCGTGAGCGGCTTCGCGCTGCCGGCCAGGAAATGATCATAGAGCCGGGCGATGAGCTGCATCGCGACATCCTTGAACGCCAGCGTCGGGCCGTGATGCAGCTCCATCAGCCACAGGCCCGGAGCCGCCTGCACCAAAGGCGCGACGGCATGATGCGCAAAGCTCGCATAGGCCTCGCCTGTCAGCCGATTGGCCTCAGCTCCGCTCAGCGCATCGCCAGCAAAGGCAGTAAGGATACGCGCGGCCAGACTGGCATAGGGCTCGGCCTGTCCGGCCGGTGAAATCTGGGGATAGCGCTCGGGCACATAGAGCCCGCCATCGGGCGCAAGACCCGCCAGGCAGACCTCACGGAACCCGGCAGCCGGAGCCTCTCCACGTGTCGAAATGTATTTCACGCACCGTCTTTCCTGCGCAGGCCAAGGCGCCCGCGTTGATAATGATAAACGGCATAAACGCCAACAAGCGCCAGGGCGAGCCCCCACCAGGTGAGCGCATACCCGAAATGACGCTCCGGTGGCAGGCGATCATCGCCGCCGGCACGCAGCACCGGATTGAGGACAGGCCCGGTCCCGTCTTCCTTCAGGAGAAGGAGCGTCTCCGGTTCAAACAGGCGCGGGAGCACCCGTGCGGCATCTTCGGGAGCCAGCGTTTCGGCCAGCCTGTTCGGATCGAGAACATAGAACACGCCGGATCCGGCCTCCTCCCGCGGCGTGAAGGCGCCGCGCGGTTGCGGATCGCGCCAGACGCCTCGCAGGGCAATCTGAAACGGGTCGGGAAAGGCCAGGCCGGGAGGCGCCTCTGGAGGATTCACCTCGATAATCAGGGTCTGCGGCACATAGACGAGGCTATCGGCTGTCTCGACGGCAAAAACACCCCGCCAGGCCGACTGGCCATCGAAATATGCGTAAACATACCGTCCTGTCTCCGGCAACAGCACGCCCGACAGGTTCGCCCATTCCGGCTCGGCGCCCCGCGCCGCCATCTTCCCGGTGTAGCGGCTCCATTGCCAGTTGCCGAACAGGAGAAGGACAACCAGCGCCGCAAGGGTGAAAAGTGTCATCATCGGCAGGGGGCGGAATATCATGGCGCCCGGCCGCTTATGATGCGTTCACTGGCAACCCGCCCCGCCCGCGCGGCGCGGGTCAGCGTCCGACCTCGAAAGCCAGGTAGGGCGCAACATAGACGAAGGCGAAGAGGAACAGCCAGACAACGTCCACAAAATGCCAGTACCAGGCCGCAAATTCGAAACCGAGATGCTTCTTGGGCGTAAGATTTCCCGCATACATCCGGAACAGGCAGACGGTCAGGAAAATCGTCCCGATGACGACGTGCGCGCCATGGAAGCCTGTCGCCATGAAGAAGGCCGAGCCATAGATCGTGCCGTCATAAGTGAAGCCGGCATGGCTATACTCCAGGACCTGCAGCGCGGTGAAGGCGATACCGAGAATGATCGTCAGGCTCAGGCCGAGCTTTGCGCCTTTCATGTCACCGTGCTGGAGAGCGTGGTGAGCCCACGTCACAGTTGTCCCGGACAGGAGCAGCACCAGCGTGTTCATCAGCGGCAGGTGGAAGGGATCGAAGGTTGTGACATCGGCCGGTGGCCAGTTGCGGAAACGCTCCAGGCTGTCAGCAAAAAGCGGGTTCAGGGCGTCAAAAGAATCGCCAACCCGGGCAGGCCAGAAGATCGTGAACTCAAAGAAGCTCCAGAACCAGGCCACGAAGAACATGACCTCTGAAGCGATGAACAGGATCATGCCGTAGCGAAGGCCGATCTCGACAACGGGCGTATGGTCGCCGGTGCGGCCTTCCTTCACGACTTCCGACCACCAGCCGAACATCACCCAAACGACCATCGCGGTGGCGATGGCCAGCGGCCACCATGTGCCCTCGGCCAGCCTGAAGAGCCCCTTCATGAAGATGACGCCACTGACGGCCAGCAAAAGGACCGCAATCGACCCGATCAAAGGCCAGGGCGAAGGATTTACGAGGTGATAGTCATGCTTGACGTCGCTGCCGGCCATGTCGTCTTCAGTCCTGTAGCCCTTGATCGATTGTTTCCGGTCTTTATCCCGTCTCCCGCGAGACCTGCAATGCCCCTAACCGGGCCCAGCCGGATTTGCCGCAGCTTCCCTGCGGGGTCCCGAATAGTCCTGGCTGTTGAAGAAGGTGTAGCTCAGCGTGATCGTTCCCGTCCGGCTGGCGACGCGGTCTTCGACAATCGCCGGAGCGATGTAGTACACCACCGGAAGTTTCCGGGTCTCTCCCGCCGCGATCACCCGCTCGGAGAAGCAGAAGCATTCAAGCTTGTAGAAATACGGCCCTGCCAGGTGCGGTGTCACATTGTAGGTCGCGATGACCCGGACTTCACGGTCGGTCGGGTTCGTCACCTCGTAGAAGGCAAGCCCATGCTGGCCGATTCGCACTGTCTGAGGCCCCTGCAGCGGGCGGAAGCGCAGCGCGGTGTCGGCGACATTGGCATCGAACCGGACCTCGACCGTCTGATCGAGGATTTCCGATGGTGCTTCGGTCGCGATGCGGGTTGTCCCGCCATACCCGGTGATCTGGCAGAAGGCGCGGTAGAGCGGCTCTGACGCAAATGCGACGCCGAGCATGCCGGCAGCGCCAAGAGCGGCAACCGTCGCGATGCGTGCGTTCGACCAGGCCATCACATCCGCCTCGAGACGCCGTCGCCCGTCGACAGGCGAATGATCGTTGCAGCAATCACGATAATCACGAATGCGGCGAGGGAAAGCCCGAGCCAGAGATTGCGGCGCTTGCGCGCCTTTTCATCCTCGCTTCCTGACGGCTGTGGATTCAGGGGGGGGACAGGAACGATCATCTCGTCACACTGCCCCGACTGGCCAGTAGAGCCGCCCGCCATGCTCGGCAAGGACGGCCCCAAAAAGCACGAACAGATACAGGATGGAGTAGGCAAAAGCCGCTTTTGCACGGCTGAAGTCTGCTGGCCCGGCATCGGCGTCACCCGCCCTGGAGCGCAGCAGGCGCAGGGCGAACCAAAGGAAGACCGCACCGAAGCCGGCTGCAGCGACCCCGTAGAGCCAGCCGCCAAGGCCGGTCATCAATGGCGTGAGCGAGACGGCAACTAGCAAGACTGTGTAGAGAAATATCTGGCGGCGAGTCTCCCGCGCGCCATGCGTTACCGGCAGCATGGGCACCTTCGC
>DAIRTA010000026.1:0-17319 GCA_036804125.1 Hyphomonas sp.
TCCAGTTGGCATGAGCCCGCGAGATGATCGCCTGGGCGAGGATGAATACCAGCACTGGCAGGACGAAGCCGAGGAGCCAGCGCTCGCGCGCGGCTGTCTCACCTGTGCGGCTGCGCAGGAAGATGAGCCCCGCCAGCAGGGCGAGGAAGCTGACCGGGCCAAACACGCCCATCTGGTCGGCGAGATAGTCAAGCGCATTGCCGGGATTGAACAGCTCGCCGCCGAGATGGGCATTGTCCACCGTATGGCTGACAGTCGAAAAGGCATTCGCCGCGTTCCAGGCGGCATGCGGGGCGAGGATCACAAGCCCGACGCTCAGCGCGGCCAGCCCGCGCCCGCCCATCCGCAGCGCGTCGCGCGTCGGCCGGTCGATGAGGACCGCAATCGCGATGCCGATCAGGAAATACAGCATGGCGTATTTCGCCAGCATGCCGAGCCCGAAGGCTGCCCCCAGCGCCAGCGCCGTGGCGAGGCCGCCCGCGCCGCTGCGCAGCCGCCACAGGCACCACAGCGCCGCGCACCAGAAGGGCAGCAGCACCCCGTCGGTGGAGATCACATGCGAGGACAGGCCGACCGCCGGCATCAGCGCATAGACCAGCGCCGCAAAGAAACCCGTGCGCGCATCGAACATCGCCCGCGCCGTCAGGAACAGGAAGCCGGCCGCCACCGTGTGCAGAACCGGCGCGGCGAATCGCACCGCCCATTCGGCCTCGCCGAAGAGGTCGGTCGTTGCCCGGATCAGCCAGGCGATCATCGGCGGCTTGGAATAATAGCCCCAGGCCAGCGTCTCGCCCCAGCGCCAGTATTGCGCCTCGTCGGCATACAGTTCGAGCGGCGAGACAATGACGAGCGCGAGCCGCGCCACCAGCAGTCCGGCGAGGGCGAGCAGCGCGGGCTGTGGATAACCGAGCCCCGCCGGGCCGCTCCGCCTGTCGATTCTGCCAGCCTCGCTCATGGCGCGCCTTATGGCCTCATCACCGGCGGAAATCGAGAGGCCCGCGGCAGGCGGCCGCCTCCGGTGCCGTGTCATTTTTGCATCGCCCCTTTGTGAAAACTTCCCGCACCGCACGAAGATTTGGAACCTTCAAATATCTGTCACTAATCTGTCATGCAGGGCTTGTAGGGGTGCGGCAACTCGGATGGGGCCGCGAGGGGGTCCCGCCAGTAGCGTCCCAGTCGTCACGACTCCAGCAGAGGGGAATATCCTATGATAAAGAACTTGTTTGCTCGCAGCGCATCTGTTGCCGCGATCGCCGCCTTGGCACCTGTCGCCGCCGTCTACGCCCAGGAGACCGCTTCGGAGGTCCGCGGCACGGTCGTCGACCAGAATGGTGCCGCCGTCACCGGCGCCACCGTTACGGTCATCTATGAACCTACCGGCTCGGCCAACGTCCTCACCACCGGCACCACGGGCAACTTCTTCCAGACCGGTCTGCGCCCCGGCGGCCCCTACACGATCATCGTCGCCGCCCCCGGTTTTGAAGGCGCCACGCTCGACAATATCCGCCTCGCGCCCGGCCAGCAGCCGCCGGTACGCATCCGCCTCGGCGCCGAGCTTGATGACGAGGCCCGCATGGCCGCTGTCGTCGTCACCGGCGCGGCCGTCACCCGCCTTGATCTCAACTATGGTGCGGGCTCGAACTATTCCGCGCGCGATGTCGCCAACCAGCCCTCGCTGGCCCGCGACATCATCGCAACCCTGAACCGCGACCCGCTCGCCATCTCCGGCGGCCCGAACAATCTCTCCGTCGCCGGCGTCAACCCGCGCTTCAACGCCGTCACCATCGACGGCGCCCGCCAGCAGGACAATCTCGGCCTCGGCTCCAACACCTTCCCGACCAGCCGCTCGCCGATCAACATCGACATCGTCGAATCGGCCTCGCTCGTCGCCTCCGATTACTCGGTCACCGCGTCCGGCTTCACCGGCGGCCTCGTCAACGTCACCACCAAGGGCGGCAGCAACGAGATCGACGGCTCGCTGTTCTACTACTACCGCGACCAGGACTGGCTCGGCACCAAGACCTTCGGCGGGGCCGGCTCGTTCAATCCCGGTGTCTTCGAAGAGAAGGAATATGGCCTGACGCTGCGCGGCCCGATCATTCCGGACCGCCTGTTCTTCTCGCTCTCCTATGACAAGTTCGAAACCGCCCAGCAGATCGACGTTTCCGGCGGCCTCGCCGGCCTCGGTATCCAGCCGGGCTTCTATGACGCCCTCAACCAGATCGTGCTCGATACTTACGGTTTCGACATGGGCGGCCGCCCGCTTCAAACTGCGGTTCCGGGAGAGACCGAGCGCTGGTTCGCCCGGATCGACTGGAACATCAACAATGACCACCGCCTGCAGATCCAGTATCAGAACACCGAAGAAACGGGCGTCGCGGGCTCGAACAGCGCCTTCAACTTCCAGACGGCCTGGAATGATGTTCCGAACAGCCTCACCAGCTATACCGGGCAGCTCTTCTCCGACTGGACGCCGGAATTCTCAACCCGTTTCCGGGTCTCCTACACAGAGAACGAGCGCCTGCAGAACTGCCGCGGCGGCCCCAATGTCGGCGAGCTGAGCTTCGTGCTGAATGCCGCCCGCGTTGCCGGCACCCCGCTGGAGGGCCTGCTCACCAGCACGGCGAACCGTACGTTCACTGCCGGCTGCGACCGGTTCCGCCACACCAACACCTATGCCGACGAGCGCCTGCAGCTTTTCGGCCAGGGCGACTATGTCTGGAACGACTTCATCTTCACCTTCGGCGGCGAGTATGAAAACGTCGATGCCGTGAACCAGTTCTCGCAATTCTCGCGCGGCCAGTTCGTCTTCACCGGTAACACCGCCGGCCAGGACATCCTCGACCAGATTGCCAACGTCAATTACCGCAATGTCGGCTCCAACAATGTCGCTGAATACCTGACCCAGTATGAATACTCCCGCTGGTCCACCTTCGCCCAGGCGCGCTGGCAGGTCCTGCCCGAGCTCGAACTGTCCGGCGGCCTGCGCTATGAGTATATAACGACCGACAGCGGCGCCGAGAACGATCCGTCCTTCCTCGCCCAGGTCGGGATTCCGAATACGACGACGACGGATGGCCTTGACCTCCTGATGCCGCGGGTCGGCTTCCGCTACACGCCGTTCGACCGCACCACGGTCTCAGGTGGCTTCGGGCTGTTTTCGGGCGGCGATCCGGGTGTGTGGACGCTCAACGCGCTCGCGCCGCTCGTGGTCATCACCGGGGCCAATGGCCTGACCGGTGTGAACCCCAACACGGTTCCGCAGGTCCTGATCGATAACGTCGCCAACGGCACACCGGGCGCCATCGATGCCATCGCGCCGGGCTTCAAGCTGCCCTCCGACTGGAAGGCCTCGATCCGGGTCGACCAGACCTTCGACCTGAACTTTGGCGGCTTCGACCTTGGCCGGGATTATCGCGCATCGCTGCAGGTGCTCCACACCCAGTCGCGCGACTCCTTTGTCTGGGAAGAATTCGCCCAGACCAATGGCGGCCTGACACCCGGCGTCGCGCCCGATGGCCGGCCGATCTATGCCGACCTTCAGGCCCTTGGCCTGTCCAACCGGACGGTCCTTGCCAATGCTTCCGGCGATGAGAGCTGGGTCTACACCCTGTCTCTGGACAAGACCTTCGACAATGGCCTCGACCTCTATCTCGCCTATGCGCACCAGGATGTCGAAGCGATCACCGAGGGCTCGTCCTCGCGCGGCGTGTCGGCCTTCCGCGGCCAGGTTGCCGTGGACCGGAACAATCCGGGCCCGCGCACCTCGGTCTACCAGATCGAGGATGCCTTCAAGATCGGCCTCGGCTACGAGAAAGCCTTCATCGGCGACCTTGCGACCCGGGTTGACCTGTTCGGCAACATCACCTCGGGCGGCCTGTTCACCTACACCTACTCGGTGGCCAATACGAACTCCCTGTTCGGCCGCAACGGCAACTTCGAGAACCCGTTCAACAACAGCCCGCTCTATATCCCGCGGGTGGACGGTACCGATGACTCGGTCGTCTACGGCCCGAACTTCGACTACAATGCCTTCGTGGAGTATATCCGCCGCAATGGCATCAATACCGGCGCCATCCATGAGGTGAACTCTGCCGCCTCGACCTGGAACCAGCGCTGGGATCTCCGCCTCCAGCAGGACCTGCCGGGTGTTCCGGGCATTGGCAGCTTTGTGGGTGACAACCGCTTCAAGCTGGTCTTCGATGTCGAGAATTTCGGCAACCTGCTCAACAACAAATGGGGCACCATCTACAACTCGCCGGGCAACGGCCAGCTCGACATCGTCGGCGCTGACCTCGTCAGCCGGGCAGATGTGCTCCAGAACGGGATTGCCGGGGCAACCGCGCTGACGCTCGACTCGGCGCGGACCACCTGTGTCACGGCCGATGCCTGCCAGTACCGCTATAACAGCTTCAATGGCCGCTCGACGGGCACGCGCAATAATGGCGCTTCGGTCTGGAAAGCCCGTATCGGCATCCGCTACGAGTTCTAGGCTGCGGCTGTTACAGTCTGAAACAGGGAAGGGCGGCTCTCGGGCCGCCCTTTTCCATGTCCCCGTCCTGTGGCAAGGCCACCCTGATGACAAGCGAGACCGCCCCCCTTCTTCTCCAGCCCGAATGGGCGCTCCAAACGGCCCTCTGGGCCGGCTGGCCGCGCCTGGCCGAGGAGTGGGGCGGGGATCTTGCGCCCGCGCGCGCCGAGATCGCCGCGTTCATCCGTGCCGCGGCGGCCTTCCTCCCTGTCAAGGTCGCGGCGGGCTCGCCGGAGGCCGCGGCCTCGGCCCGCGCCGCCATCGGGGAGGCTGCGGCGATCTGCGAGATCCCCTCCGGCGATATCTGGCTGCGTGATACCGGCCCGATTGTCACCGGCACGGGCGCCGCCCGCGAGGCCCAGCTGTTCGGCTTCAATGGCTGGGGCGGCAAGTATATGATGGCGGGCGACACGGAGACGGGCGCCGCGATTGCCGGCGTCGAGGGCCTCGCCACCCGCCGCCATGATATCGTGCTTGAGGGCGGCGGCATCGATGTCGATGGCGATGGCCGCCTGCTGACAACGCGCGAATGCCTGCTCAATCCCAATCGCAATCCCGGCCTCTCCGAGGCGGAGATCGCCGCCCGCCTGCGCGAGGCGTTTGGCGTGGACGAGATCCTCTGGCTCGATCAGGGCCTCATCAACGACCATACTGATGGCCATATCGACAATATCGCCCGCTTCATTGCCCCCGGCCATGTCGTCTGCCAGCATGCGTCCGGCCGTAACGATCCCAATACGGAGCGTCTCGCCGCCATCGAGCGCCAGCTCAGCGCCTGCGGGCTGATGGTGTCGACCATTCCCTCGCCCGGCCTCGTGCATCTTGGCGATGGCGTCCCGGTCCCGGCCAGCCATATGAACTTCACCATCACCAATGGCGCGGTCTTCCTGCCGGTCTATGAGGATCACTATGCCGCGGTTGCCCAGTCCGAGCTGCGCACGCTCCTGCCGGGCCGGAAGATCATCCCGCTGCCGGCGCGCGCCATCCTTGCCGGCGGCGGCAGTTTCCACTGCATGACCCGCGAAATCCCGGAATGAGGAGGCCCCCATGGCCCGCAGCCTGACCCTTGCCGCCATCCAGTTTTCGCCTACGGACGATATGGCCGGGAACATCGCCCGCGTCGCTGGTCTTGTCCGCGAGGCGGCGGCGAAAGGCGCCGATGTCATCCTGCCGCCGGAGCTGTTCTGCGGGCATTATTTCTGCAAGACGCAGGACGAGGCGCATTTTTCCCGCGCGATCGAATGGCGCGAGCATCCGGCCGTTCATCAGCTCTCGGACCTTGCCGCAAAGCTCGGTGTCGTCATCCCGGTCTCGATCTATGAGAAGGATGGCCCGCTATATTTCAACTCCCTCGTCATGCTCGATGCCGATGGCGCCCCGCTCGGCGTCTATCGCAAGAGCCATATCCCGGATGGCCCCGGCTATCAGGAGAAATTCTATTTCCGCCCCGGCGATACCGGCTTCCGTGTCTGGGAGACGCAGAAGGGCCGCATCGGCGCCGGCATCTGCTGGGACCAGTGGTTCCCCGAGGCCGCGCGCGCCATGGCGCTGATGGGGGCCGACGCGCTCCTTTACCCCACCGCCATTGGCGCCGAGCCGCAGGCGCCGGAGATGGACACCGCCACGCGCTGGCGGCGTTGCATGCAGGGCCATGCCGTGGCCAATTGCATTCCGGTCGTCGCGGCCAACCGGGCCGGCGATGAAGACGGCCAGGTCTTCTACGGCACCAGCTTCATCACGGATGAGGCCGGCGAGATCGCCGCCGAGCTTGGCCGCACGGAGGAGGGGGTCATCACCGCCGCCTTCGACCTGGACCATCTCGACCGCGCCCGCGCAGCCTGGGGCTTCTTCCGCGACCGCCGGACGGACCTTTATGAGGGGTTGCTTTAGCGCGGCTCAGGCGTTCTTGGGCAAGGGCCGCAACCGAACCCGCCGCGCATCGACGATTGCCAGATGCCCCTCGAAGCGGATCTCCGGATTTTTGAGAACCCGGACGAGCGTCATCGCCCGGATGCGGGGTGCAGCCCTAGGCATGTGCAGGATGATCGCGCCGGGCGCTGCCAATTTGTCCCGGATCAGCAGATCGCCGAAGTCAAAATCCTCTGTCACGATTATCCGGCTCTGGCTCTGCGCCATTTCGATAACGGCGTGGTCTGATAATTGTGGCTGCAGGTCTGCTATCCAGACAACATCATTCCCTGCCTTCTTCAGCTCCTCAACGACGGCGCGTGGACAGCATTCATCGGCCAGTAGGTGCATCTATTCGGCGGCGTATGTGGTTTCGTCTCCAAGGTAGTCTGCGGCAAAAGCCAGTGCAGCCAGAACATCGGCCTCTTCCAGGCGTGGATATTGCCGGATCACGTCTGCCGGGCTCAGGCCGCGTGCACACTCGCGCACGATCTGCTCGACCGTTATCCGTGTTCCCCGGATCACGGGCTTACCCTGCATGATGCCGGGGTCGCTGGAGATGCGTTCATACTTCACACTGCTGACCATACGCCAATTGCCGCCTGCCGCCAATCCGTCCCGCCCCTAAAGCACCCGCCCCGGCGAGAGGTGGCTCGCCGCCGAGACGATGGCGTCGGCATCGATCTGGAAATGGCGGTAAAGGTCGCGGATGGTGCCGGTCTGGCCGAAATGCTCGACCCCCAGCGGCGTCACCGCATGGCCCTTCACCCCGCCGATCCAGGCCAGCGTCGCCGGGTGGCCATCGGTCACGGTGATCAGCTGGGCATGGCGCGGCACGCCCTCCATCAGCCGCTCGATCTGGCTCCTGGCCTGATGCTGGCCGCGCGCCCGCGCCCGGCGCGCCGCCGTCCAGCCGGAATTCAGCCGGTCGGCGGAGGTCATCGCCAGCACGCCGATATCGCGGCGGCCCTCGCCGATGCGGGCCGCCGCCTTTATCGCCTCGGGCGCGACCACGCCCTGATAGGCAATGATCACTTCCGCATTCGGCCCCGGCGCGCGCAGCCAGTAGCCGCCATCGATCACGCCCTGCCGGAACGCCGAATCCTCGCGCTGCCAGACGCGCACCTGCTCCAGCGGCCGCGTCGAAAGCCGTAGGTATACGGAGCCTCCGGTCTCGTCGCGCAGCCAGGTGCGCTCGTCCGGGTCGCCCTCGCCATCGCGCTGGAGATAGTCGAAGGCCCAGTCCATGATGATCGAGAGCTCATCCAGGAAGGCCGGCTCGAAGCTGACGAGCCCGTCCTGGCTCATGCCGATCAGCTGCGCCCCGATCGACTGGTGCGCGCCGCCTTCCGGCGCGAGCGTCACGCCGGACGGCGTGCCCGCGATGATGAAGCGCGCATCCTGGTAGCAGGCATAGTTGAGCGCATCGAGCCCGCGCGCCACGAAAGGATCGTATACGGTGCCGATCGGGATCAGCCGCTCGCCGAACAGGGAATGCGACAGCCCCGCTGCGCCGAGCAGCAGGAACAGGTTCATCTCGGCAATGCCAAGCTCGATATGCTGGCCGCCGGGCGAGAACGCCCATTTCTGCGCCGAGGGGATGCGCTCGTCGCGGAAGGTATCGGCAAGCGCCTCGCGCGCAAACAGGCCGCGCCGGTTGACCCAGCCGCCGAGATTGGTCGAGACGGTCACGTCCGGCGAGGTCGTCAGGATACGGCTGGCCAGATCGCTCCTCCCGCGCGCCAGCTGGTCGAGGATCTTGCCGAAGCCCGCCTGCGTCGAGAGCCGCTCATCATCGAGGAAAACCGGCCCCGGCGCGGGCAGGGCCTCGGCGCTGGTGCGGCGCGGGCCCGCCTCGAAGAAGGGCACGCGGCGCAGGAAGCCCTTCAGGGCCTCCGGGTCTTCAACGCCCGCAAACGGCTCCCATTCGGCGCCTACCGGTATGCCCATCTCGGCCTGGAAGTCGGCCATCTGCGCCTTGGTCATCAGGCCGGCATGGTTGTCCTTGTGCCCGGCCAGCGGCGTGCCCCAGCCCTTGATCGTATAGGCGAGGAAGACTGTCGGCCGGTCGTCCGTTATCCGGTCAAACGCCTCGCACAGTGTTTCGAGGCACTGCCCGCCAAGATTGGTCATCAGGGTGCTGAGCTCAGTGTCCGAGCGCTTCTCGATCAGCGCCGTCGCCTCGCCCTGATCGCCGATATCATCTAGCAGGCGCTTTCGCCAGGCCGCCCCGCCCATGAAGGTCAGCGCCGAATAGAGCGAGTTCGGGCAGGCTTCGATCCAGGCTTTCAGACGCTCGCCGCCGGGCTCGGCAAACGCTGCACGCTGCAGCGCCCCGAAGCGCAGCACCTCAACCCGCCAGCCGAAGGCCCTGAAGATCGCCTCGATCTTCGCCCACAGCCCTTCATGCACCACCCCGTCGAGGCTCTGGCGATTGTAGTCGATGATCCACCAGGTGTTACGCAGGCCGTGCTTCCAGCCTTCCTGAAGGCACTCATAGACATTGCCTTCATCCAGCTCGGCATCGCCGACAAGGGCAATCATCCGGCCGGGCTGGCGCCGCGCGCCGCGGCCGAGATCCGTCCACGGACGGGCGAGGAGGTAGTCCTGTATCAGTGCGGCAAAGGCGGTGATCGCGACGCCGAGGCCGACCGAGCCGGTGGAGAAATCCACATCATCGATATCCTTGGTGCGCGAAGGATAGGATTGCGCCCCGCCAAAGCCGCGGAAATTTTCCAGCTTCTCGCGCGTCTGGTTGCCCATCAGGTATTGCATCGCATGGAAGACCGGCGAGGCATGCGGCTTGACCGCGACCCGGTCCTCCGGGCGCAGCACATGGAAATACAGCGCCGTCAGGATCGAGACGATCGAGGCGCAGCTCGCCTGGTGCCCGCCGACCTTGACCTCGTCATCGGCTTTCTCGCGCAGGTGGTTGGCATGATGCACCGTCCAGGCCGACAGCCAGAGCAGGCGTTGTTCGAGGGTCTTGAGGAGGTCAGGGGGTGCAGGCATTGCGCCCTCGCGATCAGCCGGGAACAGGGGTCAGTGAAGCCCTTCGCCTAGTCCAGACGCGCAGGCCTGTCCATTGCCGCAGCGGGTCAGCCCCGGCGGGCGCGGTCGAAGAAATCGGTCAGGGCGCCGCCGGGCACACGGGAGAAATTCTGGTACCAGTCGGGCATGGCCTGCAGCACGCCGGCGGTATCGGCCCAGCGCCGGACATTCGCATCGGCCGTCAGACGGAAGGCGTCGCGCAGGCCGTCCACATCCGGCGCCTGGCCGGAGGCCGCCCGCAGGAAGTCGACATAGCTGCGCTGGACCGCGGCAGCGGTATCGAAGGCCGCCGCGCTCATTGCCAGTTGCGCGCGCCAGGAGGCCAGCCAGAATTGATACATGCCCGTGTTTCCCATTCGCTATCCCCTGCAGGTTAAGCCGGTATTGTGCGCCGCACAACACCGGCTTTGCGAAATCGGGGCCATCCGGCCCTGTTTCCGCCGCAGGCGCGGGGTATCCGGCCGGACAGATGAGCGATACTCCCGCCTCCGGCTACCTGCCTTTGCCCGCCCGTGGCCGGGTTGTCGTGTTCGATTCGGGTGTCGGCGGGCTCACCGTGGCTGCTGAAATCCGCGCCCTCGCGCCGGAAATCACGGTGCATTATGCCGCCGATACCGGCTTTTTCCCGTATGGCGACAAGTCCGACGCGGCCCTGCGTGCGCGCCTGCCGCAGGTCGCCCGCGCCATTGCCGGGGCGCTGCGGCCGGATGTCTTCGTCATCGCCTGCAATACGGCGAGCACGCTGGCGCTGGAAGACGTGCGCGCCGCGCTCGCCATGCCGGTTGTCGGCACCGTTCCCGCGATCAAGCCGGCCGCCGCCCTGACCGAGACCGGCACGATCGGCCTCCTCGCCACGCCGGGCACCATCCGGCGCGCCTATACCGCCCGTCTGATCGCGGAACATGCCGCCGGCCGGCGCGTCATCCTGCAGGGCTCGCTCGCGCTCGTCCGGCTGGCCGAGGCGCATGCCAGCGGTGCGGACATTCCCCCGGAGGCCGTGGCGGCGGCGCAGGCGCCACTGTTTGCCGCTCAAGGCGGTGAGGCCATCGACACGGTCGTGCTGGCCTGCACGCATTTCCCGCTGCTGCGCGGGCACCTCATCGCCACTGCGCCCCGGCCGGTCCGATATGTCGATTCCGGCGCCGCCATCGCCCGGCAGACGCTCCGTGTGCTGCCCGAAGGGGCCGAGGCAGGCGGGCCGGGCGGCATCGCCTGCCTCACCCGCCCGCCGGAGGAGACACCGGATATCGTCCGTGTCCTCAGGCGCTACGGCTTTCCGGAGGTTCAGTTCGTCGCAGCCGAATCGAATGCGATGACTTCGGCCCCTGCGCCGGACTCGCGGCCATAGAGCGTCGGCCAGGGCGCATCCTGCACGCCCGCCAGCCCGGTCTCGCCGAAGCCGTTGAAACGCGTCATCATCGCGCGGCCATAGGCGCCGACATTGCCGAACTCGACATAATCGCCCTCGACAAGGCCTTCGGGCAGCCAGACTTCATCCGGCAGCTTGTCAGCCGAGTCGCAGGTCGGGCCATACACGGTATAGGCCACCATCCGGCCAAGGCGGCGGCCATCGCCCGCGATCGCGCGCGCCGGGAAGGCCCAGCGCTCATGCACGGCATCATACAGCGCGCCATACGAGCCGTCATTGATATAGATCGCATTGCCCTTGACCAGGTCGATCCGTGTCAGGAGGCTTTCGGATTCGGCCACCAGCGCCCGGCCAGGCTCGCACCACAGCTCCGCATTTTCGAGAACGAACATGTTCTCGAACGAGCGCAGGATCATCGCGACATAGTCTTCCATCGCGGGCGGGGTGCGCCCGGCATAGGCGGCCGGAAAGCCGCCGCCGACATCGACAATGTCCACCGTCACGCCGGCCGAGATGATCACCCGGCTGGCATCGGCCATCGCCGCGGCCCAGGCCGAGGGCTGCATCGCCTGGCTGCCGACATGGAAGGAGATGCCGAGCTCGTCGGCATGGCGCCGGGCAAGACGGAGGATCTCGGCGGCTTCCTCGGCGCCGGCGCCGAACTTGCCCGACAGCGGCAGGGCCGAGCCCTCGCACGAGACCGCGATCCGCACCAGGATCGTCAGGTCACGGGCATAGCCGGTTTCCTCGAGGATCTTGTTGAGCTCGGCCACCGTGTCGGTGACGAAGATCCGGACACCGAATTCATGATAGGCGCGGCGGATGGCGCGGCGCGGTTTCACCGGGTGCAGGAAGGCGATGCGCGCGTCCGGGAAACGCCCGCGGATCAGCTCGATCTCCTTCTCCGAGGCGGCATCGAAGCTGCGGATACCGCCGGCCCACAGCGCATCGAGCACGTGCGGGGCCGGGTTGACCTTCACGGCATAGAAGGGCTGGGCCGGGAAATTCTCGACGAACCACTGCGCCGCCGCGGTGACACGGTCCTCGCGATAGCAGAAAACCGGCACCTCCGGCTGGAGGTCACGCACGACATGATAGGGTGAGACGTAAGTGCGCATGACACCTAACCTCCAAAGGGCTTCGAACCAGCTTTGGGCGTTAGTACAGGGGGCCCCCCTTTCGATTCGGGTTAGCCCAGATGTCCGCCACTTAATTGTGAGGGGGCATATAGGGCACAAGGCACGGGCGCACAAGCGTTTTTTTGCCCGCTACAGAAGCCTGTCACAAAAATATGACAGAAAAGGCCCTGCGCAGGCCTGCGGGTCCGGATATAGGAATGGCCGGAGCGGGCTCCGCTGGCCGTGCCTGCCATGATGCCTTAGCGAAGGAGCGCGTCCATGCTGCCGCCTGTCCGGTCCCTTGTTTGCGCCGCCGCCGCGCTCGTGCTCGCCGCCTGCGGCGAGAGCCGGCTGTCCCAGCTTGATATCCCGCCGGAGGCCCCCAAGCCCGTCCCGCCCATGGCGCAGGACATCAAGATAAAGATCGTCGGCTCGTCCACCGTCGCGCCGTTCTCGCGCACGGTGGCCGAACACTTTGGCGCGGTGACCCGGTTTCCGACACCCGTCGTCGAGACGACCGGCACCGGCGGCGGCTTCCGCGCCTTCTGCCAGGGCGTCGGCCCGGCGCACCCGTCCGTCACCAATGCCTCGCGCGCCATGCGCCCGGCCGAGCGCGAGCTCTGCCGAGCGGCCGGCGTGACGGCGATCAGCGAGGTCGTGGTCGGCTATGACGGCATCGTGCTGGCCAATTTCCGTCAGGGGCCGGATTTCAATCTCACCAAGCGCGACATCTATCTCGGCCTCGCGCGCGACATCCCGGACGGGCAGGGCGGTTTCATGACCAACCCCTACCAGCGCTGGAGCGAGGTCTCGCCCGATCTGCCGGACGTGCCGATCCTCCTGCTCGGCCAGCCGCCGACCTCCGGAACACGCGATGCCTTCGTCGAACTCGCCATGGAGCCCGGCGCGCTGGAACTTCCCGAGATGCAGGAGCTGAAGGAACGCGACAATGCCGCCTTCCTGGAGCGCGCCCATACGGTGCGTACGGACGGCCTGTGGATCGATCTCGGCGAGAATGATGCGGTCATCGTCCAGTCGCTGCTGCGCTCACCGGAAGCGCTCGGCCTGCTCGGCTTTTCCTTCCTCGACCAGAATTCGGACCGCATCAAGGGCGCCAGGATTGGCAGCGTCGAGCCGACCTTCGACAATATAGCCTCGGGTGATTATGGGCTCGCCCGGCTCCTGTTCTTCTATGTCAAGGACCAGAACATGCCGCTGATTGACGGCCTGTCGGACTATATCCTCGAATTCATCTCCGAAGGGGCGGCCGGTCCGGAAGGCTACCTTCTCGCGCATGGCCTGATCCCGCTGCCGGCCGAGCGCCGATCAGAGGAACGGCAAAAGGCCCGCGCCCTGCGCGATGCGGGCCAGCGCACACGGTTCTGAACCCGGCGGCCCAGAGGGGCGGCCTAGAAAGGCGGCTCGATGCGCGGCCGCTTACGCCGGATACGGATCTTCTGCCAGAAGCGGCGCCGCTCCGGTGCGGGCAGGGGCTGGAGGTTGTCGATGAAGGCTTCCGCGCAGGCCTGCCAGCTATAGGTCTCGGCATAGGCCCGGCAGGTCTCGCGGCTGAGCGAGAGGCAGGCAAGGGCGGCCGCGGCGAGGTCGCCGCCGACCGGCGCGATCACGCCGGCATCCGAGCCGGGGATGACATCGCGCGGGCCGGTCGCCTCATAGGCCGCCACCGGGACGCCGGCCGCCATCGCTTCCAGAACGACAAGGCCGAAGGTGTCGGTCAGGCTGGGGAAGACGAAGACGTCTGCGCTGGCATAATGCACGGCGAGGTCCTCGTCGAATTTCGCGCCAAGGAAGATAACGTCCGGATACTGTTTTTTCAGCTCTTCGAGCTGGGGCCCGTCTCCGATGATGACTTTCGTGCCCGGCAGGGCCAGCGAGGCGAAGGCCTCGATATTCTTCTCCACCGATATGCGCCCGACATTGAGGAAAATCGGGCGGGCAAGACCCTTGAAGGGATCGCCCGGCGCGCCTTCCTCTATCCGCCGTGAGGGGTGGAAGAGGCCGGTATCGACCCCGCGGCTCCAGGCGACGAGATTGATGAAGCGCTGCGCCTTGAGCTCCTCCAGCAGCGAGGGCGTCGCCACCATCACCTTGCCGGAATATTTGTGGAACCAGCGCACGAAGGAATAGCCCCAGTTCACCGGGACCGGGAACCGGGCGGCGACATATTCCGGGAACCGCGTATGATAGGCGGTGGAGAAGGGGTGCTTCTCGGTCAGGCAGACCGCGCGCCCGGCCATGCCGAGGGTGCCTTCGGTCGCGATATGCACCGCGTCCGGCTCGAATTCATCGAACCGCTTGCGGATATGCGGCCGGGCGAACAGGGCGAGCTTGATCTCCGGATAGGTCGGCAGCGGCATGGTCATGAAGCCGTCGCCGGGATGCACGATCTCCCAGACATGGCCCATCGCCTGGGTCTCGGCCACAACGCGCTTCATCGTGCGCACGACGCCGTTGACCTGCGGGTCCCAGGCATCGGTGATCAGCATGATTCGCATGCGGGCTCCCTGGCCAGGGCCGCTCGGGCCCGATTGCGGCGCAATGTGGCGAGGTTGGTGCAGAGCGTAAAGGGGGCCGCGCCACTCGCCGCAGGCGCCGGTCGGCGCTATGCTGTGGCCGGCTCAGGAGGGAAGGACACCGCGCCATGGCCGATTCGGGCAATGGGGGCACAGGATGGGACGCGCTTGACGCGCAGAAATTCGCCGATGAGGAGGCCCTCATCGAGCGGCTGCTGAAATCCGGCGCGGTCTCCCCGGCGGTGCGCGAAGGCGCCCTGCGCGAGGGCCGCGCCCTCGTGGTCCGGGCCCGCGCCAAGGGGCGGCGCAAGGGCATGATGGAGAGCTTCCTCGACGAGTTCGGCCTGTCGAATTCCGAAGGCCTCGCCCTGATGTGCCTGGCCGAGGCGCTGCTGCGCGTGCCGGATGCCCCGACCCAGGATGACCTCATCGCCGAGAAGATCCGCTCCGGAGACTGGGGCGCCCATCAGGGCCAGTCCGATTCCTGGCTGGTCAATGCCTCGACCTGGGGGCTGATGCTGACGGGCCGCGTCATCGGCGCGCCGGACAGCGCGCGGGCCGGGCCGTCCGCCTTCCTCTCCGGCCTTGTCCGCGAAAGTGGTGAGCCGGTGATCCGCGCCGCGATGTTGCAGGCGATGCGCATCATGGGCCAGCAGTTCGTCCTGGGCCGGACAGTCGGCGAGGCGCTGAAGCGAGGGGCCCGGATGGTCCGGGCCGGCGAAGCGGCGCATTTCAGTTTCGACATGCTGGGCGAAGGCGCGCGCACGGCGGAAGATGCCCGCCGCTACATGGCCGCCTATGAAGGCGCGATCGCGGCTGTTGCGAAGGACAAGGCCAAGGCGCTGCCGCCGGAGGCTGCGAGTGGCGTCTCGGTCAAGCTCTCGGCGCTGCATCCGCGCTACCGCGCCGTTAAGGAAGCGCGGGTGATGGACGAGATGTATCCGCGCGTGCGGGCGCTGTGCGAGGCGGCGGCGGCGGCCAATATCGCCCTCTGTCTGGATGCGGAGGAAGCCGACCGGCTGGTCCTCAGCCTGAAGATTTTCGGGCGCCTCGCGCGCGAACCCGCATTGGAGGGCTGGGCCGGGCTGGGCCTCGCCGTGCAGGCCTACCAGAAACGCGCCGGCGAGGTGATTGACCGGCTGGCCGCGCTCTCTGGCGAGACCGGGCGCCGCTTCATGGTGCGTCTCGTCAAGGGCGCCTATTGGGACACTGAGATCAAGCTGGCCCAGGTCGAGGGCTTTCCGAACTTCCCGGTCTTCACCACCAAGGCCGGCACCGATCTCAGCTATCTCGCCGCCGCGCGGCAGATGCTGGCGGCCTCGCCGGGCATCTATCCCGCCTTTGCCACCCATAATGCCCACACCCTGGCCGCCATTCGTCTGATGGCGGAGGAAGCGGGTGTGTCCGCCTATGAGTTCCAGCGGCTGCATGGCATGGGCGAGGCGCTGTATGAAGCGGCCGGGGAAGGCGGGCGCGTGCGGGTCTATGCCCCGGTCGGGGCGCATGAGGACCTGTTGCCCTATCTCGTCCGCCGCCTTCTGGAAAACGGCGCCAATACCAGCTTCGTCCACTCTTTCCTCGATCCGGATGTGCCGCCCGATCAGGCGGTCATCGATCCGGTCGCCCTGCTCGAGGCGGGCCCGCGCCGCCATCCGCGAATCCCGACGCCGCCGCGCCTGTATGGCCCCACACGGCGCAATTCCGCCGGCTTCGATCTCAGCCAGGCGGCCACGCGCGGGGCGCTGGCCTCCGCCGTGGCCGCGCTCGATGCCGGCCCCTGCCTCGCCGCCGGGCCGATCGTGTCCGGCCGCGTCCGCAGCGAGGATGGCGCCCCGGTCGTCTCGCCGTCTGACACCGCGCGGCGGGTGGGCAGCGTGCGCGAGGCAGAGGCAGGCGATATCGCAGCGGCTATTGACGCGGCACGGCGCGCCCAGCCCGGCTGGGACCGGTTCGGCGGGCCGAAGCGGGCCGCCCTCCTGCGCGCCGCCGGTGATGCGCTCGAGGCCGAGGCGCCGCGCCTGATTGCCCTGCTGGCGCGCGAGGCGGGCAAGACGCTGGCCGATGGCATCGCCGAGGTGCGTGAGGCGGTGGATTTCTGCCGCTATTATGCGGCCGGGGCCGAAGCGGAGTTTGCCGGTCCGCAGCGCCTGCCGGGCCCGGCGGGCGAGACCAACCATCTCTCCCTGCATGGTCGGGGCGTGTTCGCCTGTATCAGCCCGTGGAACTTCCCGCTCGCCATCTTCACCGGCCAAATCATGGCGGCGCTGGCGGCCGGCAATGCGGTGGCGGCCAAGCCCGCCGAGCAGACGCCGCTGATTGCCTTCGAGGCGGTGCGCCTGTTTCACAATGCGGGCATCCCGGCTGAGGTTCTGCACCTCCTGCCCGGACGGGGCGAGACGGTCGGCGCCGCCCTGACCGCCGATCCCGGCGTGTCCGGGGTCTGCTTTACCGGCGGCACCGATACCGCCCGGCGGATCAACCAGGCCCTCGCCGCCCGGACCGGACCGATCATCCCGCTGATCGCCGAGACCGGCGGGCTGAACGGCCTGTTCGTGGACACGACCGCCCTTAGGGAGCAGGTGATCGATGACATCCTGGTCTCCGCTTTCGGTTCGGCCGGCCAGCGCTGCTCGGCGCTTCGGATCGCCTTCCTTCCGGAGGCGACGGCAGGCAGCCTGATCGAGGGGCTGATTGGGGCGATGGACGAGCTTGCCCTCGGCGATCCGGCCCTGCCGGAAACGGATGCCGGCCCGGTGATCGATGCGGCCGCCCGCGAGACGCTCGCCGCGCATCTCGAACGCATGCAGA
>DAIRTA010000027.1:0-7613 GCA_036804125.1 Hyphomonas sp.
GCCGGATGGGGCGCGCCGGTCTATGGCAAGCTCGACGCCGAACTCGCCGGCGCCATGATGAGCATCAATGCCGTGAAAGGGGTCGAGATCGGCGCGGGCTTTGCGGCAGCGGCCTTGAGCGGCGAGGAGAATGCCGACGAGATGCGCGCGGGCAATAATGGCCCGACATTCCTTGCCAATAATAATGGCGGCGTGGCCGGCGGCATCTCGACGGGTCAGGACATCGTCCTGCGCCTCGCCATCAAGCCGACCTCCTCGATCCTCAATGAGGTGAAATCCATCACCCGGGAGGGCGAGGATGTGGACGTGCGCACGACCGGGCGCCACGACCCCTGTGTCGGCATCCGCGCCGTGCCGGTGGCCGAGGCGATGCTGGCCTGCGTGCTGGCCGACGCGAAGCTTCGCCATCGCGGCCAGACCGGGCGGTGAAGCCCGCGCGCCGGCGCAACTGCAAGTGTCATAAATCTTTCATACAACTTCAGTCGATGAAACCGCCGGGCTTTGCTAAGGAGATGCTGGGTCAATCAAATAGCAGGGGCTGTCAGTGGCGCTCGGAACCATCGAGTTGTTTGCGATCGTCGGCTTCCTGCTGGCGGCCTATTCGATCGTGGCGAATGACGCCATCCAGACGCTGGGCACCTTCCTGTCCTCCAACAGCCAGCGCCACTGGACCGTGCTCTGGCTGTATGCCTGCTCGATCATCATCGCGGTGATGGTCTATGCCTATTTCGCCCTCAACAGCGACATAGCCTATGGCCGTCTCAACCGCATCCCCTATCCGGAAACGGGTATCCAGTGGTGGCACGCCCTGCCTCCGCTGGTGCTCCTGTTCCTGACCCGGTTCGGCATACCGGTCTCGACGACCTTCCTTGTGCTGACCATCTTTGCCATTTCAGGCGGCGCGGCAACGCAGGGCGTCCTCGGCGACATGCTGATGAAATCCCTTGTCGGCTACCTGATCGCCCTCGTCCTCGGCGGGCTTGTCTACTGGGCGGTCGCCAATTCCTGGGAGCGCTGGATCCGGCGGACGATGACCGCCCCGGTGCCGTTCCACTGGGTCATCCTGCAATGGTGCTCGACCGCGTTCCTGTGGTCGCAATGGCTGATCCAGGACCTTGCCAACATCTTCGTCTTCCTGCCGCGCGAGACGGTGACGACCGAGGCCGGCACGCAGGTCTTCTTCGATCCGAGCCTCCTGATCTTCGCGACCATCGTGATGCTCGCCCTGCACGCCTGGATCTTCGCGACGCGCGGCGGCGAGATCCAGAAGATCGTGCTGCGCAAGACCAACACGACCGACATCCGCGCTGCCACCCTGGTCGACTTCCTCTATGCCTGCATCCTCGTCTTCCTGAAGGAGATGAATGATGTGCCGATGTCGACGACCTGGGTGTTCCTCGGCCTGCTGGCCGGACGCGAGATCGCCATCGCCTATGTCTCCGGCCTGCGCTCTAAGCGCGAAGCCACGGTGGATGTGGCCAAGGATGCTGGCCGCGCCACGCTCGGCCTCGTCATCTCGGTTGCCCTGGCCATCGGCCTGCCCTGGCTGGCGACCGGCCGGATGCCGGACTTCCTGACCTATTTCTAGCGCCCGAGGCCCGGCCCCGGGCCGGTCCTAGAACCGGAAGACCCCCGTCAGCGACCAGACGGTGGCATCATTGCCCGACCCGTTGAACTTGCTGAGATCGCCGCGCACCCCGAACGTGTCGGTAATGAAATACTTGCCGCCTGCCCCAAAGGCAAAGCCGTCGAAATTGCGCGAGACGCCGGACGGCACGGGGCCGCTGCGGCTGAGGCTGGTCGAGGCATAGCCGAGACGGCCGAACACTTCGCTGCGCGGGCCGGTGGGGATGCGCCCGACCGCAAAAGCCGCGACGGAGGAGGACAGGTCGACACTGCCGCCGCCGAAACTGTCATCGCCGAGACCGGTCGAGAATTCGACCTCGCCGCCGACATGGCGCAGCGGAAAGTAGCTGCCGCGGAGGGTGGCCGCACCGAGGGTGACAGGGCCGGTATCAAAGCTGGAATAGCCGGCGCTGACTTCAAGCGGGCTCTGTGCCACCGCCACAGGGGCCGCGATCAGCGTGGCAGCGATGAGGGCCGTTGCGAATTTCATCAGGGGTCTCCTTTGGCAAAAGAGAGGGGAATAACAAGGCGCTTTATACCCCAGAAGAAGCCCGGACGCACCCTGCGAATGCCTTAAGGTTAATTCCGGGACCGGCTCAGGCCTTGCGCCAGGCGGTCACCTTGGTGAGGAAGGCCAGCGTCTGGCCCGCCTTGCGAAAACCGGCCGCCATGAGCGCCGCTTCGAGATCCCAGTCGAGATAGCCCTTGTAATAGGGCTCATGGAAGCCGTGGGGGAAGTATTCGAGAATGCCGTCAAGGCCGGGCCGGTCGCCGAACTGAAGGCTGTCAGCCAGCACGAACAGGCCGCCGGGCTTCAGGATGCGCGCGGTCTCGGCCAGCACTTTCGGGCGGATGTTCGGCGGCAGCTCGTGAAACAGGAAGATCGAGACGGCGAGGTCGAAGCGCTCATCCTCGAGCGGCATGGCCTCGGCAGCATCATGCACGATATCGGCCTGTGGCCAGGGCGCGAGGCGCGCGCGGGCGGCCTCGGTATATGATGGCGAAAGGTCGAGCCCGGTGACGCCGAGGCGCGGCCAGATGCCGAGCAGCTTTTCGAGGAAGCGGCCATTGCCGCAGGCGATATCGATGAGGCTGAGGGCACGCTGGTCACGGCCCCTGATCTCGCGGGCGATCATGGCGATCGCGGCGCGGCGCATCATGTCGGCGGTGCCGGAGAACAGCGCCTCGACCTGGGTGTCATAGAGCGCGGCGCTTTCATCCGTGAACCAGCCGCCGGACTGGTAGTGGAAATTCTGGCGGTAGTAAGCGGGGTATCGGTTGGAGCCTTCCGGCAGCATCTCGCGCACTTCGGTAGCCTTGCGGGCAAGGCGGCGGCGGTCGACCTCGGCGACATCGGCCTGGAAGGCGCGGGCGGAGCGCAATGCAGAAGGAAGCCGGGCGAGCTCGAGATCGCGCGGCGGCGGATACAGCCCGGCCTCGACATTGGCCCGGTCCTGCCGGAACAGGTCGAAATAGGCGCGGCGCAGCTCGGCGAGGTCGGGCGCTCCGCGGCTCGGTTGGAAACCGGGCTCGCCGGGCCGGTTGAAGCCATGGGCGCGGCGCCGGGCGATCTGCATCTGGGCGCTATACCACGCCGCGCGCACGCCTTGCCCGGCCACCTGCCGGGCCCGGCCCGCCGTCAACGCTGCACGATCAATCAATCTCATGGGACCGAATATGTGCCTCGCCGGAAGGTCCGTCCAGCCTTCAGCTTGGGTTCAGACTCCGGCTGCCAGTCTGGCCTTCATGGAATGACTTGCCCGCTTACAGGGAGTTGAGTGGATGTTCAGACTGACAGCAATCCTCGGCGGGGCCGGGCTTCTTGCCCTTGCCGCGCCCGGAACGGCAGAGGCCCAGTATGGTTATGGATATGGCCACCAGCCCGTGCGCAATGTCCAGTGCGAGCGCCAGAATGCCGATGACCGGGCGGCCGGCGCGATCGTAGGGGCGGTCGTTGGCGGCCTGATCGGCGGGGCGATTGGCAACAATATCGACAATGACCGCTACTACACCAAGTATAACCGGCGCGGGCGCCCGGTGGGCCATTACCGCCAGAGCCGGAGCAATTCCGGACAGGTGGCGGTGGGCGCCACGCTCGGCGCCCTGGCCGGCGGTCTTGCCGGCCGGGAGATCGCCTCGGGCAGTAGCCCCAACTGCCAGGTGGCCACGCCCTATCACTACACCTCGGTGCCGCACGGCTCCATCCCGCAGACAACGCATGGCCTGTATGGCGGGCCGGAAGTGATGCGCACGCCGGCGCCCTATCCGCAATCCGGCTATCCGGCGCCATCCTATCCTGCCCGCGCCCCGGCCTATCCGAATACCGCACCGGACTGGCCGCAGCCAGCTCCGGCCTATCCGTCTTCGGGCTATGGCACGGGACAGGGGCGCGAATGCCGCACGGTATACCGCGAGACACGCCTGCCTGATGGCCGGGTGCAGAGCGATCCCGTCACCGCCTGCCGGGCGGGTCCGGGCAGCGACTGGCGCATTGATGACGGCTTCGGCGATGACGAGCTTTACGGCTACTGATCGCGGCGGGCGGCAAACAGGTATTCCCGGTTGCCGTCGCCGCCGGTGACCGGGCTTTCGGTCTCGCCCAAGAGCGTCCAGCCCGCCGCCTGAAGAAACGCGCGGAAGCGCGCCTGCGCCGACGCGACGGCCGTCTGGTCCCGGACGATTCCTCCCTTGCCGACATGTGCACGGCCGACCTCGAACTGAGGCTTGAACAGCGCGACGAGCCGGGCGCCGGGCGCGGCCAGTGACAGCGCCGCCGGCAGCAGCTTCTCCAGCGCGATGAAACTCGCATCGCAGACGATCAGCGCGGGGCGCTGCGGCAGGTGCGCCGCTGTCAGCGCGCGGGCATCGAGGCCCTCATGCGCAGTGACGCGGGGATCGGCGGCGAGGCGCGCATCGAGCTGGCCATGGCCGACATCGACGGCAACGACATGGGCCGCGCCGAGCTGGAGCAGCACGTCGGTGAAGCCGCCAGTGGAGGCGCCAAGGTCGAGGCAGGTGAGCCCCGCCGGGTCGATCCCGAAGGCATCGAGCGCATGGGCGAGCTTCAGCCCGCCGCGCGAGACATAAGGATGGGCCGCCTCGGCCTCGATCCAGACGTTGCGGGCGAGCATATCCGAAGGCTTCGAGACGAGGCGCCCATCGGCGCGCACGCGGCCCGCCGCGATGGCCGCCTGCGCCGCAGCGCGGCTGGGGAAATGGCCCAGCGCGACGAGCAGCCGGTCGGCGCGCTCCTTTTGCGGGGCATCGGGGTCTGACATCCGGCGAGACTGCCCTATAGTCCTGCGGGAATCGACTGGAGACCTGACATGACCCGACTTTTCCTCGCCGCTACCAGCGCCCTGGCCCTCAGCGCCTGCGCCCATGCCGGCCATCATGGCACCGGGGCGGACGCCATGATGCACACGCCTGCGGCCGGGCCCTCGGCCAAGGCGCCGGAACCGGCGGTGGCGCAGGCAGCGATGATCGGCCTCGACGGCGCGGAGATCGGCCTGGCCCGTTTCGAGCAGGGCCCGCATGGCGTCATGATCCGGATGGAGATTGGCCCCGGCGGGCTGACCCCGGGCTGGCACGGCCTGCACCTGCATGAGACCGGCGACTGTTCGGATGTCGGCGAGTTCATGCTGTCCGGCGGGCATCATGGCAAGGAGCCCGGCAAGCATGGCCTGATGAACCCGGACGGGCCGGAAGCCGGCGACCTGCCGAATGTCTGGGCCGCGGCGGATGGCTCGGCCGGCTATGAGGCCTTCACGATGCTGACGCGGCTCGTGCCGGCGCTGGGCGGAGACGGGCTGTCGATCATCATCCATGCCAATGAGGATGACCACCGCTCGCAGCCGATAGGCGGGGCCGGCCCGCGGGTCGCCTGCGGGGTCGTGAATCGCACGGACGGCTGAACCGGCCATTGCGCCTGAGGCCGGAGAGCGCCAGTCTGCCCGGACAGATGATCCGGGGAGAACACCATGCACAACCTGTCACGCCGCGCCATGCTGGCCGGAACGGCGGCCACGCTCAGCCTTGCGGCCTGCGCGCCGAACCCTGTCTCGACCGTGGACTCGCCGCGCGCGCCGGCTCCCGGCCCGGCCGGCGGGCCTGCCGCTGCCGCGTTCCGCGATGGGCTGGCGATTGCGGCCGCGATTGCGGCGGGCGAGACAACGGCGCTGGCCGAGGTCGAGGCCGCCATCCGGCGGGCGCGGGCCGTGGAGGGCGAGATCAATGGTATCGTGACCGAAACCTTCGAGACCGCGCGGGCCGATGCCGGGGGCGTGCTGTCCGGGCCGTTCGCCGGCGTGCCGAGCCTCATCAAGGACCTCTATGACTGGCGCGGCGCGCCGACCCTTTGGGGCAGCCGCGCCTTTGACGGCCATGTCGCGCCGGAGGACTCGCCCTTCGCCGCGGCCTGGCGGCGGGCGGGGATCGTCTCGCTCGGCAAGTCGGCCACGCCGGAAGCCGGGCTGATCTCCTCGACCGAGCCGCTCTCCAACGGGCCGACGCGCAATCCCTGGGACACCGCGCGCATTCCCGGCGGCTCCTCCGGCGGTGCGGCGGCGCTGGTGGCAGCCGGGGTCGTGCCGTTTGCCCATGCCACCGATGGGGGCGGCTCGATCCGCATCCCGGCGAGCTGCTGCGGCGTGTTCGGTCTCAAACCATCGCGCCAGAGGCTGTTCTATGGCAGCGGCGCGGCCCCGGTCGTGGACATTTCCGTTGCCCATGCTGTCACCATCAGCGTGCGCGACTCGATCGCCTTGTTCCGCATCGCCGAACGCAATGATGGCCGTTACGCGCCGCTTGGCGCCATGGCCCCGCTCAGCCGAAGGCTACGGATCGGCTTTGCGCCGGACCCGATTGGCGGCACGCCGCTGCACCCGGATACCCGCACGGCGATGGAAGGCGTCGCGCAGCTCTGCGAAGACCTAGGCCATACCGTTGTCGACTACCGCCTCGACCTTGATGGCGAACGCTTCACGGACGCCTTCGTGCTTTACTGGGCCGCCGGCGCAGCGCAGTTTGCCGAGGCGGCGAGCGCCTTTGCCGGCCGGCCGCCGGGCCCGGACATCCTCGAGCCCTGGACCCTGGGACTGGCCGAACTCAGCCGCCAGCGCGCCGCCGATATCCCGGCCGCGATCGCTACCCTGCTGGAGGCCGATGCCCGCTATAATGACAGCTTCTTCGAGACGGTGGATGTGATCCTGACCCCCGTCGTCGCGAGCCCGCCGGTGCCTGTCGGCGAGCAGCGCCCAGATGGGGATTTCGATACGGTGATGCAGAGCGTGACGGACTTTGTCGCCTACACCACCCCGATGAATGCCGCCGGCGCGCCGTCGATGAGCGTGCCGCTGGCCTGGTCACCCGGCGGGCTGCCGATCGGGGCGATGTTCTCGGCCAAGCGCGGCGAGGACGGGTTGCTGTTCGAACTGGCGCTCGAACTGGAAGCGGCCCGGCCCTGGTCAGGACGCCGGCCGCCGGTTTATGCCCTGTGAGACGGCAGGGTTAAGCCGAAGCGGCGTGGCATTTACGCACGGATCGGGAATTTTCGGGGTTCGGAAAGGCTGAACGGCTAAAAAACCGTTCAGGCGGCCCTGACTTCCGGGCGCCGCGAGCCTATCTCTCCTGAGCCCCTTTTGCGAACCCGCCTCCCATGCAAGCCAGCCGTTCTGTCCTTATCGCCGCCGCCATCCTGGTGGTCATCCTCGCCTATTTCGGCGTGCGCAGCCTTGCGCGCGGCAGCCTGACGCTGACGCCGCCAGAGGCCCAGACGGCGAGCACGGCGGAGCTGAGCGAGGCGATCATCGAGATCGCCGAACAGGAGAGCCATGTCCGCCGCATGACCGCGCGCGGCCGCACCGCGCCGGACAAGGCCGTCACCGTGCGCTCCGGCACGGCCGGTGTGGTCGTCGCCACGCCGGTGCGCGAAGGCAGCTTCGTGCGCCAGGGCACGCTGCTGTGCGGGATCGAGGTCGAGGCCCGCA
>DAIRTA010000027.1:7713-16379 GCA_036804125.1 Hyphomonas sp.
GGCAGCTTCGTGCGCCAGGGCACGCTGCTGTGCGGGATCGAGGTCGAGGCCCGCAGCGCGCGTGTCCGCGAAGCGGAAGCGCTGCGCGACTCGGCCCGCATCGATTTTGACGCCGCCACGCGGCTGGCCGAACAGGGGCTTGCCCCGGCAAACCGCGAAGCGGCGGCCCGGGCCCAGTTCGATGCCGCCGAAGCGGCGGTGAATGCGGCGCGCGTCGAGCTTGCACGCACCCAGATCCGCGCGCCCTTCGACGGTGTGTTCGAGCGGCGCCATGCCGAGGCCGGGGACTATCTCTCGCCGGGCTCGCCCTGCGGCCTGCTTGTTGATCTCGACCCGGTGATTGTGGCGGCGGAAGTGACCGATGCCGAAGCTGGCCTGCTTGCCCCCGGCATGGAAGCCGCCGCCCGGCTTGCCGATGGCCGCGAATTTCCGGCAACGCTGCGCTTTGTCTCGCAGGCGGCCAGCGAACAGACGCGCACCTTCCTGATCGAAGCCGCGCTCGAAACAGGCGAGGCGCGCGTGGCGGCCGGCGTCTCGGCGAGCCTGTCGATCCCCACGGGCGAGGTCATGGCGACGCGGATACCGCGCTCGCTGCTGACCCTGTCCGATGCCGGCATTCTTGGCGTGCGCCATCTTGTCGACGGCGACCTTGTCGCCTTCCAGCCCGTTACCGTGATTGATGAAGGCCCGGCGGGTATCTGGGTGACCGGGCTGCCGGAGACGGCACGGCTGATCGCCATCGGGCAGGACTACCTGGCCGATGGCGTGCGCGTGCGCCCCGTCACACGCGGCGGGGCCGGCCCATGACAGGCCTGATCGACGGCGCCATCGGGCGGGCCCGGATGGTGCTTGCCATCCTCGTCTGCGCCCTGATCGCGGGCCTCGTGACCTATATCGCCCTGCCCAAGGAGGCAGAGCCGGACATCAGCCTGCCTTTCGTGGGGATCACCGTGCCGCTGGCCGGGGTGACGCCGGAGGACGCCGAGCGGCTGATGGTGCGCCCGATCGAGCAGGAAATCCGCACGATCGAAGGGCTGAAGACCTTCCGGTCCTTCGGCCTCGAAGGCGCGGCGCAGCTGATCCTCGAATTCGAGATGAGCGCCGATATCAAGCAGGCCGTCGTGGATGTCCGGGACGCCGTGGACATGGCCAAGCGCTATTTCCCTATCGAGGCGCGCGAGCCGGTGATCACCGAGATCAGCGCGGCTGAATTCCCGATGATGGTGATCAACCTCTACGGCCAGGCGCCGGAACGCGGCCTTGCGCGAATTGCAGAGCAACTCAAGCAGCGTCTCGAAGCCGACCCGCGCATCCTCGAAGCCCGCATCCGCGGCAATCGCGAGGAGGTGCTGGAGATCCTGATCGATCCGGTCAAGCTCGAGAGCTACAACATCTCGTACCAGGAGATCATGGGCGTTGTGGCCGCCAACAACCAGCTGATCCCGGCCGGTTTCATCGATACCGGCGAGGGCAGCTTCGCGGTCAAGGTGCCCGGCATCATCCGCTCCGGCGAAGATGCCCTCGCGCTTCCGGTCAAGCGCACGCCGGATGCGGTCGTGACGCTTGCGGATGTCGCCGAGGTGCGCCGGACCTTCAAGGATCCTGACGGCTTTGCGACATTCAATGGCGAGCCCGCATTGCTGATCGAGGTCGTCAAGCGGTCCGGCGCTAACATCCTCGAAACGGCAGCGAATGTCCGCGCCGCCATTGCCATCGAAGAGGAAGGCTGGCCGGCCAGCGTGCAGTCGATGATCACCTCGGATGCATCCGACATGATCGGATCACAGCTCGGCGGGCTGCAGAGTTCGATCATGACCGCTATCGTCCTTGTGATGATCATCGTGGTGGCGGCAATGGGCCTGCGCTCGGCGATGCTGGTCGGCATCGCGATCCCCACCTCCTTCCTGATGGCCTTCCTGTTCCTCGCGGCAGCCGGCTACACGATCAACATGATGGTGATGTTCGGCATGGTCATTGCCGTTGGCATCCTTGTCGACGGCGCGATCGTCGTGACCGAATATGCCGACCGCAAGATGGCGGAAGGGCTGGAGCGGCGAGACGCGTATGCCCTGTCAGGCAAGCGGATGTTCTGGCCGGTGACAACCTCCAGCCTGACCACGCTCGCTGCCTTTGTGCCGTTCCTGTTCTGGAACTCGATGCCCGGCAAGTTCATGGCCTACCTGCCGATCACGCTGATCTTCGTGCTGTCGGCCTCGCTGATCACCGCGCTGATCTTCCTGCCGGTGCTCGGCTCTGTGCTTGGCGGTCGCGCGGGCGGCAAGGACGAGAACCTCGCAGCGCTCGCTTCCGATGCCGATCCGATGCAGGCCGGCGGCTTCATCGGCCGTTATGCCCGCTTCATCAGTGAGCTGATACGCCGCCCCCTGATGGTGAGCGGTGCAGCCTTGGCTGTCGTGATCGGCATTTTCGTCTGGTTCGGCTCCCAGCAGCACAAATCGGAGCTCTTCCTCGATATCGAGCCCGAACAGGCTTTTATCTTCGTGCAGGCGCAGGGCGCGCTCTCGGCGCATGAAGAGATCGAACTCGTCCGCCGCGCCGAGGCTGCCATCGCAGGCATGCCCGGCATCAAGGCCCGCTCGACCCGGACAGGCCTGTCGGGTGAGGGCTTCAATCCGGGCGGCGCGAGCAGCGTGCCGGTCGATGCCATCGGCCAGATCCTGATTGACCTACGCACCAGCGTCGAGCCCGGCTTCAATGGCCGCCAGACGCTGGCCGAAGTGCGCGAGCGGCTGTCGCGGGTGCCGGCCCTGCGGTTCGAGATCTCCGCGCGGCAGGACGGGCCGCCAACAGGCAAGGACGTGCAGGTCGCCCTGCTCGGGCCAGATCCGCAGGCGCTGGACCAGGCGGCCTCGATGATCCGGGGATGGCTCGACAGCCGCAGCGACCTGCGCGAGATTGATGACAGCCGGCCGCTGCCCGGTATCGAATGGCAGCTCACGGTCGACCGCGCCGAGGCCGGCAAGTTCGGCGTGGATATAGCGCAGGTCGGCGCGGCCGTGCAGCTGATCACCAATGGTGTCCTGCTTGGTCGCTACCGGCCGGATGATGCTACCGACGAACTCGATATCCGCCTGCGTTTCCCGGAGGACGCCCGCTCAGCCTCTGCCATCGATGCGCTGCGGATCGCGACGCCGCAGGGCAATGTGCCGCTGTCGCTGTTCGTCACACGCGAGCCGGCCCCCCGCGTCAGCGCCATCCAGCGGCGCGACGGCCAGCGCGTCATTGATGTGCGCGCCAATGCCGTCGAGCAGGGAACCGGCGGGCTGATCGTCAGCGACCTGCGGGCCTGGGTGGACCAGCAGCGCTTCCCGCCGGGTGTCGAGATCCGTTTCGAGGGCGCTGATGAGGATGCCGCCGAGGCGTCGGCCTTCTTCCAGGGCGCCGCGATGGCGGCCCTGTTCATGATGGCGGTGATCCTGCTCTGGCAGTTCAACAATTTCTGGCAGGTGGCGCTGACGCTCTCGGCTGTCATCCTGTCGACGGCGGGGGTGCTGGTCGGGATCAACCTTTTCCTGCCCTATATCTCGCAGCTGATGATCGGCACCGGGATCGTCGCGCTGGCCGGGATCGTGGTGAATAATAATATCGTGCTCATCGACACCTATAACCGCCTTCTCTCCGACGGGCGCAGCCCGGAGGAAGCGGCCGTAGCGACAGCAGCGCAGCGCATCCGCCCGGTCCTGCTGACGACGCTGACGACCGTGTGCGGGCTGTTCCCGATGATGATCCAGATGAATGTCAACTTCGCGGCAGGCGCCATCGGTTTCGGTGGGGCAAGCTCGGAATGGTGGGTGCAGCTGGCCACTGCCGTCGTCTTCGGCCTCAGCTTCTCGACCATGATGATCCTGCTGGTCACGCCGGTCTGGCTCCTGGTGCCCTACCGGGTCAACCGCTTTGCCGGACGGCTCTACGCCCGTCTGCGCCCGCGCGCCGGGGCGGCCATATCGCGGCTGTCGGGACGCGCCGGCCCGCGCGGGGCGCCGGCGAACGACCAGGACCGGGTGCTGCCCGCCGCCGAATAGCCGCGCATGCCTCAGGCCGGCTGGCGAATCCGGTAGACGGCGGTGGCCGTCATCACCGGGCCGGACGGGCCTTCGGCCGCGCCGCCGGTGAACAGGATCGTGCGGGTCTTGCGGTCGATCTTCGGGCGGTAATCCAGCGAGTCGGGCGCCGCCGGCGCGGCGGACAGGTCCAGCGTGACCGAAACGAGATCCAGCGCCGCGGGCGCGCAGACCTGTTCGGCATCGGCGCGGATCGCCTGCATCAGGCGGATGGCGATGGCCTCATCGGGCTGCAGCGGGGCGGTGATTTGCATGCGCGCCTGCTAGCCTGCGGCAACACAAAAGAAAAGAGCCGCCTTCAAGGGGCGGCTCTTCTAGGACTTCTGGCGCGTGACGAGCGCGTCAGGCAGCGTCTGCAATGGCCTCCCTGGCTGTTGTCTCAACCGCGATCAGGTCACCGAGATGGCCGAGGCCCTCGATGCCGAGAACCGTGTTCATGTATCCGCTGATCGACGGCAGGAGGCCGGCAATGGCCTCATGGCCGAGGCCGGCGGCGTGCAGCGCGCTCAGCATCGACTGGACGACGCAGCGCCGGCCGCCGGGCGTTTTCTCGATCAGGCGCGCGATGTCGCCAACCGGGGCGCCGATCTCCGATCCGGTCCGCGCGGCGAGGGCGCGCGAGCCCGGAACATGGCGGAAGACAATTGCGGCAAGCGGGGCATCCTGGCGCTCGGCGCCGTTGAGGATGATGCCGAGGGCTTGCCGGGCAAGGGGTTCCTCGAGGCCATTGGTTTTAGCGAGATGCGCTGTCAGATCATTTAGCATCGGCGAAGGCACTCCTAAGATCAATGGCCCCGGGAGAGTGCAGATTGTTGCGCGCGAGTTACTTAATTCTTACGCTGCTGGCGGGATTCGCTAACTTCCGGTGAGCAAAGACTTAAGGTTCATTAGGCCGGGGTAAAAATTATCACGGCTTTTGTTTACGCTTGCCGTAATGTTCAATGCCCGCAGGACGGGATGAGAGGAGCAACACCTTGATCCGGATCGGAATTCTGGGCGCCGCGCGGATCGCCCCGCCGGCCCTCATTGAACCCGCGAAAAAACGCGATGATTGTACCGTGATCGCCATCGCCGCGCGCGATGCCGGCCGGGCGGCAGACTTCGCCGCCCGGTACGAAATTCCGTATGCTGCTGAAAGCTATGAGGCGCTGATCGCCCGCGAGGATGTTGACCTTGTCTATAATGCCTTGCCCCCCCACCGCCATGCCGACCTGACGATCGCCGCGCTGGAAGCGGGAAAGGCAGTGCTGTGCGAGAAGCCCTTTGCGCTGAGTGCGGCCGAGGCGCGGCGGATGACCGAAGCGGCAGAACGGGCCGGCAGGCCCCTGATCGAAGCCTTTCATTACCGCTTCCATCCGGCCTTCAGCCGGGCGCTGGCAATCCTGCGCGGCGGCGAGATCGGCGAGGTGTGCGCGCTGAAGGCCGATTTCTCCGTGGCGATACCCTTCCGGGAAGGGGAGCTGCGGCATTATCCCGAACTCGGCGGCGGGGCGCTGATGGATCTCGGCTGCTATCCGCTGCACTGGGTGCGCACGGTGATGGGGGCTGAGCCGGGTGTCGCGTCAGCGCGCGCCGAGCTTTCGGACACGGGCGCCGACCTGATGACCGAGGCCGCGCTGGAATTTCCCGGCGGCGTGCGCGCCCGCATCAGGACGTCAATGAAAGCCGGCCAGCCTTTCAAGGCCTTCCTGGCCGTGCAGGGCACGCGCGGCAGCCTGCGTTACGTCAATCCGGTGCAGCCGCATCGCGGGCACCGGCTGCATGTGCGCCGGGGCCTGAGCCGCGAGAGTTTCGCGCTGGAAGCGGAGACGACCTATGACTACCAGCTCGGCCATGTGATGGATGTGCTGGCCGGCCAGTCGCCCGCCCTCACCGGCGGGGCGGACGCCGTGGCCAACATGGCGCTGATTGATGCAATCTACGCGGCGGCCGGAGTCCGCCGGCCGGCCTGATCAGGCGCTCTTGGCGAGACCGATCCAGCCCTTCACATCGGCCTCATCCAGCTCGCCCTCCTCGCGGGCAACCCGCCCGCCCTCGGGGGAGGTGAGGAATTCCATGGCAAGTTCGAACAGGTCGGTGGCCGGGGCGGCCGCAAGATCCTCCCGCATGGTAATGCCGGCACCGACGAGGACCTGGGCGTCATGCACGCGCAGACCCGGCACCGTCATCATCAGGCGGCTCTGATGCTGCCAGGCCGTGATCGCATCGCGCGTGATATAGCCGCCGCCGAGCTGGGCGACGACCGCATCCGGATCACAGGCCAACAGGTCGCCCACCGTGGTGAGGCCGGCCCTGGCCAGGCGCTTGGCGGTCTTGCGGCCGATGGAGGGGGCATCAACCAGGGGCGAGTCTTCGGTCAGGCGCGCGCGGCGAGGCGCGGCCTCGTCCTCGCCGGTTGCGTTTTCCACCGCCATCAGCTCTTCCAGCGCCGAGTCGATCTCGTCCTGCGAAGCGCGGGCGGGCTTTGCCGCCGGCGGCGGCCCGGCAGCCGGTTTCGCCGCCTTCGCCGGCGCGGGAGATGTCTCGGCTTCCGTCGCGGTGTCAGGCTCCGCGGCGGCGAGCTCCAAGGGCGGGACATGCGCCGAGCCGATCGGCTGCAAGGGCTCGCGGTTCAGCGCCTTCAAGGGGATCCGCCGCACCTCCAGCGCATGCAGGCGGCGGATCGCCCTGTCATCATCGGGCAGCGCCCGGATGACCTTGCCGGTCTTCTCATATTCCTTCCAGATCTTGTCGATCGCGATACGGTCAGCAGCGTCGTCAAGGCGCGCGGCGATCCGGCGGATGGGAATGTCGAGACATTCGATATAGGCCTGCAGGGTGAGGCTGGTTTTCGGCGGGGCAACCGCGGCCTCCGCAATGGCGCGTCCGAGGATGGCGGCAAAACCGGCCGTGGCATAGGCCATCAGATAGGCGACCGCGCCGCGCATATGGTCGTCCATGCCCAAAAGCGGATTCTGGACACCGGCCTCAAAATTATAGTGATCGATGAAGTCTTGATAGAAGGCATTCGAGACATTCGCCCCTGTGATGACCATCTCCGCGACAAAGCCCGGCCCGTCCGGAAGGGCGATGTCCGGATAGCCGCTATCGGCGATGATCCGGCTTATCTCGCCGCGCGACTTGGCAATCGACCACTCCACAGCGCGGTGGATGACGTTCTCTTCCTCGGTCTGCGCCGTGTGGAAGGGCTGGAGCGGATCGGCATAATAATGGCTGAGCACACCGAGCGCGTAGGCCGCCTCGCTCCAGCGCCTGCGGCGCAGGAGGTCGATGCTGCGGCCATACCATTCCATCGCTTTGCCGGGCGCGCCGCCCCACAGCCCTTCCTGCACATGGCAGACATGATTGCGGAAGTCCTTGAATTTAGCGTCCGGCGCCTTGGCGCCTTTCAGGAG
Source organism: Hyphomonas sp. (assembly GCA_036804125.1). GTDB lineage: Bacteria > Pseudomonadota > Alphaproteobacteria > Caulobacterales > Hyphomonadaceae > Hyphomonas. The sequence continues at coordinate 15,191 of DAIRTA010000027.1, forward strand.
ATGCTCATGATGGACGAGGAAAAGAGATTTCCAGGCCGGGGCCGCCTCACCGGAGAGCAGGTCCAGCGCGTCCATGGCAATGAAATGATGGGTCGAGCGGCAGCGATGCGCGCGGATTACGCGCTCAAGCAATGTCGTCATGGCCCGGCCCTCCTTCGTCTGCGGACGATGATGCGGCAAAGGCTTGGGACAAACTGGTTACCGGGCTGTTAACCCTTGGCCGGGCGGCATGGCAAAATACCGGTGGGCATGGTAGGGGAGCCCCGCAACAGGCGCTGAGCGCGGCCGTCTTCCGCTTATCCCGGAGAGGCAACCGCGGCGCGACAGGTTCCTGTGCGCGGGGCATATGCCTGCAAGGCCCCCCTCCCAGGAATGTTCCAGCCGGGAGTGCCCCTTATGAAGACGATCATCGAACCGTTCCGCATCAAATCGGTCGAGCCGATCCGCATGACGACGCGCGCCGAGCGCGAGCGCCTCTTGAAAGCGGCGGGCTACAACCTGTTCAAGCTGCATTCGGACGATGTGATCATCGACCTGCTGACGGACTCGGGCACGTCCGCCATGAGCGCGGCGCAATGGGGCGCGGTGATGACCGGGGACGAAAGCTATGCCGGCGCGCCGAGCTTCTACCGCTTTGAAGCGGCGGTGAAGGACCTCATGGACTTCGCCCATATCATCCCCACCCATCAGGGCCGCGCGGCCGAGCACCTGCTCTTTACCCTGATCGCGAAGCCCGGAGACCTCATCCCCTCCAACACCCATTTCGACACAACACGCGGCAATATCGAGGCCATGGGCGCCGAGGCGCTCGACCTGCCGATTGCGGAAGGGCGCGTGCCATCGCTCGATCATCCGTTCAAGGGCAATATGGACCTTGGGGCGCTGGAGCGCGTCCTGAAGGAAGAAGGCCGCCGCATCCCGGCGGTGATGATGACGATCACCAACAATGCCGGCGGCGGCCAGCCTGTCAGCCTCGAAAATATCCGCGGCGCCGCAGCGCTGGCCAAGGCTAACGGCAAGCCTTTCTATATCGATGCCTGCCGGTTTGCCGAGAATGCCTGGTTCATCAAGCTGCGCGAGGACGGCCAAGGAACCCGTCCAATCAAGGACATTGTGCGGGAATGTTTCGCTGTTGCCGATGGCATGACGATGAGCGCCAAGAAGGATGCCTTCGCCAATATTGGCGGCT
>DAIRTA010000028.1:0-16347 GCA_036804125.1 Hyphomonas sp.
CAATGCGTTCGAGGCCAGCCTGAGCGGCGCCGTGCCGTCCGAGAATTGCGGAACGCTGGAGCGCGCTGTCGAAGCGGCCTATCGCGATGCCAAGGCGAGCGGCCAGCCGGCGCCGGCGGTGCTGCTGTCTCCGGCCTGTGCGAGTTTTGATCAGTTCCGGGACTATGAGCATCGCGGCGATGTCTTCCGCTCGCTGGTGCAGGCGATGCTCGCCCAGCCGCTCAAGGTTTCCGCGTGAAGTCCGCTGCCAGCCCGGCGGTCCTGCCGCGCTCCGATACGTCCTGGCTGACCGAGTGGCGCCGCACGCTTGACTGGCCGCTTGTTGCCGGGGCGGTGCTGCTCCTATGCATCGGCCTGCTGATGTCGCTTGCGGCGGGTCCCACCGCGTCGGCGCGCATCGGCTATTCCGACCCGTATTACTTCGTTTTCCGGCAGGCGGTCTTTGCGGGCCTTGCGCTTGCGGTCATGCTGGCCGTCAGCCTGCTCGACCGCAAATGGGCCCGCCGCTTTGCGGCGCTGATCGTCCTTTCGGGCTTCGCGCTTCTGATCCTTGTCGCCGCCGATGGAATCGAGGTTAAGGGCGCGCGGCGCTGGCTTCAGTTTTTCGGCTATTCGGTCCAGCCGAGCGAGTTCGTGAAGCCTGCCCTGATCCTGATCTGCGGATGGCTGTTGGCCCAGCGTGAACACTATCCCACGGGACCCTGGGCCCTGATGGCCTTCCTTCTGTATGCCGCAACGCTCGCTCTCCTGCTGATCCAGCCGGATGTCGGCCAGTCGGTCCTGCTCAGCCTGGCTTTCCTCGTGACCTTCTTCGTCAGCGGCCTTTCGAAGCGCTGGATCGGCCTGTTTGCTCTGGCCGGCGCCGTGCTTGCGACAGCCCTCTACAATCTCCTGCCCTATGTGCGCAGCCGGGTGGATACACTCATCAATCCCGGCGCCACCGACACCTACCAGATCGAACGGGCCGTCGAGGCGATCGGTCGGGGCGGCCTGTTCGGTGCCGGGCCGGGGGAGGGGCTGGTCAAGGCCCGGTTGCCGGATGCCCATACCGATTTCATCCTCGCCGTCATGGCCGAGGAATTCGGGCTGGTCGCGCTGGTGGCCCTGATGATGGCCTACGCCCTGATTGCGGTGCGCGGCTTCCGGGCGGCAGCGCGCGCTGATGACGCCTATGCGCGGGCGGCCACGGCCGGGCTGATGGCGCTGTTCACCCTCCAGGCCTTGATCAATATCGGCGTGAATCTGGCCATACTTCCGCCAACCGGCATGACGCTGCCCTTTATTTCCTATGGCGGCTCGTCAATGCTCGGCCTCGGGCTTACCTTGGGGCTGGTGCTGGCGCTGGTGCGCGGCGACGGGACGCGCCTGCGGGGACGCTATGAATGAACCTGAGACTTCACGGCTCATCATGATCGCCGCTGGCGGCACGGGCGGGCACATGTTCCCGGCCCGCGCCTTTGCCGAGGAGATGCAGGCGCGAGGCTGGCGGGTGGGGCTGGTTTCCGACGAACGCGGCCTGAAATACGCGTCGGATTTTCCTGCCAGCTGGAAGGCCGAGATCGCTGCGGCCAGCCTCTCGATCCGCCGGCCGTTCAGCGTTCCCGGCTCGGCCATGAAAATCACGGCCGGCATACGCCAGGCGCGCCGCCTGCTCGACACCCATCGCCCGGCGCTGGTCGCCGGGTTCGGAGGGTATCCGGCCTTTCCATCGCTCACGGCGGCCCGGCGCAGGGGCATCCCAATCCTCATTCATGAACAGAATGCCGTGCTCGGACGAGTCAACCGCCATTTCGCCAAGCAGGCCAGGCTCGTGGCCAGCGGCTTTGAGCGGCTCGACTTTCTGCCCTCAGGGTCGGCTCACCTGCCGCTCGGAAATCCTGTCCGCGCGCCGATCCGGGATCTCTTCCATCTGCCTTATCCGCCGGCTTCCGGCGAGCTCAGCCTGCTCGTCACCGGCGGCAGCCAAGGCGCCCGGATCATCGGGGAGACCGTTCCGCTGGCCATTGCGAATTTCCTGCCCGAGGACCTTCGCAGCCGCCTGACAGTGGTTCAGCAGGTCCGCATCGAACAGACCGAAATCGTCCGGTCGATCTACCGCAAGGCCGGGGTCCGGGCGCAGATCGCACCTTTCTTCAACAACATGGCCGAACACCTCGCGGCGGCGCATCTCGTGATCGCAAGGGCCGGGGCCGGCACGGTCAGCGAGATCGCGATGGCCGGGCGCCCCTCGATCCTGTTGCCGCTCGCCATTGCGATGGACGACCATCAGGCCGCCAATGCCGAGGCGCTGACCGAAGCCGGTGCGGCCGACATGATCCTTGAATCCAATCTCAGCCCGAGGCTGCTCGGCGAACTGCTCAAGGTCCGCCTCACCGATCCGGGCGATCTGGCCGCCCGCGCCGCTATGGCCCGTTCCGTCGCCCGGCCCGATGCCGCCCGCGATCTTGCCGAAATGGCCGGGCGCATTGCCGAGCTATGAGCGCCTGCCCCCTTGCGCTACCTGCAGAATAGCGGAACACGGAGGCGCATGACCACGCCCACACCCTTTCCCGTCGGCCCGGCCCATATCGTCGGCATCGGCGGTATCGGCATGTCCGGTATTGCCGATGTGATGCTGACCATGGGGTATACGGTACAGGGCTCTGATGTCGCTGAAAGCGCCAATGTCGAGCGCCTGCGCCAGCGCGGCGTGAAGATCTTCATCGGCCACAAGCCGGAGAATGTCGATGGCGCGGGCACGGTGATCGTGTCGTCCGCCATCCGCCGCGATAATCCCGAAATCCGCGCGGCCCGGGCGGCCGGAATCCCGGTCGTGCGCCGGGCCAACATGCTCGCCGAGATCACCCGGCTCAAATACACCGTCTGCGTCGCCGGCACCCATGGCAAGACGACCACGACCTCGCTCGTTGCCTGCCTGCTGGATGCTGCCGGTGTCGATCCGACCGTCATCAATGGCGGGATCATCCAGGCCTATGGGTCCAATTACAAGGCCGGCGAGAGCGACTGGATGGTCGTCGAGAGCGACGAGAGCGACGGCACCTTCACCAAGCTGAGCCCGACCTGCGCCATCGTCACCAATATCGATCCTGAACATCTCGACCATTATGGCGGCATGGACCGCCTGCGCGAGGCGTTCGACACCTTCGTCGAGAACCTGCCTTTCTATGGCTTTGCCGTTCTTTGCACGGACCACCCTGAAGTGCAGGCGCTCGCTGCCCGCGTCACGGATCGCCGCCGCGTCACCTATGGCTTCAATCTTCAGGCCGATGTGCGCGCTTCCAGTCTGCGTACGGATCTCTCGGGCGCGCATTTCGACGCCGAGATCCGCCGCCGTCCGGATGAGGCGCCCCGCATCATCGCCGGCCTGACCCTGCCGATGGCCGGCGAGCACAATGTGCAGAACGCTCTGGCTGCGATTGCCGTCGCCCTCGAACTCGGCGCCAGCGACGCGCAGATCCGGTCAGGACTGGCCGGTTTCGGCGGGGTCAAGCGCCGCTTCAGCCTGGCCGGGGAGTGGCAACCCGTTCCGGGCGGCGCTCCGGTCAGGATCATCGATGATTACGGGCATCATCCGGTGGAGATTGCCGCCGTTCTGAAGGCGGCGCGCGCCATGCAGGGCGCAGGCACGCTGATCGCCGTCTGCCAGCCCCATCGCTATACCCGTCTTCGCGACCTGTTCGAGGAGTTCTCGACCTGTTTCGATGCGGCCGATCATGTCCTGGTCGCCCCTGTCTATGAAGCCGGGGAGACGCCGATCGAGGGGGTCGACCATCTCGAACTCGTCCGGTCGATCCGGCGGCATGGCCACAAGAACCCTTCCGCTCTCGATTCGCTCAGCGACCTGCCAGCCGCCCTGAAGCCCCTGGCGGGCCCCGGCGCGATGATCGTCTGCCTCGGCGCCGGCGACATCACCCGCTATGCGGGCGAGCTGGCTGCGCGCCTGTCAGCCTGAAGCCATTCGCAGACGGGGGCTTCCGCCGGGCCTGCAAGCCGCTAAGGTCGCATCGATAAGGCGCGCCAGGCGCCGGGAGGAAAACCCTATGGCAGCACCGATTGTGGCCGCAGTCCCGCTGGCCGACGGAACGGTCCGGGCAGACGGGGAGGGCGGCGCCCTCGGACGGACGGGGCTGGCCTGGGCCTGGTTCGAACTTGCCCGCAATCCCTACTACATCCTCATCGTCATCTACATTTTCGCGCCGTATTTCGCGCGCGACATTATCGGCGCCGACATTCTCGCCAGCGGCCGTCTCGACGGGCTGGATGAGGCCGATGCCCGCCGGCTCGCCGGTGCAGAAGGGCAGGCGACGGTGGCCAACCTGTCGAAATGGGCGGGCGCCATCGCGGCCATGACGGCGCCCTTCATCGGGGCGGCTTTCGACCGCGGCCTTCGCAGGAAACCCCTGCTGCTGGCCTGCCTGTCTGTGATCGGGCTCGTCAGCCTGCTGCTGTGGTGGGCCGAGCCGGGCGAGGCGGGGCTGTCCACCGGCGCCGTCATCGCGCTGCTGATCACCGCCTACGTCGCTTATTCCTACAGCGAGGTCGCCCACAATTCGATGCTGCCGGATGCGGCGCGTCCTGATGCCCTGCCGGCGGTGTCCGGGCTGGGCCTCTCGCTGGGCAATGCGGCGGCGACGGTCATGTTCGTCGCCATCGTCTTCATGTTCGCCCTGCCGGATGTGCTGGGCTGGCCGTTCCGGGAACCGCTGTTCGGTATCGACACCAGCCGTTACGAGCAGTTCCGCATTGCCGGCCCGATCTGTGCTGTCTGGCTGGCGGTGATGATCTGGCCATTCTTCCTCCATGCCCGGGATACCGGCATCAAGGGCACACCGGCCATCCCTGCAGTGATCGAGGGCGCCAGGGGTGTCATTCGCACGGTCAAGCAGGCGAGCGTGCACCGCGAGGCGTTCAAATTCCTGATCGCACGGACCATCTATGCCGACGGCATGTTCGCCCTGCTCACGATCGGTGCGGTCTATGTCAGCCTGTTCCTCGGCTGGGGGCTGATCGAGCTGACCATCTATGCGATCTGGGCCTCGGCCTGGGCGGTGCTCGGCGGCCTGTTCGGCGGCTGGCTCGACCAGCGGGTCGGCCCGAAAAATGCGCTGATCATCGAACTTGCGATGATCGTTCTGATCCTGTTCTTCGGCCTGTCCATCACGCAGGAATCGGTCCTGTTCGGCCTCATCGCCAATCGCGAGATCCTCGCCACGCCGGTTTTTTCCGGGCTGTCCGACCTGCTCTATCTCGTCCAGGGCGCCCTGATTGCCGTGTTTGCGACGGCGAACATCTCCTCGAGCCGCTCGATGCTGATCCATGTCGCGCCGCGGCACATGCGGGGCGAGTTCTTCGGCCTGTTCGCAATAGCCGGAACCGTGACGGTGTGGATCGGTCCGATGCTGATCGAACTCTTTACCCGCTGGTCACAGGACCAGCGGATCGGCATGTCGGCCATCGCCCTGTTGTTTTTCCTCGGGCTCGCGGTGCTGCTGACGGTCAGGAGCGATCCGCCGCCCCGCCGGGCCTGAGGCGCCGCTTAGCTGTCCGGCCCGAAGGCAGGTGATCCGCCGCCGCCGCGATTGCGGTCAATCGCGATCACCCGGCGCGGGCGCAGGTAAAATGTTTCCCGCAGCTGCCGGCTGGTCTGGATGACGAGGCCGGTATTCGATTCATAGTCGATTTCGACCTCGGCCATGATCACCGACCCGAACGGCGGAACGATACCGGCCGGTACAGAAATGGGTGTGTTATCGGCATAGGCGGACAGGCCATAGGCGTCCGACCAGGCGACGCGGGGCGTGTCATCGCCCGTATCCACGATCGAGGTGATCCGCAGCCGGGCCTCGCTGGCCGGGTGGGGCTCGAGCATCAGGGTGGCCGCGCCGAACATCTCGCGCATGTCATTGTCGCTGACGATGGCCAGCCGCGCCGTCAGGTCGCCAAGCGCGGACGCGGTGGCCGTTACCTTGCGGTCGGCGCGCATCATCAGGCTGAGCTCGACACTGCCGAAATAGAGCAGCAGCATCAGCGGCGCGATCAGGGCAAACTCCACGGCCGAGATGCCGCGCTGGTCCCGGCGATAGGCCGCGGCCCTGCGCGTAGCGGCAGAGGGGAGGAGGCGGGCAAGGTGTCTGATCATGGCCGGCGCTCAGCTTGAATAGGGTTCCGTCCGGAAGACGGAACTCGACTGGATCAGGTGGCGGTTGCCGTTGATATTGCGCAGCGGCATCGAGATCACGGGCGTGATGAGTTTCCACTCATAGAACACCCGGACTGAGACGATATCGTTCGGCCCGCCCGGGTCATACCCGAACTCCGACGCATCGAAATTGCCGTCGGCATCGATGGGGCGGGGGGGCAGCGCAGTGCGGAAATTGCCCAGCCGCCGCACATCGACGTGCAGGCTGCCATCGCAATCCATCAGGCCCAGGAGCTGGGCGCAGACATCATCCTTGAACTGCGCGGCGCTGATCCCGTTTGTCTGGGCCTCACCCGTCCGCAGCGGCCGCCCGGTTTCCTGCACGGCATTCTCGAGCAGGGTCGACATGATGAAGATCATGCAGATCTCGATGAGGCCGAAGATCAGAAAGAAGAACGGCGCCGCGATCATCGCGAATTCGACGGCGGCGGAGCCACGCCGCGCCTGCGCAAACGCGGCCCAGCGGGCGCGCGCGCGTGCTACAAGACCGGCGGGCACAGGACAGGCCATGGTGGTTCAGACCCTTTTGAGAAGCCTGCACCATAGTCCGCAGCCGGTATATGAGGGCTTTACGGAACCCTTGAAATTTCAATCAATTTTGAATGGCGGGACGCTCAGTCCCCGCTGTTCAGCGACTGCACGGACATGTGCTGCTGAAGCGCATTGCTGAAAAACTCCGGATCGTCGCCGGTATTCACCACGGGGCGGCATTCCGGCGAGCAGGTAAAACTCGAGACGAGCCCGGCGCGGGTCAGGGTGACCATGTTGGACGGCGCGGTGACCGATATGTCGGTATTCAGGACAAGCCGGCCCGAGCGGTCATGGATCATGAGGTTGGTCGTTCCGAACATCTTGCCGGTAAGGAAGATCAGCCGCTCGGACTGGACCGCGACATCGGCAATGTGATGATTGCCGATGACGATCGTGGCGGCGGGCCCGTCAAGGCGCAGCGCAACGGTCTTGTTGGTTTCGACCGCCAGCGGCTCGGCCTGGGCGGCGGCGGCCACGAGGCCCATCAGGCCGGAAAGAAGGATCGGGCGCAGGTTGAACATGAACAGGACACTCCGCAAACGGGCTGGACCAGACAGTGTCAGCTTTTGGTTTCCCGTTTACTAATGCCGCTCGTTCCCGCGCAGCCGGGAGCCCCGCAAGGCCTGTCCTGTCAGCCCTGGCTCCGCCTGCGCGAGGGACTTCGGAAAAGGGGCAGGCAGAAAAATCCTGACCCTCCGCGCGCAGAGCAAGCTGGCCGGGCTGGTAAACAAAGCCTTTGTAACCCTTCACTATTTTTCTGATTCCGAAAACGGAGTCGTAGCATTGTTCGCGTATCAGTGGCGCTGTTCCGGAAGAAAAGGTTCAGCCGGGACTGTCAAACTGAAGTGATGGGAGTTTCCAATGTTTGCACGTTTTCTGAAAGACGAGTCGGGCGCAACGGCTATCGAGTATGGCCTCATTGCTGCTCTGATCGCTGTTGCGATCATCATCTCGGTCACCGCTCTTGGTGATGGCGTTTCCGCCACCTTCGACGAAGTTGCTGCTGAACTCACCTAATAAGCGACTTTGTCGTAAGACACAGGGAAGCCGCTGGCCTCGTGCCGGCGGCTTCTTTGCTTTGGGGTGCGGCCACAGCGCCTGCAGGAAAGACTTCTGCAAAATCCCTGGCTGTTGCCGGGGGGTGACGGGGAGCATGTCGCAGGGCCCGGGATATGCGCAGACGCGCTTTCCGGGATGGCAGGGGTGCCGGGTCACGCAGAGGCCTCTCTCGCGAAAGACTTCTTTCAGCCTTTGCCGCCAGAACAGGGGCAAGATCCTGGCCGAGAGGAGCCCGACCCATGCTGACCATCCTGCTTGCCCTCCTGGGCGTCGCCTTTCTGGGCCTCTGTTTCGCCGCCGCTCTCAGTGATGTGCGCAGCCTGACGATACCGAACCGGCTCAATATCGCCATCGCGGCACTGTTCTTCCCCGCCGCCCTCATGTCCGGCCTTCCCTGGGAGTTCCTCGGGGGGCACCTCCTCGTCGGCCTGGCCGCCTTCGTCATCGGCTTCGGCCTGTTCTCCTTCGGCATCATCGGGGGAGGGGATGCCAAGATGGTTCCGGGCGTGCTGCTCTGGATGGGGCCGGGCGCAGCGCTGCCCTTTCTGCTTGTTATGGCGCTGGCCGGGGGCGCGCTGACGCTCCTGATCCTCGCAACGCGCCGGTCGATCCCGGCCGGCATGGTGCCGGAATTCATCCGGCCCCCGTTCGAACCCGGCGCCGGCGTTCCCTACGGCGTCGCGATCGCGGCCGGCGCAATCCTCGCCGGACCGTTCACGCCGCTCCTCAGCGGTCTGTATGCGGCGATCGGCTGGCACAGTTAACGTTCCTTTAGGTCTGCTCGCGTAATTCTCGCAAAACGCACAAAGCTTTGCGGATGTTTGGCGAGGCGGTGCAGGGCAGATTTCATCAAGGGGGCTACGGCTCATGAATCCTGTGCGCATCCTCATCCTGATTGTCGCCGCGCTGGCGGCCATGGGGGCCGCCTTCATGGTCAGCCGCATGGTCGGCGGATCGGACACCGGCGAAGCCTCGCAACAGGTGGTCGTCGAAACCGTTGAAATTTCCCAGGCGAGCGTGCTGACAGCATCGCGCGACCTGCGGGTCGGGGAAATCATTGCCGAGGGCGACCTGCGCTGGCGGCCCTGGCCGGAGAACAGCATCCTGCCGGCCATGATCGCTGAGGCCGATTCTCCTGAGGCCAGAAGCGATCTCGCCGGCGCGACGGTCCGCCTGCCGATGTTTGAGGGCGAGCCTGTGAACCGGCTGCGCTTCATCAAGCGCGGCGACCAGGGCATGATGTCCGCGCTCATTGGCCCGGGCATGCGGGCCGTGGCGATCGAGATCAGCACGGAAACCGGATCCGGCGGCTTTGTCCTTCCGGAGGACCGCGTCGACATCATCCTCACGTATGACGAGCTGGTCCAGCTCGATGGCGAGACGACCAGCCGGGTGACGGCCCGCACGATCCTGAAGAATGTCCGCATTCTGGCCATCGACCAGTTCATCGCGACCGGAGAAGGTGTTGAAGGCACGCAGAGCCGGATCGGCAACACCGCGACCATAGAAGTGACCCCGGACGAGGCCGATCTGCTGAATGCAGCCGAGCGGGCCGGCCGCCTGTCCCTGTCGCTCCGGCCGATCGATGCGATCGGCCCCGACGAACCGCGCGACCCGCGCATGGAACTCCTCGGCCGCAGCGCGTCGGACGGCGCCGTGACTGTTATCCGAAGTGGCCGTCCGAGCCATGTCGGCGTCGGAGGCTGAACGTGACACACACGACCCTGCGCATCCTCCTCGCCTCGATCCTTGCGGCCGCAGCGCTTCCCGCCGCCGCCCAGACCGTGCCGAGCGGCCTGACCAGCCACATCACCCGGCCGGGTGACACCAATGTCTCCCAGCAGGTGGTCCTCGGCCTCAACCAGTCGATGATCGTCGATCTCGACATGCCGGCCGCCGATGTCGTCATCTCCAATCCCGAGATTGCGGATGCCACTGTCTCGACCTCGCGGCGGATCATATTCCGCGGCGTGCGACACGGCATGACCCATGCGTTGATCTTCGACCGGGCCGGGCAGGTCCTGCTCGAGCTCAATATCAGTGTCGAGACCGATTTTACCGCCCTGAATGACGCGATCACGCGGCAGGTGCCTGATGCGCGCGTCCGGCTTGAAGGGCTGAATGGCAGCATCGTCGTCTCCGGGGAGGTGCCGAATCTTTCCCAGGCCGATCAGGTCATGCGCATGGTTGCTGCCTATGCCGAGGAGTCCGGTGGCCCGCAGATCATCAATCTGGTGAGCGTCACGGGCTCCGAGCAGGTCTTCCTCGAAGTCCGGGTCGTCGAGATGCAGCGCTCGCTGATCAAGCAGCTCGGAATCGGCCTCACCGGCCGGCCCGGCTTCGGCCAGCCTGCCAGGTTTGACATCGTCAATTCGATCCGCGGCGAGTTTGCGACCAGTCTCGGCCTCGCCGTACAGGGCGGCTCGCTCGGCGGCCTCGGCGGCTCGATCGCCTATACGAATTTTGTCGGCGACATCCTGCAGTCGCAGATCGGCGCGACCTTCACCGCTCTGGAGCGCATCGGCGCGCTGCGCACCCTTGCCGAGCCGACGATCGTGGCGATGTCGGGCGAGACGGCCAACTTCCTCGCCGGCGGCGAATTCCCGGTTCCGACGGGCCAGGACAATAACGGCCGTATCCAGTTCGAGTACAAGCCCTTCGGTGTCGGGCTCAGCTTCACGCCGGTCGTTCTCTCCCAGGGCCGGATCTCGCTGCGTGTCTCGACCGAGGTCTCTGAGCTGACCACGGTTGGCGCCGCGCAGGCCGATTCGCGCACGATCATCGGTCCGGATGGCCAGCCCATCGTCCTGCAGGGTATCACGCTGCCGGCACTGGCCGTACGGCGCGCCGAATCCGTGATCGAGCTGCCCTCCGGCTCCTCGATGATGCTGGCCGGGCTGATCTCGGTACGCGACCGCCAGAGCCTCGACCAGGTTCCGGGTCTGAAGCGCCTGCCGGTTCTCGGCGCGCTGTTCCAGTCCCGCGACTTCCTGACCGAGGAGACCGAGCTTGTCGTCATCGTCACGCCTTATCTCGTCAACCCGGCTTCCCGCGGGCAGATGATCACCCCGGCCGAAGGATACGCCAACGCCTCCGATGCGCGCACGATCTTCTTCGGAAAGCTGAATGAAACCTATGGCCGCGATGGTGCGCCGGTCCGGGCGAACGAATACCGCGCGCCGGTCGGATTTGTGGAAGAGTGAGGAAACAGGCGATGCCGCGGATCAAAACCCTCCCAGGACTGGCAGCGCTCGGCGCCCTGATGGCGGTGATGGGCGCCTGTTCGAGCGTCACCGGTTCGCCCGTGCCGGCCTCCTACCTCACCGCCGACACGCTGGATCAGAACCGGATACAGGCCGTCAAGCGCACCGAATTCCTGGAGATCGCCATCGATCCCTATGGCAGCGAACTGTCGGACCGCGACCGCACCCAGATCCGCGCCTTTGTGCGCGAATACAACCGCGTCGGCCATGGCCCGCTGGTTCTCTCGCTGCCGCAGGCCACGTCCAACCCGCAGCTTGCCGTAACCGCTGTCGTCGAGGCGCGCGAGATCGCCTGGGAAGCCGGCGTGCGTTACACCGAAATGTCCGGCACCCATCACGGGGCAGGGGCGGCGCTGTCCGAGCCGTTGATCCTCGCCTATCAGCGCTATGAGGCAATTGCCCCCAACTGCCCGCTGAAGTCGCAGATAGACATCGCACAATCGCGGTCGAACAATCACCTGCCGACACTCGGCTGCGCCGTGCGCACGAACCTCGCAGCGATGATCGCCGATCCGGCCGACCTTCTGGGCCAGACGCCGATTGACCCGGCCGATACGCCGCGCCGGATGGATATTCTCGAGAAATTCCGCACCGGTGCTCCCACCGCTTCGCAGGGCAATGAAAATGGCGCGGTTTCGTCAGCAGTAAATTAGTCGGACAGATTGGCAGGACACAACGTTCATGGCTGAAAACAAGATTCTTCTCCAGGACGATCTGGGTACAGACTTCGAAGATGTCTTCGACGAGACCAGCGATGCAAGCCCGCCCGATCTGATCGATCCGGTCGCGCTTGACGGATTTGGCGGGGCCGAGTCCGGCCTTCTCGATACGGTAGCCAAGCCGGTCGAATTCAGCAGCCCTGTCTTCGGCATGGTCGAGCAGGGCGGCGGTGATGCGGTTCTCCCGGCGATCTCGATCAAGGTCTTCTATGAGCGCGAGGCGACGCAGCAGCTCCTGGCGACCTGCGCGCGCGACCGCCGACTCGGCCGGGCAACCGTGGATCTCATCGGCGGCGGGCTGGCGGCCGCGATCGAGCATCTCAGGGAAAACCCGACGCCGAACCTCCTGATCCTCGAATCAAGCGCGCACTCGGCCAAGATCCTCGAGGATGTTGACCAGCTCGCCGGGTATTGCGACGAGCATGTCAAGGTCATGGTCATCGGCACCGTCAACGACATCGCGCTGTATCGCCAGCTGGTCTCGCGCGGCGTGTCGGAATACATCGTCCCGCCGCTCCGCCCGCTTCAGATCATCCGCTCGATCGCCAACCTGTTCGCCGATCCGGATGCCCCCTTTATCGGCAAGCAGATCTCCGTCATCGGCGCCAAAGGCGGGGTCGGGGCGTCAACCGTCGCGCACAACCTCGCCTGGGCGCTGGCCGAGAATATCAGGGTCAACACGACACTGGTTGACCTCGACCTCTCCTTCGGCACGACCGCCCTCGACTTCAACCAGGACATGCCGCAGACCGTTGCGGATGCGCTGCTGGCACCGGAGCGCGCGGACGATGCGGTGATCGAGCGGCTGCTGGCGCGGGCGACCGAACGGCTCTCCCTGTTCACTGCGCCGGCGACGATAAGCCAGATCATGGATATCCCGGATGAGGCCTATTCGGCGGTCATCAGCACGGTGCGCCGCAACGTCCCGTTCATGGTGCTTGACCTTCCGCACGCCTGGTCGAGCTGGGTTCGCGCGACGCTGATCGCTTCCGATGAAGTGATCGTGGTGTGCCAGCCGGACCTTGCGTCCCTGCGCAACGGCAAGAACCTGATCGACCAGCTGAAGGGCCATCGCACAAACGATCACCCCCCCCGGCTGGTGCTCAACATGGTCGGTGTTCCGAAGCGGCCCGAAATCCCGGTCAAGGATTTCGCCAATGCCATCGGCGTCGAGCCCGAGGCCACGGTCCCGTTCGAGCCGGAAATTTTCGGCACGGCGGCCAATAACGGCCAGATGATCTCGGAAACCGATGCGTCCTCTAAATCAGCGCTGGCGATCGACTATCTGGCGACGGCGATCTCCGGGCGCTCCATTCAGAAACAGCAGAAAAGCCTGCTCCAGAAGATGCTGGGCAAATAGGGCAGGCGCGCACGAGGCGGTAGACGATGGCGTTTGGAAAACGTTCTGCAACACCGGTTGCGGCGCCAGCTGCGCCGAGGCCTGCGGCCAAGGCGCCTCAGCCGGCGGCGCCGAAGCCCGGCGGCGCTTCGCCGTCCGCAGCCCCGGCGGCAAAGCTCAAGACACCCGAGGTCAAGCCCGAGCCTGTCCGCAAGATCCTGCAGCAGTCTGAGCAGTACTACGCAACCAAGACCACCATCTTCAACGCGCTGATCGACACGATCGACCTCGCCCAGCTGGCCCAGCTGGATACCGAGAGCGCGCGCGACGAGATTCGCGACATTGTCGTCGAAATCATCAGTATCAAGAATGTTGTCATGTCGATCTCGGAGCAGGAACAGCTGCTCGACGACATCTGCAACGATGTTCTCGGCTTCGGCCCGCTCGAACCCTTGCTTGCGCGCGACGACATCGCCGACATCATGGTCAATGGCGCCGACACGACCTATATCGAGGTCGCCGGCAAGATCGAGCGCACCAATATCCGGTTCCGCGATAATGCGCAGCTGATGAACATCTGCCAGAGGATCGTCAGCCAGGTTGGCCGCCGCGTCGATGAAAGCTCGCCGATCTGTGATGCGCGCCTTCTCGATGGCAGCCGGGTCAACGTCATCGCCCCGCCGCTGGCGATCGATGGCCCGACCCTCACCATCCGGAAATTCAAGAAGGACAAGCTGCGGCTGCAGGACCTCGTGAATTTCGGCTCGATTTCCGAATCGGGCGCCGAGCTGCTGCGCATCATCGGCCATTGCCGCTGCAATGTGCTGATCTCCGGCGGTACGGGTTCGGGGAAAACCACGCTTCTCAACTGTCTCACCGGCTTCATCGAACCCGGCGAGCGCGTCATCACCTGCGAGGACTCCGCCGAGCTTCAGCTCCAGCAGCCGCACGTCGTGCGTCTCGAGACGCGCCCGCCGAACATCGAAGGCTCCGGCGAGGTCACGATGCGGGAACTCGTCAAGAACTGTCTGCGTATGCGTCCGGAACGGATCATCGTGGGCGAGGTGCGCGGACCGGAGGCCTTCGACCTCCTGCAGGCCATGAACACGGGCCATGACGGCTCGATGGGAACGCTGCACGCCAACTCCCCGCGCGAAGCCCTCAGCCGGGTCGAATCAATGATCACCATGGGCGGCTTCTCGCTGCCGGCCAAGACCATCCGTGAAATGATTGTCGGCTCGATCGACGTGGTCGTCCAGGCTTCCCGCCTTCGCGACGGCTCGCGCCGCATCATCTGCATCACCGAGGTTCTCGGGCTCGAGGGCGACACCATCGTTCTGCAGGATCTCATGAAATACGAGATCGAAGGCGAGACCGATGATGGCAAGATCGTCGGCCGCCATCGCGGCACCGGCATCGGACGCCCGCGCTTCTGGGACCGGGCCGCATACTTCAATCTCGAGCGCGACCTTGCAAAAGCGCTTGATGTGCTGAACGGCTGAACATGGGCGGCACGCTGACCATCTACCTCGTCGCCGGTCTCGCTTTCCTTGCGATTGCCGGCCTCGGCCTTGCCTTCAGCGGAGGAAAGGGTGAGGCCGCGCGCAAGCGGGCGAAGGAGATCGGGGCCGGGCGCCAGACGGGCGCTGCCGTGCGGCGCGGAACCGATGAGGCGACCAAGCGCCGGCAGAAGACGCAGGAGATGCTGGAAGAGCTGCGCAAGCGCGACAAGGATCGCAAGCGCGCGACCTCGGCTTACGATATCAAGACCAAGCTGGTCCAGGCAGGCATCGAGATGCCGGTTCCGGTGTTCTGGATCATCTCGGTCATCACGGGCATTGTCCTTGCCGGCGGCGTCTATATGAGCGGCTTCGAGGGGATCACCGTCAGCGGCATGGAGCTCAAGAGCCAGCCTGTCCTCGTCGGTGCCGCCCTGTTTGCCGGAACGCTTGGCGTGCCGCGCTTTATCCTGTCGAGCATCACCAAGCGCCGACATCAGCGCATGGTCAACCAGTTTGCCGATGCGCTCGATATCATCGTGCGCGGCGTCAAGTCCGGCCTTCCGCTCAACGAGTGTATCCGCATCATCGGCAAGGAAAGCCCCGAGCCGCTGCGCAAGGAATTTCTGAGCTTTGCCGACGGCCTGCAGATGGGCACCGGCCTCGACCGGGCGCTGGCCGCGCTCTACAAGCGGGTTCCCCTCCAGGAAATCAACTTCTTCAGCATCGTGCTGCTGATCCAGGCCAAGGCCGGCGGCAACCTGTCCGAAGCCCTGCACAACCTCTCGACCGTCATCCGCTCCCGGAAGATGATGAAGGAGAAGGTCAAGGCGATGTCGTCGGAAGCCAAGGCGTCTGCCATGATCATCGGCTCGCTGCCGATCGCGGTTGGCACGATGGTGTTCATCACCTCGCCCGATTACATCATGGAACTATTCATCACCGAGACCGGCCATTTCATCCTCGTGATGGCCGCCAGCCTCCTGATCACCGGGATCACGGTGATGCGCAACATGATCAACTTCGACGTCTAGGGCAGGGCCGGACATGTATGAATTTCTCCTGTCCTTTTCGAAGCCGGAAACGCTCGTCTCGGTGCTGGTCGCCCTGGCCGTGTTCGGCACCTTCCTCACCCTGTTCATGCCCCTCCTGCAGGGTAACCGGCTCGAGACCCGCCTCAAGGCGGTCGCGACCCAGCGCGAAAGGCTGCGCAAGCAGAGCCGTGCGGCCCTGGAAAAGGGCGGCCTGCGGCGCACCGATGCCAGCGTCGTCGGCGCGATATCCTCCAAGCTGAACCTGCAGAAGGCGCTGGAGGACCCGAATATCCACAAGCTGATGAACCAGGCCGGCCTGCGCGGGCCGGGCCCGGTTTCAGCCTTCTATTTCGCCAGGATGTCGATGCCGTTCGTCGGCGCGGCCCTGGTCTTTGTCTACATCTTCTTCGTCAATGATCACGACCTTGCCACACCGCTGAAATATGCGGTGCTGATGTTCGGCGCGGCTGCCGGCTTCTATGCCCCCAACCTCTATGTCTCGAACCTCGCCTCGAAGCGCCAGAAATCCCTGATGCGCGCCTTCCCGGATGCCCTCGACATGCTGCTCATCTGCGTCGAGGCCGGCATGTCGATCGAGATGGGCTTCAACAAGGTCAGCCAGGAAATCGGCTCGGCCTCGCCGGAGCTTGCCGAGGAATTCGGCATCACGGTCGCCGAACTCTCCTACCTGCCGGACCGGCGCC
>DAIRTA010000029.1:0-15942 GCA_036804125.1 Hyphomonas sp.
CCGGCGCATGGCCGCAAGGGACTCGGCGCGGCGCTTGTCGCCTGCGTGGTCGAGGACGCCCGGCGCCGGGGGGCGAAACGTGTTGTCCTGTCGACCTTCCGGGACCTGCCATGGAATGGCCCGTTCTATCGGCGCCATGGCTTCCGCGAAGTGCCTCGCAAGAAGATGGAGACATGGATGATGGAGATCGAGGCCGCTCAGGCGGAGAATGGGCTCGATATCCGCCAGCGCTGTTTCATGGCCCTGCGCATCGGGCTGCTCTAGGCCGGTGCGCCGATGATTTCGGTGTTCGACTTCAGCTGCCGCAGGCTGCGCTGGAAATGCAGAAGGCCATAGATAGCGAAGGCGATGAGGGAAAAGCCCAGTGTGATCATGCCCCAGACGAAAATGAACAGGAGGATATTTGTGCCCGTGCCGAAATTCTCGTCCAGCATCTCCGGATGGAAGGCGGACAGAATACCGAGCAGGCCCGACAGGCTCCAGACGCTCGCCAGATGGTAGAACAGGGCCGCGCGCGCCCGCAACCGCCGCAGAAAATAACGGAACGGAAACACCAGAATGGCGATCAGGATCAGCGCCACCAGCACCACCATTGCATAATCCAGCGTCATGACTAATGCGGTCTGGGCACGCCCCTCCGGTGGTTGCGTAAGGTTGCCGATGATCGGCAGACAGGCGAGCAAGAGAGCAAGCATCACCTCATACCATTTGAAGGCGAGGAAATTGCGCCGCGTGGCCGGCTTTGCAGATTTAAGCTTGCGGGGGGCTGTGGGTTTCCTCGCGGCTTTCTGCCTCGACGGAGCGGGCGCAGTGACCGGAGCGGAACTCCCCGCTTCGCCGATCGCGCGGCGGGCCGGGGCCTCCTCTTCGAGCGCCGCCTTCTCCCGGCGCGCCGGGATGTCGAGATCGGCGGCCAGCTTGTCAGCAAGGCCATCGATCCGGGATGCAGGATCGGGATGGATCTGGACCCAGTTCAGCGCAGCGAGCTCATACAGGAAATGCCCGCGGGGCTGGGCTGGCTCAATCAGGACGGGAATAACGGCCTTGTCCATCATATCGGCGAGGGCCAGCTCCTTGCGCAGTTGCTTGGAGGAGTTGCAGGCCTCGGAAAAGAGAATCACCAGCGCGCTGGACGTTTCCAGATTGCTGACGATGGCGTCGCGCCAGTCTTCTCCGGGCTGGATCCGGTCATCCCACCAGACCCGCGCCCCGCGTGCCATCAGCGCCGCGGCCAGCGCCCGCGCCAGCGGCTGGTCGGTGCGCCGGTAGCTCAGGAAAAAGTCATGGGCCATGCGCGTCCCTGTGCCCTCCCGGACTTCCTTGGTAAACAGGATTGCAGATTGCGGCTAGGGGCATTGGTGAGTAGGTCAGGGCTGTTGTGGCCGGTCAGTGACCGGCCCTGGAGGCGCCAGCGGAGGGCAAAATCATGAACCATTTCCCGCAGGCGTTTCCCGCCACACGGATGCGCCGCCTGCGCCAGTCACCCTGGGTGCGCGACCTCATCGCCGAAACCGTGCTGACGCCTGCCGATCTCGTCTGGGCTGTGTTCGTGCATGATGGCGAGGGCCGGGTGCCGGTTGCTTCCCTGCCGGGTGTTGACCGGCTCAGCGTCAAGGACGCCGGCCTTGCCGCAAAGCGCGCCAAAGCGCTTGGCATCCCGGCGATTGCCCTCTTCCCCTATATCGGCCCTGAAGGAAAAGACGCCGATGGCACGGGCGCCCTCTCGCCGGACGGCCTCGTGCCCCGCGCCCTCAAGGAAATGAAGAACGCCGCCCCCGAGATCGGCCTGATCACCGATGTTGCCCTCGACGCCTATACCAGCCATGGCCATGACGGGCTGCTGGATGAAGACGGCACGATCCCGAACGATGCGACAGTAGAGCGACTGGTGCAGCAGGCGCTCGTCCATGTCGGCGCCGGCGCGGATGTCGTCGCCCCTTCAGACATGATGGATGGCCGCATCGGCGCCATCCGGGCGGCCTTCGAGGAGGAGGGCTACACCCACGCGATGATCCTTTCCTATGCCGCCAAATATGCCAGCGGCTTCTACGGCCCCTACCGCGAGGCGATCGGCTCGGCCGCCGCGCTGAAGGGCGACAAGAAGACGTATCAGCAAGACCCGGCGAACACGGACGAGGCCTTGCGTGAGGTCGCGCTCGACCTTGCCGAGGGCGCCGACATGGTGATGGTCAAGCCCGGTCTCCCGTATCTGGACATTGTGCAGCGGGTTTCATCGACATTCGGCGTGCCGACGCTCGCCTATCAGGTCTCCGGCGAATATGCCCAGATCATGGCCGCCGCCCGGAATGGCTGGATCGACGGCGACCGGGTGATGATGGAAACGCTCCTCTGCTTCAAACGCGCCGGCGCCGCCGGCGTCATCACCTATTTCGCGGAAGCCGCGGCAGAGAAGCTGGGCGGATAGCCAGCCGACCCCGCCCGGATGGCAGCCCTGCGCCATCATCCCGGGATTTGCGACAGCTTATGTCCGGGAACGAGAGACAAGGCGAAACTGGCTCCGTGTCTTAGCCTGCGGCGGCAGCAGGATGCCATCAGCCCAAGAGTTTGGGGCTCACGCCGCCTGCTTGATCGCGACAAGTTCGATGTCGAAGATCAGGTCCTGACCAGCCAGCGGATGGTTGGCATCCAGCGTCACCGTCTTGTCGTCGGCCGCAACCACGACGACCGGCACAGGCTGGCCAGACGGAGCCTGCATCTGCAGACGCGTGCCGACATCGACCGGGACCTCAGGCGGAATATCATCCCGCGGCACAGACGTGCGCCGGTCCGGATCGACCGGCCCGTATGCCTCCTCGCAGGGAACTGTCACGGTTTTCCTGTCCCCGACTGCCATGCCGGGAATGGCCGCGTCGAGGCCGGGAATGATCTGGCCGGTGCCGACCTGGAATGTCAGCGGGTCGCGTCCCTGAGAGCTGTCGAACGGCGTGCCGTCTTTCAGCGTTCCGGTATAATGTATGTGTACGGTATCACCGTTTTTTACCTGGGTCATCGTGGGTCCAATCTGTTCGCAAGAGGTGAATCGAAGGCAAGGCAGAACGCGCTCGCCATGGGGCTCTCGTTGCCTGAAGAACAGGGCTTGGGGACAACCTAAGACCCTGAGCCGATATGTAAACCCGCAGCGGCGTTTCGACCAGGCGGCGCATCACCCGCGCTACTCATAGGCCGGCAGCGGCGAGACCTTGAACGCTTCACGCGAAAACATCTCCGCCTGGTCAGAGTAATGCGGCGAATCAGGCCGCCCCATCGCGGCGCCGAAAGGATAGATCGTCCGCGTCTCAGGCAAGCCGGTCTCCGGCCATTTGACGATCATGATGAAACTGTCCCCGCCCACCGCAACATAGCGGCCATCCTCTCCTGACCGGAACATCAGAGCGCGCAGGGTTTCAGGGCCTCCCGTGAGGGGATAGTCCGCCTCGCCCCGAAGCAGGCGCGAAAAATCTGTATACGCTACATCGAGGCGTCCGAAATGCCGGCGCATATGGGCATCGGCGTCAGCGATAATCTCCCGTCCGGCTCGCGGGTCTTCACGGCGGAAAAGCGCCCATTGCAGCTCCCGCAGCACAATCAGGGCCAGCGAATCAGCCGCCCCCTGTCCGTCGAGTGCCCAGTCCCAGCGATCAAGGAGCGCGACCGCTTCCGGGTATGCCCCTGCGGTACGGGCATCCTCAACCGATGCCCGGAACGCCTCGCTGAGGCGCGATGTCCTGTCATAAGCCTTGTCGAACTTGATGCGGTGGATATCATCATCGTCGAAGGCCCCTTCTATTTCCAGCAAACTCTTTGCCCGGAGGATACGGTTGGTCATCCAGGTCTCGACACCCACGAGGCCGGGATAATCCTCCGGTTTCATGTCGTCCTCCGGCCCTGTCGCGAGCCAGGGCGTGTTGTTGGCATTCACGATATAGCCGGAAGCCGGATTCAGCAGGAACGGGATCCGCTCCGGCGGCTCGTACTCAGTCCAGACAAGGCTGCTGTCATCGCCAGGAACCAGGCCGGACCAGTTTATGGCAGGATCCCGCTTGGGCAGTCGGACATTGTAGAGAAACGCTATGTTACCGAATCTGTCGGCATAGATGAAATTCGTTGCCGGAATAGCCTGCATTGCCATCACCTCCCGCCAGTCGGAGAGGGAAGCCGTGCGGCTCAGCCGGTAATATTGCTCGAACTGACGCGTCTCACCAAAGCCGGCATAGCGGATAGCGTAGGCACCGGACCGGTTCTTGACAACCGGCCCGTGTACGGATTGCCAAACGCTCTGGCGGACAGGCACGACCAGCGGACCCATCCTTACTTTCAGCCAGACATGTCGATGCCCCAGGTCGCGCCACTCGCCATCCAGCCGGTAACGCTTTCCCGAATTATCGAGCACGAGTTCATAGACATCCACGAGGTCGGCACGGTTGACCGTATTGGTCCAGCCTAGGTGTTGATTGTGACCCATCAGGATCACGGGACTGCCCGGAAACAGCGCGCCTTGCATTGACCAGCCCTCACCGCTCGCGACCCGCGCTTCATACCATGCCGCAGCCCCTTCCCATGGCTGGTGAGAGTTCGAGACCAGAACAGTAGACCCATCCGCCGTCCGGTGGGGCGCAAAAGCGAAAGCGTTGGAGCCACGCTCCTGAAGGCCGCCATCCGGAGGCAGGGGTTTGCCGGCAAACAGGCGCGAAACCGTGTCGTCGACCCCAAAGAACAAGGGCGAGACCAGCACGAAGCCGCCGATCACATCTTCGCCCGTAAGCGGGAATATCTGCCGGCGGAGCACTTCCTTCGGATGGCGGGCGGCGTAAAGATTAAGCCCGTCTGCATAAGCCTGCGCCATCGCCCGCGCTTCAGGCGACACAGCCCCGATGCCTGCGGCCAATTGGCCCTGGACATCGATCAGCTTGCCGAAATAGTCGGCTTCCGCCCCGGACCGCCCGTCGACCGCGCCAAGCTCGCCGCGCACGGCGAGGACCTGACGCTGGATCGTGCCAAAGTCATCCTCGGCATGCGCATAGGCAAGGCCGAACGCGGTCGCAGAATCCGTTTCGCCATAAATTGTCGGCACGCCAAAGGCGTCGCGTTCAATCCGGTAGGCCGATGGCGGCGCCGTCCCTTCGAGCGCCGCAAGACGCGCCGTGGTGCTGATGCAGGATGAGACAGACAGGCCGAGGGCAATCAGTCCGGCGAGCAGGAACCCGGCGCCGGCAAAGCGGAAAACTCTTGGCATCATCTGGTCTTTCCGGAGTTGATTTCGCTGGTGAGTGTATCGATCACGCCGATGAAGCGCTGGATCAGGTCTGTCGCGGCGCATACCTCCTCAAGGCTTGCGCCGCTGCGCTCAAGCCCTTGCCGGAGCAGGCCTGCTTCTTTGGCGATCATCGCCTCGACTCTTGCGCGTCCTTTTTTTGTTACAGTCACGAGGCGTGATCGCTGGTGCTGCGGATTGGTGCGCAATGTGACGAGGCCTTCTGCATCGAGACTATCCACGATTCTCTGGATGAACTGGCGGCTGGTCGCACGCCAGGCTGCGATCTCCGGCACGGTTCTAGGCCCCGTCGCGATCAGGTAGCGCAGCACGCCGCGGCTGGTATTGGCGAGATACCTGTCGCCATGGAGCGCACCAACGATCTCGACCAGCCGGAAATGTGCTTCCGAGACGGTGTCGCCGAAACGCAGCACCGCGCGCAGGTCATCAGGCAAAGAGGCGGTATCCGAGAGAGCCATATTGACAACTATAGTTGTCAATATGGGTGGGCGTCAATTGCCTTCCCAGAATATTGAGTCTCAGGCGTCCCAAGTCTGATAGTTGGCCCGAAGATGGGCAAGGCCGTCGCGGACGATTTCCTCGAGCACGGCCATGTCCACGTCGGCGAGCTTGTTGATGTAGAGACAGCTCTTGCCGATCTTGTGCTTGCCAAGGCGGGCGAGCTTGTCGGTCATGTCCTGATAGCCCGGCAGGATGTAGAGCACGAGGTTTGCCTTGCGGGGGCTGAAGCCGGTCAGCATGAACTCGCCCGAATGGCCGCTGGCGTAAGTATAGGCGTAGCGACCGAAGCCAATGATGCTCGGCCCCCACATCTTCGGCTCCAGGCCTGTGACCCTGGTCATCCAAGGCAACAGAATTTCGGCATCGCGCTTGCGCACGCCGTCCTCCATCGCAGCGACGAAGTCCTTTGGCGCGATGGGGGTTGCTCTGGTCTTGAGGTCGTACTTGGCCATGCCAATCCCCTAATCGCCCAGCGAGACAGCGGCGCCGAGATCGAGCAGCACAATCAAGGCAACCGATACGACGAGGAACATAATCGAGAGGACAGCATTGAGCCAGATCGCGCGGTTTGCGTTCTGTTGCTCGATCCATTTGCGCGGGCGGATCTTCCGGATCCGGAATACGATCAGCGCAGCCAGGATGAGCGAGGCGACATTGAGACTGAGCAGGAGCGCTGCGCGAAGGGCCAGCGGACCCTCACCATAGCCGGCAAAAAGGCCGACCGCAGACGCCGGCGGCAGGAGCGCCGCTGCCACCATAACCCCGACAAGCGCTGCCGACGTGCCACGGGTCAGCGACAGCGCCGCAGCACCACCTGCCGCCATGGCGAGCGCCAGCCCGTCGAGGCGCACTTCGGCGCGGGACATCAGCTCCCGGCTGGCCCAGTTCGCGGGCAACACAAAGGCAAGAAGCAGCGAGACCGTGACGGCTATGCCGATACCGATCGCAAAACTGAGCAGTCCACGCCGGATCAGTGCAAGCTCCCCGAGGGCGGCGCCCATGGTGACGCCGAGGATCGGGCCGAGGAGCGGAGCAATCACCATGGCGCCGATAACAGCCGCTACCCCATCCGAAGCAAGCCCGATGGCTGCCACGATGGTTGCGAGGAACACCATGACGACATAGTCCCGGTTGAGCTTTGCCCCGCTGGAAACCTGCACGTACAGCTCCTCACGCGTGTTCTGCTCCAGTGTCTCGCGCTTGTCGCCTATCAGGGGCGGCAGTTTGGGGATGGTCACATCGAGGGAGGCGACACTGATTCTCCAGTTTGAGCGCTCCTCCAGAACGGACTGCAGGTTGTCGAGCAAGGCCTGTGTCGGCCCGTCGCGCATGTAGACCTGAATATAGCGGCGGTCCTGCTGCTCCGGGGGCAGAACAATATAGTCGAAGGGTTGCGCTGCCTTGATGACCCTGAGGGCAATGTCAAAGGCTTCATCCCTTGGCAGGTGAATATCGATGCGGCAGATGCCCATCAGCTTGTCTCCGGAGTCAGGCGCACAATAAGGCTGGATGTATCCCAGCGACCGCCGCCCATCTCCTGCACCTCGGCATAGAAAGTGTCGACCAGCTGGGTGAGCGGCAGGCTCGCGCCATTCTCGCGCGCAGCGTCAATTGCAATGCGCAGATCCTTGCGCATCCAGTCGACCGCGAAGCCGAAATCGAACTTGCCCTCTGTCATGGTCTGCCAGCGATTCTCCATCTGCCAGCTCTGCGCCGCCCCGCCGGAAATCGCCTCGATTACCTGCGCCGGGTCGAGCCCGGCCTTGTCCGCGAAATGCAGGCCTTCGGCGAGGCCCTGCACGATCCCGGCAATGCAGATCTGGTTGACCGATTTGGCAAGCTGGCCGGCGCCCGTTCCGCCAATCAGGGTTGTCTTGCGCGCGAAAGCCGCCATCACCGGTTCGGCGGCCGCAAAGGCGGCCTTCTCGCCACCGCACATGATTGTGAGCTTGCCGTTGATCGCGCCCGCCTCGCCCCCGGAAACCGGGGCGTCGATGAAATGGGCGCCCTTGGCGCGGCACCGCCCGGCGAGCTCGCGGGCGAGCCCGGCTGAGGCGGTGGTGTGATCGATCACGGTCATGCCGGCGCCGAGGCTCGGCTCGAAGGCCTCGAACACCGCTCGCACATCAGGATCATCGCCCAGACACATCAGGACGAATTCGGCCCCGAATACCGCCGAAGCGGGGTCTTTCGCCGCTTCTCCCCGGTGCACGGCCCGCCACGCGCCTGCTTTCGCGGCCGTCCGGTTCCAGACCCTTACCGGATGCCCGGCACGCGCCAGGTGCCCGGCCATATGGAATCCCATGACCCCGAGGCCGAGAAAAGCGATGCGCGCCATGCCCTGATCCTTTCTGCTTGTCCCAGATAGAGGGAATTTCAATGAAATCCCAATGCTGCGTGAGAGGCGGCATTCACTACGCCCTGCTAGACCCGTCATATCCATCAGAAGGATCGGATCCGAGGACCATGGCACGCGCCACGATCTCAGGGCGAATCGCAGGCAGAAGGCCTGCTGCGCCTGCCCGCAGGATGGGCATGTGGAAGATCGCCTATGCTGACTTCCTGACGGCTCTGATGGCCTTTTTCCTTGTCATGTGGCTGGTCAGCGGCGTTTCACCGGAGGACCGGGCAGTTATTGCCGCAGAATTCAACGGCCGCCCTGTTCTTGCTGCTGTATCTTCCATCCCAGATGAATCCTACCCGGAAGCCAGCCTTCAGGGACTTGGCGGCCTCCTGGCCTTTGCGGGGGACAACATCCAGCTGGCCCGCGAACCCGACGGGTTGCGGATCGAGCTTGTGGACACTGCGGGCCGGCCACTGTTTCAGAGCGCCAGCGGAGCGCTGAGCGAGGCCGGGCGGGATCTTGTCAGCGCGGCCGCAAGCGTACTGCTTACGGTTTCCTATCCGGTTTCGATTGAAGGCCATACGGACGCCTTCACGCTTGCGACGCCCGGATATTCGAACTGGGAGCTGTCTTCCGACCGGGCGAATCAGGCGCGGCGAATCCTCGAGGCCAGCGGCCTGCCGGCAAGCCGCATCCGCACTGTTGCAGGGTTTGCCGAGACGCGGCCCCTCAATCCGGGGCAGCCCCATCTCGCCTCGAACCGCCGTATCAGCCTGAAATTGCATACAGAGAGCTGAGCCCGCGCAGCCATATCGCCAGGCTGCCGCAGAAATCACCTCTTGGCGGAACGGCGCTCCGGTGTATCGTTAGGCAGCATGAAATACAGCAACGCGCATCTCCTGCCAGGGGGCCTCGAGCGGACCCTGAGGTTCTACATGACGAACCCCAGCCCCTGCCCCTACCTGCCAGGGAGGAAGGAACGCAAAGCGTTTACCAATCTCGCCATCACCGACTCCGATACGGTTCACAATGCGCTGAGCCAGGCCGGTTTCCGGCGCAGCCAGTCGATCGCTTACCGCCCGGCCTGCCCGCGCTGCAATGCCTGCCGCAGCGTACGTGTTCCCGTGAGGGATTTCGTTCTCAGCCGAACCGACCGGCGTACCATGCAGCGCAATGCCGGGCTCGTCCGCCGGCCCATCGAGCCGCGTCCAACACGCGAGCAGTTCCGCCTTCTCAAGGCCTATGTCAAACATCGCCATGACAATGGCGGCATGTCGGACATGGCCTATCGGGATTTTGCTGCAATGGTCAGCGCCAGCCCCGTGAAGGGCCTGATGTTCGAGTACCGTGAGGGCGAAGATCCGCAATCGCCTCTAGTGGCCGCTGCGATTACCGACATCCTGCGCGACGGATTTTCGATGGTTTACACCTTCTTCGATCCGCTGCGCGATAACCGGAGCCTTGGGCATTTCTTGATCCTCGACCACATCCGGCATGCGAGCGAATATGGGCTTCCTTATGTCTATCTGGGCTATTGGGTCAAAGACAGCCCGAAGATGGGCTACAAACGCCGGTACACTCCGCTTGAGGTGCTTGACGGAGATCGGTGGCGCCTCTTGAGAGACGACGAATAAGACAAGCCCGAGCACCGGCGCGCCGGCAGCAGACCGCGCGAGCAGACAGGGCGGGAGGAGACTGATGTTCAATCGCCGCAATCTGATCGGCGCGGCCACGCTTGGCCTTGGTGGCGGTGCAGCGAGTTTCCTCAATCCGGCATCGGACGTCCTGCTTGCGACTCCGGCTGTCAGCCGGAACCGGCGCCGGTTCAATATGGTAACGACCTGGCCGAAAGGCCTGCCCGGCCTTGGAACCGCTGCGGAGCGCGTTGCAGAGCGCGTTGCCGCGATGTCGGATGGCCTGATGGAAATCCGGGTGTTTGCCGCAGGCGAACTTGTACCGCCATTTGAGTCTTTCGATGCGGTGGCCAACGGATCGGCCGACATGTATCACGGTGCAGAATACTACTGGACGGCAAAATCGTCCGCCTACCCGTTTTTTACGTCGGTACCCTTCGGCATGACGGCCCAGGAGATAATGGGCTGGATCGATCATGGTGGGGGCCAGGCCCTGTGGGATGAATTGTCCGGCCAGTTCGGGATCAAGGCTATTCAGGGCGCCAATACCGGCCATCAGATGGGCGGCTGGTTCCGCCGTGAGATAAACAGCCTTGCCGATTTTTCCGGCCTAAGGATGCGTATACCCGGACAGGGCGGCGATGTGCTGCGCGCGCTTGGCGGCGCCTCGGTCGCTCTCGCAGGGGGCGAAATCTATCAGGCCCTGCAAACAGGCGCGATCGATGCGACCGAGTGGGTTGGTCCGTGGAATGATTACGCGCTGGGCTTTCACAGGGAGGCACCTTATTATTATGGGCCCGGCTTCCATGAGCCCGGCGCAAGCCTCGCAGTCGGTATCAACCGGAGGGTCTGGGACAGCCTGACGCCTGGCGAGCAGACCATCATCACCTCGGCCTGCGAAGCGGTGAACCATCTTTCGGTCGGCGAGTTCACCTATCAGAATGCCGTACACCTCGAGCTGATCCTGCGCGAGCACAACACCCAACTCAAATCCTTTCCGGAGGATGTCGTGCGCCGGATGGCCGAGGCCGCTTATGATGTACGCGCCGCGAGCGGACGCGACGGGATCGAAAAGCGCATCTATGAAAGCCATGAGCGGGCGCTTCGGCTGATGCGGCGCTGGGCCACGGTTTCAGACGGCCCCTATTACGCGGCCCGCGAGCTCGGCCGCTAAGGCCGGAGTGGAGGCTGGTCCATGGATCCGCAGTTTTTCCTGACGCTTGGCACAGTTCTGAAATGGGCTGGCACCGGGCTTCTTCCGCTTTTCCTCCTCCCCCTGATTATCCTTGTTTTTCCCGGAAAGCTCGCCCCCTTTGCCAAACGGCTTGCCAGGCTGATCGACCGGATGACGGGGGGGGCTCTGGGCCTGGCGATGGGCGCGTGCGTTCTCCTCATCTTCGCCCAGCTGGCAGTGGTCCTGCTCCGATATGCCTTCGGGCTTTCCTTCAACTGGCTGAGCGAAAGTGTGACCTATGCCTTCGCAGCAATCTTCATGCTTGGCGCAGCGGGCGCCCTGCGCGACGGCGCGCATGTGCGCGTGGACATCCTGCGCCCGCGTTTCGGCGAGTCAGGTCGCAACTGGGTGGAGCTGGCTGGCGCCTATTTCTTCCTGTTTCCGATCTGTATACGTATCATCACAACGGGCGAAGCTGGCCTGGCCCGGTCCTGGTCGCTTTTCGAGGGCTCGCGGGAATCGGATGGGCTGCCGCTGTTCTTCCTGTTCAAGACACTGGTGCCTGTCTTCGCTGTTCTGTTGATGGCTCAGGGCTTGTCAGAATCACTCAAAGCGGCTTTGCGGCTCACGGGCGCTCTACCGCCGCCAGCAGGTGGGGGCAGCCTTGCGGACCCGGCCGGCATCTCCGGAGAGCGTCATGGAATTTGAGGTTATCCTCGCGATTGCCATGTTTGTCTGCGCGATCCTCGCCCTGCTCGCCGGCTATCCTGTTGCACTGACACTTGGCGGTGTCGCCCTGATCTTCGCGCTGATAGGCCTTGCCTTCGGTGTCTTTCCGGAAAGCTTCCTCAGCGCGATGCCCAGCCGCATTGAAGGCGGCACTATCATGCAGAGCCAGACACTGATCGCTGTTCCGCTCTTTGTGCTGATGGGCGTCATTCTTGAGCGTTCACGCGTGGCCGAGGATCTGCTGGCGATTGCCAGCCGGCTGCTGGGGCGGGTTCGCGGCGGGCTTGGCTTTGCCGTGATCGCTGTAGGCGCCCTGCTCGCTGCCTCGACGGGCATTGTCGGCGCGACCGTGATCACGATGACACTGATTGCCCTGCCAACCATGCTGAGACAGGGCTATCATCCCCGTCTGGCCACGGGTGCGATTGCTGCCTCAGGAACGCTGGGCCAGATCATTCCGCCCTCGATTGTGCTGATACTTTTGGCGGATGCCATATCCAACGCAGCAAGCCGGGCAAGCCTGGCTCTGGGCCAGGGGTCCATTGTTGTCTCTGTAGGCGACCTGTTCGCAGGCGCGCTGATCCCGGGGCTTGTGCTGGTCGCCTTCTATCTCGCCTGGATCGCAATACTTGCCTTCATACGCCCTGATGATTGCCCGCCCGCCCAGCAAGGCACGGATCAGGCGCCCCTGACTTTGCGGCGCGTGGCGATCGGCCTCGGGGCCCCGCTCGGCCTGATCGTGGCAGTGCTCGGCTCGATTCTGGGCGGGATCGCCGCGCCGACTGAAGCGGCGGCAATCGGCGCGGGCGGCGCCCTGCTACTGGCCGGGCTTCGTCTCGCCGGCGATCAGGGCAGCCGGCTTTCGGGCCTGCTGCTCGCCGGGCTCGCCAGCCTGATCGTCTTGCTGGTGCTGAGGAATACAATCGATCTCCGGGTGGTTTCTGCCGAATGGACTTCGCTCAAGCTCGCTTCTGTCGGCATCGCAATCGCTGCCAGTCTCGTATTCTTTGCATCTCTTGCCGCCGGACTGATCGTGCTGCGGCGGGCCGCGCAGCTCGAGCCCGCACTTCGGAGCGGCGCACACATAACCTCCATGGTCTTCCTGATCCTGATCGGCGCTTCGCTGTTCAGTCTTGTTTTCAGGGGCTTCAATGGCGATGATCTGGTGGCGGATATTCTGCAGGCCGTTCCCGGAGGCAAGTGGGGCGCGCTGGCGATGACGCTGCTGGTCATGTTCGTGCTCGGATTTTTCCTTGACTTTATCGAGATCGTTTTCGTTGTCGTGCCGCTGGTTGCCCCGCCCCTGATTCTTCTGGGCTGCGATCCTGTCTGGCTCGCCATCCTGATGGCGCTCATCCTGCAGACGAGCTTCCTGACGCCGCCTTTCGGGTTCGCGCTCTTCTACCTGCGCGGGGCAGCGCCGCAGAGCGTCGCCACGCTTGATATCTGGCGCGGGGCGATGCCGTTCATCGCGCTCCAGCTCGCGCTGATCGCGCTGGTGGCGGCGGTTCCGGCCCTGGCAACCTGGCTGCCTTCTGCGCTCCTGCAGCCGGGCCTGTAGTCAGCCCTCAGAACGAAACTTTCGGCGGCTCGTCCATCGTAGCGCGGGCGCCGGTTCCAACATCGAAGAATTCCCGCGGCTCGAAATTGAATCTCCCGGCAATCAGAGAGCCGGGGAACTGTTCCCGGGCCGTGTTATAATCCTGAACGGCAGAATTGTAGAAGCGGCGGGCGGCGGCGAGCTTGTCCTCGATAGAAGACAGCTGCTGCTGAAGCTGCATGAAGTTCGTGTTGGCCTTGAGGTCCGGATAAGCCTCGGCGAGGGCGAACAGCTTTCCGAGCGCCGCCGTCAGCGCGCCTTCGGCGCGTGCCATGTCGCCCGGATTGGAGGCAGACTGGGCCGCATTGCGGGCGGCGATGACCTGCTGGAAGGTCTCCTGCTCGTGCGCAGCATAGCCTTTAACTGTTTCGACGAGATTCGGAATCAGGTTCTGGCGCTGCTTCAGCTGCACATCGACATCGGCGAAGGCCTGGTTGACCCGTTGCCGCTTCATCACCAGACCGTTGTAAATCAGGATGATGGCGCCGATGATGGCGACGACCACCGCGACAATGACAAGCAAGGTATTCATAGGCCGCCCCTTTCCAGACAGGATATGGCGCTAGGCCTAGCCGCAGCCTCGCCCCTCCGCAACCCTGACACTAACGCCCGGGCGCATCTGATTCGAGGTCGGCCTTCAGGCGCGCCAGACGCTCGACAGCCACAGCCGCGTGGGGGCCGATCCAGCGCGCATGGATTTCTCCAATCGGAAGGGCGTTCAGATGGTTCCAGCGCACACGGCCTGTCTTATGGGCGATTACCAGATCCGCCCCCTCCAGGACCTTGAGATGCTGCATGACGGTACAACGGTCGAGCGCCGGAAAGTGCGCGCAAAGTTCCCCGGTCGTCTGAGGGTGGTCCTTCAGTGCATCAAGGATCGCGCGGCGCACGCGATTTGACAGAGCCTTGAACACAAGATCGTCGCGGGTCTCGGCACTGGTACTTGACATGTTATATATTTATAACATGATGGGACCGGGATCAACCCCTAAGGAGCGGGACGATGGATCTGAGATTTGAAGTCAGCGGGCGGATTGCCCGGCCGGTCGAGGACGTCTTTGAGGCCGTGGCTAATCCGGAGAAACTATCGGCCTTCTTTACAACCGGCGGGGCCAAAGGGCGGATCGAAACCGGGGCAACCGTGCATTGGGAATTCCACGACTTTCCCGGCGCCTTCCCGGTCAGAGTCGTCGAGGTCGAGAAGAACCGGCGTATTATTTTTCAGTGGGAAGCGAGCGATACAGCCGCCGAGCCCGGCGGCGAAGCAGGACGTTACCTGACACAGGTGACAATGCGTTTCGAAGCCCTGGAGGATGGGCGCACACTCGTGTCGATTGCCGAGGAAGGCTGGCGCCAGACACCCGAAGGGTTGCAATCAACACTCGGTAACAAGGGCGGCTGGATGCAGATGCTCTGCTGCATGAAGGCCTGGCTGGAACACGGCATCAATCTGCGCGAAGGCATGTTCGCATAAAAGTGCGCTGGCAGCAGCGCACATATTATGTAGCATGGGGGTATGAAAGACGCCGACGCTCTAGCCCGACTGATCATTAATTCCAGCCGCATTGCCGTGTTCACCGGTGCGGGCATATCCACCGAAAGCGGCATTCCGGACTTTCGCTCGCCCGGCGGGGTCTGGAGCAAGATGAGCCCAATTTATTACCAGGATTTCGTGCGGTCTCGCGAAATGCGCCGGGAAGCCTGGACGCGCGTGTTCAACCGCACGGCAGGATGGACCGGGGCCTCGCCGAACGCCGGCCACTACGCTGTTGCCGATCTCGTCAAATCGGGACGGGCGGCCAGCATCATCACCCAGAATGTCGACAACCTGCACCAGGATGCCGGGGCACCCGACGACAGGGTCATCGAAATCCACGGGAATGCGACCTACGCCAAATGTCTCAATTGCGGCAAGCGTTATGAACTGGAAACCCTTCGCCCGCGCTGGGAAGCGGATGAGGATATCACATGTATCTTCTGCACGGGCCTGATCAAGACTGCGACGATCTCCTTCGGGCAGGCCATGCCGGAGGAAGAGATGCAGAGGGCCACTGAGGAGGCCGTTCAGGCTGACTGTTTCATTGTCCTTGGGTCTTCACTGGTCGTTTATCCGGCAGCGGAACTCCCGATCATCGCGAAGCGATCGGGCGCAAACGTTGCGATTGTCAATCGCGAGCCGACCGATCATGATTCCTATGCTGACCTTGTGCTGAACACTGAAATCGGCCCGCTGATGAACGCGGTGATAGAGCGGCTTTGATGCCGGCAGCCATTAGGTAGCCGAACGATACCAAGCCAATGCTACTGCCTCCAGCCTGCTGACATACCTGTCCTTGGTTTCCTGATACAGTTGATCCGCCTCGAGAATACCCAGCTTTTTCGCAGAATACTCCGCCGCAATCTCCGGATGATGCCTCAGATAATCACGGAAAGCGAGATGCCGTTCGATATGCGGCGAGCCGGCTTCAAACACGTGCATGTGGTGCGTGCGCCTGCCCGTTTCGTCCTGCTTTCGGAAATAGCGCCGCCCATCGATTCTATAGGCCCCCATCGCCTCATACCCTAGCGCCTCCAGGCTTCCCGCAACGGCATCCAGTCGCTCCAGCCTTTGAACTACACCCAGAATGTCGATGATGGGCTTAGCGAAAATGCCTGAAATGGCTGTGCTTCCGATATGGTGGAGTCTCA
>DAIRTA010000030.1:0-15873 GCA_036804125.1 Hyphomonas sp.
GATCGGCCTTGCCCCCAGCGGCCGGCAGCTCAATCTCGAAGCCCGCTACAGCCTGACGCTTGCCGAGGGCTGGAGCGCCGAAGGTGCTGCCGCTCTCCTGCATCAGCCGGGTCATGCCCGCCAGGCCGGGGAGGCCGGAGCCCTCTGGATCGGCCTGCGCGGCGCCTGGTGAGACCGCCCGCCCGGCATGATTCTCGCGAGCATTTGACCTGATTGGCTCAGGGGTGCGCGGATGTGCGGATGTGACACAGTTTTAGCCCTGTATCGGCTGGCCCGGCTCTGGACGGTGCCGCCAGGATCGGGCAAGTACGCGGCCGCCGGGCGCCGCGCGCACGAACAGGGCAAGGGATGGTGCAAATGATAGAGCCAAGCAGCCTCCTGAGGGGCCGTGTCCTCGTAACCGGGGGCGCAGGGTTCCTGGGATCACACCTGTGTGACAGGCTCATCGCCGACGGCCATGATATTCTGTGTGTTGACAATCTGTTCACGGGCCAGCGGCGCAATATCGAGCACCTTCTGGGGCACAAGCGCTTTGACTACATGCGCCACGACATCACCTTCCCGCTTTATGTCGAGGTGGACGCGATCTACAATCTCGCCTGTCCGGCTTCGCCGATCCATTACCAGCATGATCCGGTTCAGACGACCAAGACATCAGTCATCGGCGCGATCAACATGCTCGGCCTCGCCAAGCGCCTGAAAGCCAAGATCCTCCAGGCCTCCACGTCTGAGGTCTATGGCGATCCCAGTGTTCATCCGCAGCCGGAAAGCTATTGGGGCAATGTCAATCCGATCGGGCCGCGTTCCTGCTATGATGAAGGCAAGCGCTGCGCCGAGACGCTCTTCTTCGATTATTACCGCCAGCACAAGCTCCGCATCAAGGTGGTGCGGATCTTCAATACCTATGGCCCCCGCATGCACCCGCAGGACGGGCGCGTTGTGTCGAATTTCATTATGCAGGCCCTGCGCGACGAACCTATAACGATTTTCGGCGATGGCAGCCAGACGCGCAGCTTCTGCTATGTCGATGACCTGATCGAAGCCATGGTTCGTATGATGGACACGGCGAATGGTTTTACCGGGCCGGTCAATATCGGCAATCCCGGTGAGTTCACGATCCGGGAGCTTGCCGAAATCGTGATCGAGCTGACGGGATCAAAGTCAGAACTCGCCTTCGAGCCGATTCCGGCTGACGATCCGAAGCAGCGCCGGCCCGACATTTCTCTCGCCCACTCCGCACTGGATGGCTGGAAACCCAAGGTTGCGCTGCGCGACGGCCTGAAAGAAACGATTGACTATTTCAGGCATCTGATGGCCAACGCCTGAACACCCCCCCACCGACCCGCTAGACAGGAATGAGAGTATGCGCGTAGCGATCATCGGCACTGGTTATGTTGGACTTGTCTCTGGCGCGTGTTTTGCCGATTTCGGCCATACCGTGACCTGCATCGACAAGGACGCTGAAAAGATTACCAAGCTGCAGTCGGGCATCATGCCCATTTTCGAGCCGGGCCTTGAGGCGCTGGTTGCGTCCAATGTCCGCGATGAGCGTCTGTCCTTCACGACCGATCCGGCAGATGCCATCCGCAACTCCGACGCCATCTTCATCGCCGTTGGCACCCCGTCCCGCCGCGGCGACGGCCATGCCGACCTCTCCTATGTCTACGCCGCGGCCGAGGAAGTCGCAGAGCTGATGAACGGCTTTACGGTCGTCATCACCAAATCCACCGTTCCTGTCGGCACGGGCGATGAGGTCGAGGCGATTATCCGCCGCAAGCGGCCGGATGCGGATTTTGCCGTTGTCTCCAATCCGGAATTCCTGCGCGAAGGCGCGGCAATCAAGGACTTCAAGATTCCGGACCGGGTTGTCGTCGGAACCGAGGACGAGCGCGCCCGGCAGGTCATGCGCGAGCTTTACCGGCCGCTTTTCCTGAATGAGACCCCGATCATCTTCACGGCCCGGCGGACGTCGGAACTCATCAAATACGCCGCCAACGCCTTCCTGGCGGTCAAGATCACCTTCATCAATGAAATCGCAGACCTTTGCGAAAAAGTCGGCGCCAATGTGCAGGAAGTCAGCCGCGGCATCGGCCTCGACGGACGGATCGGATCGAAATTCCTCAATGCCGGGCCGGGCTATGGCGGCTCCTGCTTCCCGAAGGATACGCTGGCACTGACCAAGACAGCCCATGACCATGACAGCCCGGTTCGGATCGTCGATACCGTCATCGCCGTCAACACCGAGCGCAAGAAAGCCATGGCCGACAAGGTCATCAGAGCAATGGGCGGCGAGATCAGCGGGCGCACCATCGGTGTGCTCGGCCTCGCCTTCAAGCAGAACACGGACGACATGCGGGATGCCCCCAGCCTTGATATCCTGCCCGCGCTGAAGGCAGCCGGCGCACATATCGTCGCCTTCGATCCCGAAGCGATGCATGAGGCGCAGCGCCTCCTGCCGGACATCGAGTATGCGCAGAATGCCTACGCCGCGATTGAAAACGCCGATGCGATGGTCATCATTACCGAATGGGACCAGTTCCGCGCGCTTGACCTCCAGCGGATCAAGTCTGCCATGAAGGGCGATGTCGTGGTTGACCTGCGCAATATCTATGACCCGGAAGACATGGCACGCCACGGCTTTGCCTACACGTCCATCGGCCGCATTACGGGCTGAAAGCCGGAGGGACGGCCACCCGGCTCAGCCCGCCCGCCGCTTGTGGCGCGGCGGGCCGTCCGGGCCCGTTTTGCCTGCATACGGATTTTTTCCCTGCCGCACGAACAGCCGTATCGGCACGCCGCGCATGTCGAACGCCTCGCGTATGCCATTGACCAGGTAACGCTTATAGCCCTCCGGCATCTGGTTTCCGCGCGAGGCAATCAGCACGAAGGTCGGCGGGCGCGCCTTCATCTGGGCCATATAGCGCGGCTTGATCCGCTTGCCCTGCACGCTTGGCGGCGGATGATGCTCGACTGTATGGCGCAGCCAGCGATTGAGGTCGCCGGTTTTCACCCGCGCCGCCCAGTCGGCATGGACTTTCAGAACGGCCGGCATCAGCCGTTCGACATGGCGTCCCGTCAGGCCGGACAGGAAGACGACCGGCGCCCCGCCGGCATCCGGGATCAGCCGGCCGGCCATCTCGCGGATATGCCGGGCTGCCGCATCCGGATCGCTGACCGTATCCCATTTCGAGACGACGAGAACCAGGCCGCGACCTTCCCGCAGCGCGAGATCGGCAATCTGCAGATCCTGTTTTTCCAGCGCGTCATGCGGATCCATCATTAGGGCAACGATATCGGAATATCTCAGTGAGCGGATTGTCTCAGCCGTCGACATCCGCTCAAGCCGCTCCTGCACGCGCGCCTTGCGCCGGAGCCCGGCGGTGTCGACCAGCCGGATGCGGCGCCCGTCCCATTCCCAGTCGATGCTTACCGAATCGCGGGTGATCCCCGCTTCCGGGCCAGTCAGCAGCCTTTCAGACTGCAGGAGCTGATTGATCAGAGTCGACTTTCCGGCATTCGGGCGCCCGACAATGGCGAGCCGCACAGGACGCTCCGGTTCCGGGCTGGCCGGAACACTCCCGGCCTCGGCCGCCTCGATCTCGGCGACAAGCGCCTCATCGGTCAGGCTTTCATCCTCGATATCGATATGGGCGAGCCGGTCGAGAATGTCGTCCCCCCCCTGCTTCTCATAATCCGGTTCCGCCGCCTCCAGCGCGCGGGCAAACGCCTCCTCGCCCAGGGCCTGGCGGATCGCCTCGTATAGCTCGGCCATTCCCTCGCCATGTTCCGCAGACAGGGCGACCGGATCGCCCAGCCCAAGGCGCCAGGCATCGAGGACGCCCGCTTCGCCCTGACGCCCCTCGGCCTTGTTAGCGGCGAGCACGACCGGCACGCCGCTGCGCCGCAGGATTCCCGCGAATGTCTCGTCCTCGGGCACGATGCCGGCGCGCGCATCGACCAGGAACAGCAGCAGGTCAGCCTCAGCAATCGCCGCTTCGGTCTGCGCGCGCATCCGGGCCTCAAGGCTGTCATCACGGGCATCTTCAAAGCCGGCGGTATCGATCAGCAGGAGCGGAAGGGAAGCGAGCCGCCCCTCAGCTGACTTGCGGTCACGGGTCACACCGGGAAGGTCGTCCACGAGCGCAAGCTTCTTGCCCGCAAGCCGGTTGAACAGCGTGGATTTGCCGACATTCGGCCGACCGACAATGGCAAGTCTCAGGGGCACAGCCTCATCCCTTCCGAAAGTGCCGCCGCCAACAGGGTCAGTCGATCGCAATCAGGCGCGCATTGTCAGCCAGAACGTAAATTCTCCCGCCGGCGACGATCGGCTCGAGAAACACTGTTGAGCCGAGCCGCAAAGAGCTCTGCTGTTCTCCGGTCTGGCTGGAGAAGGCGAGCAGCTCTCCGCGAGAGGACACGACAATGACACGGTCCGAGACGATCAGCGGGCTGGAATAGGTAATCCGGTCACGCTTCTGGCGCTCCCGGCGGAACTCCGGCAGCTGCGTGACCCAGAACACTTCGCCCGACAGCGCATCGAGGCAGGCGAGTTCGCCGCCATTACCCGTGACAAACAGGTAGCGCCCGACAAGCGCGGGGGCCCGCGCCGAGCCGACAGGCTGCGCCCAGACCCGGCTGCCCGTGCGCCCGTCGATAGCGATGGTGATGCCGGACTGGCTCGAGGCAAAGACAAGGCCCAGCCCCAGAACCGGCCGCGCACCGATATCATTGATCTCCGAGATGGGCGTGAACCGTCCGGCCTGAGAGAGCGCCTCGGTCCAGAGCCGGCGGCCATTTGCGGCCAGATAGGCAATCACTTCGCCCGAGGAGAATGGCGCGATGATGAAATCCTCGACAGCAGCCACACTCGAACTTCCGAGAACCCGCGCGGATTCCGCAATCGCCTGGTCGCTCCACACGGTTCGGCCTGTCGCCAGCTCGAGTGCAAAGACCTCGTTATTGTTGGACGCCACATAGATCCGGTTATCGTCGATGGTCGGCGAACCGGTCATGGGGGCGCCGAGATCGCGGCGCCAGCGTTCCGCGCCGGACGCCGCATCCATGGCCGCCACGAAACCGAAGCCGGAGGCAACGACCAGCGTGTCACCGGAAACGGCGAGCCCGCCGCCGATGGCTGCGCGGTCGCGGCGGCTGAGGCCGGACAGGCGGGTTGACCAGAGCGGGGCGCCTGTATCCAGCCGGAAGGCCCGGACCGTCTGCGCCGCATCGAGCGTGAAGATGGCGGTCTCGCTGGTCACCGGCGGAGAGGTCAGCGCGCCCCGGTTGGATGAGCCGCGCCCGGCCGACCGCGACCAGGCGACCCTGAGGCGCGGAGCCGCTTCGAGATGGCCAGCCACCTTGGACGGCACGCCCCCCGCCTCGGTCCAGGCCGGAAGGACCCGGGCTGCGGGCAGGAGAATGGTCTCCCCGGCCAGCTCTTCGCTGGGCGTCACGCGTTCATCGGCCAGCACCATGGCGATGCGCCCGGCGCGGTCCTCGGCATTGCGATCTGCAGACGATGAGCGGCCAAACCGGCCCAGCGTGTTGCAGGATGTCAGGACGAGGGCGGCAACGGTCACCGCTGCCGCCAGTTTCAACGTGTTCGGGCTCATTCGCCGGTCTCCTCCGGGGCCGCTTCCTCCGGCTCTGCCGGTGGCGGGGGTTCAGGCATTTCAGTCGCCTGCGGGATTACTGCCAGGGCCATCTGTGCGCGCTGCACTGTCCCGGCCGGGGCCGCTGCATCGAAGCGCAGGCGGTTAAACTCGGTCCGCGCCCGGTCATATTCGCCGGTCTGGTACAGTTTTGCGGCGACCAGCTCGCGGGCGAGGGCGCCAAGCGCGCCTTCATCACCAATCAGCGCCCCGAGCGAGGACTCCAGCTCAGCCAGCGACATCACGTCGGCCCGCAGATAGGCCGCCTTCAGGATCGCCAGGCGGCTATAGACATCGCCTTCGATACTGCCGGTCCCGGCAAGGATGGTGGCGGCCTCTTCGGCATCGCCGCCGCCCTCCCAGACAACGCCGGCCAGATAATTTGCCGCCAGGGGCGACATCCTGGACCCGCTCTCCATAATCGCGCGAAATCCTGCCTCTGCCTCAGCATAGCGGCCTTCCTCGAAATGCTCGATGGCTGTTTCGAGGGCGAGGGCGCGCTCGGCACGGGCGCGCTCGGCGCCCGGCTGGATGACAAACTCATTCAGCGCGACACCGCCGATAACCAGCCCTACCCCACCAAACACGGCAAAGCGCCAGCGGCGCCAGAGCGCGGCGATGCGGTCCTGGCGGACGCCCTCTTCGACTTCCGTGAAAATATCGGTCAATGAGGTCTCCGGGGCGCAACGGGCGGGATTTTAGCGGAAACTAGACGCTGCCATGACGGGCTGCAATGTGTCAGCGCTGTCACCTGTCGGGTTTTCGCAGCCGGTAGGTCTCGGCGGCGGCGGGAAAACGCCGGGCGCGGACATCGGCGGCATAGCTTTCGGCCGCCTTGGTGATTTCCTGGCGCAGATCGCTGTAGCGGCGGACGAATTTCGGCGTCCAGTCGAACAGGCCGAGCAGGTCGTGGGTCACGAGAATCTGGCCGTCGCAGGCTGCCGAAGCGCCAATGCCGATGGTTGGACAGCTGACTTCTGCGGTGATTTCGGCGGCAAGATCTTCTGCGACCCCCTCGATCACAATGGCAAAGGCCCCGGCCGAATCAGCCGCGCGGGCCTCGGCAATGACCTTTTCCCGCTCGGTCAGGTCGCGTCCCTTTGCCCGGAAGCCGCCATCGACATGGATCGCCTGGGGCCGCAGGCCCACATGGCCCATGACCGGCACACCGCGCTCGACCAGATGGGTAATCTGGCGGGCGGCATAGGTCCCGCTTTCGATCTTGACCGCCTGGCAGCCGGTTTCCTTCATCAGCCGCGCAGCGTTCAGGAATGCCTGGTCGGCATTCGTCTCATAGCTGCCAAAGGGCATGTCCACGACCACGAAGGCCCGCTCCGATCCGCGCATGACCGCCTGCCCGTGGAGGATCATCATCTCCATCGTGACCCCGACTGTCGACGGCAGGCCATGGACCACCATACCCACACTGTCGCCGACCAGCAGCAGGTCGGCATGCGGATCAAGCAGGGCCGCCATCGGCGCGTCATAGGCTGTCAGGCAGGCCAGCGGCTGGCCGCCCTTGGCCGCGCGAATATCGCTGACCGTCTTGCGCACGGCTGGACTTTGCTTTGACATGGCGCCCGCGATAGCCGCTTGCGGGTTCGCTCGCAAGGAAACAAGGAGGTTAACGACCGTGGCCCGCCCCCGGTCTCTCACCCTGATCTTCTGGGCTCTGGCCTATGGGCTGGGCGGCTTTACCCTTGGCTTCCTGTTCGGGGCCTTGCGCGAACTGGTCTTGATACCGCGCTTCGGCAGCGCGCCGGGCCATCTGATCGAGTTCCCGATGGTCACTGTCTGCATCGCCGCGCTGGGTGTCTGGATCGGACGGCGGTCGACGGGGCCGGCAGGGCTGATCGGCCTTGGCGGGGTTGGCGTCCTGCTGGCGCTGGAGAGCGTGCTGGCGCTTGCGGTCCTTGGCCAATCGCCGGCAGAGTATCTGGCCGGCTTCGACATAACTGCCGGCGCCCTGTTTCCCTATGGCCTCGCCCTTATGGCTATCGCCCCCCGGCTTGGGCGGATGATCTAAACCGGTAGCGCCGCCACACCGAACAGGATCGGATGCAGCCAGAGCAGCAGGACGGCATAAACAGCCACACCGGCCACCACGGAAATAATGTCGCCTTGCGCCGAGACGGCCGCCTCTGGCCCCGGCCCGTTATCGCCCCGGCGCTTGGCCGCGATCCGCGCGAATACTGCATAGGCGAGGAAGCTGCCGAACAGGAGCACCGAGTTGAGTTCGCCATTCGCGAGGAGATGGCCGAAAGCCCAGATTTTCACGGCCGCCAACATCGGGTGCTTCGCCGCCTTCTTGATCCGGCCCGTCGGGGCGTAGGCCGCAACCAGCAGGATCATGGCCGGCAACATCAGGAGGAGGTTGATATGCGCCAGCCAGGCCGGGGGCTGATAGAGGATCGGCGCCGGGCGCGCCGCGCCATAGCCCCAGACCAGCAGGACAAAGCCGGCGAGCGCGACGAGGCTGTAGGCCGCCATATACGGCCCCTCGCCCATTTTCTTGCGCAGGTCCTTGCCTGGCTCGCGGCTGCGCAGCCCGCTGAACAGGTGCGTGCCCAGAAATATTGCCAGACCAGCAATCAGGATGACCATAGCCCCCTCCTCCCTCATTGCGGCCAGAATAGACCCGCCCGCGCGCGGAGGTAAGCCCCCTAGCGGTTGCGCTGCGCCCGGTCGCCCAGTCCGGCGCGCTGCTGGCGCCCGGCGGCAGCGCCAAAGGCCTGCGCCATGCCGCGATAGAAAGTGATGCGTTCCTCCGCCGCAGGATCGATAATGACCGCGTTCGACGCGCCGATGAGCGGCTGGGGCGAGCGGCCCTCATGGGCAATCTTCATGATATCGGCCCAGATCTCGGCCGGCAGGCCGCCGCCTGTCACCCGGCGCATCGGGCTGTCATCATCATTGCCGGTCCAGACACCCCCCAGATAGGCCGCAGTAAACCCGACAAACCAGGCATCGCGCCAGTCCTGCGAGGTGCCGGTCTTGCCGGCAACCGCCCAGTTGCCGAAACGCGCTTTTCCGCCCGTGCCGGAAGGCGCATTGATGACCCGCATCATCATCGCGTTGATGTCGGCAGCATAATCCTCAGGATAGACCCGCTCCGGATCGCCGGGCGCGCGCTCATAGAGGAGATTGCCACGGGAATCGGTGACGCGTTCGATCAGGTAGGGGTCAAGCCGATAGCCGCCCGACTGGAACACACCATAGGCTCGCGTCAGTTCCCAGAGCGTGACCTCCTGCGAGCCAAGCGCCAGCGAGGGAAAGGGCTTCAGCTCCGTCGTAATGCCGAACCGGCGGGCGAGCATGGCCGTGCGCTCGGGGCTCGCCAGCTGGATCAGTTCGGCCGCAATCGTGTTGGTCGA
Organism: Hyphomonas sp.; assembly: GCA_036804125.1. Classification (GTDB taxonomy): domain Bacteria; phylum Pseudomonadota; class Alphaproteobacteria; order Caulobacterales; family Hyphomonadaceae; genus Hyphomonas. Next base: position 9,026 of record DAIRTA010000030.1, read on the forward strand.
GCGGGTGAGGGCCTCGCTCATCGTCATCGGCCCGAAAAACTCGCCCCCGTAATTGACAGGCCGCCAGTTACCGATCTCGATCGGCTGGTCGACGAAGACATCATACGGCGAATAGCCATCCTCCAGCGCCTGGGCAAAGACAAAGGGCTTGAAACTGGAACCCGGCTGGCGGCGCGCCTGGGTGACGCGGCTGAAGGCGGAGTCAGTGTAGTTGACGCCCCCGACGAGCGCGGCCACGCGGCCATCCGGCTCAAGCAGCAGCGCGCTGGCCTGGGTAACAGAAAGGGCCTCGCCCTCTTTCGCAAGGCGTTCCGACAGCCGCGCCTGCACCTTTTGCTGCAGGGCTGTATCGAGGGTGAGGGTCACGATCGCATCCGGCGGGACATTCGGCAGCAGCGTGCGCAGCTGCTCAGCTGCAAGATCCAGCACGTAACCAAGCTGCGGGTCGAAGCGCGGGGGGTCGATGATTGTTACAGGCGCCGCGCGGGCGGCCTCGGCGGCCTCGCGGCTGATGAAACGTTCAGCCAGCATCTCGCCCAGCACATAGTCCCGGCGCGCTTTGGCGCCGTCGAGATTATCGCGAAGGTTCAGCCGGGAGGGCGCTTTCGGCAGAGCGGCCAGAAGGGCGCTCTCATGCAGCTCGAGTTCTTCAGGCGGCTTGCCGAAATAGAAGCGGGCAGCGGCGTCGAGGCCATAGAGCCCGGCCCCGAAATAGATGCGGTTGAGATAGAGCGTGAGGATCTCATCCTTGCTCATCTGTTTTTCCAGCTCGCGGGCGAGCGTGATCTCCTGCGCCTTGCGCTGCATGGTCTGGCGGGAATCCAGAACGAGGTTCTTGATTAGCTGCTGGGTGATGGTCGAGGCGCCCGAGCGCGTCTCCCCGGCGGCGGCATTGGTAACGACCGCCCGGGCGATGGCCGCTTCATCGGCGCCGTCATGCTCGTAAAAGCGCTTGTCCTCGGCAGCGATGAAGGCCTGCGGCACATGCGGCGGAAGGCTGGAAAGCTCGAGCGCGCGTCCATAGCGGGGCCCGCGTATGGCGATCGTATAACCATCCCGGTCAAGAAACTCGATGGCGGGTTCACGCTGCGCCGTCCACAAGGCTGCCGTTTCCGGCAGCGAGGGCATGCCGGTATGCAGGCTCCGCCACTTCCAGAGCCCCCAGCCTCCGGCGATAACAAGGGCTGCAAGCAGGATCATCACGACGATCCGGAACGGGCTGTACCTGCCGGTCGCAACGCTGGCGGCCGGCACCCGCACAGCGCGGGGTGTAGGGGCGTTCGGGCGATGTCCGTTCATGCGTGAGCAGTTCCTGGTTCGGATGGGGCCGAGGGATCCGATCCGGTTTCAGGGCCTCTATACATGCGCGAAGATTACGGCAGGGTGAAGGCCCGGGCGCAGCCATGCAGTACGCAAAGTGCCGGATAGCTCTGCGGATGTGGCCTGGATAGGTGTAGAAGGAACGGGATTAAAGCGGAGGAACCGAAATGCGTCTGTTACCAGCCTTCATGGCCCTTGCTCTGTTCGCCGCCTGCGGACAGCCTGCGGAAACCCCGCCGATTGAACCCGGATTGGAACCGGAAGCCACGGTCGAGCCGCCCGCACAGGCGCCCCTGTTCGACTCCGCGGCGCTCGGCCTTCCGTCAGATGCCGAATCGATCGCCGACGGGCGCAACATTGCACAGTCGCTCTGCTCGAATTGTCACGCGCTCGACCAGGATGAGAGCCTGAGGGCCGACGCCCCGCCACTGCGCTATCTCCTGTCTCGCTATCCGCCAGAATCGCTGGCCGATGATTTCACCTCCGGCATCCATGTCGGCCATCAGGACATGCCGGATTTCGTCTTCGGACCGCTCGGCATGGACGTGCTGCTGGCCTATCTCGTCTCGATACAGGAGCCGCCGCCGCAATAGCGTGAGCGACCCCTCAGGCCATGCCGGGACGCCAGGCGTCACGGATGTGCACGGGCAGCCGGCCCGGAGCCAGCGCGATCAGGTCATAGCGCCAGCCATGATCGCCGTATTGCGGGCGGGCCCCGCGCCAGGCCTCTGCCGCGCGGGCGATGCGCAGCCAGCCGCTGGGAGCGACAGCCTCCAGCGCATCCGCAAGGCGCGGCCGGGCCTTGACCTCGACGAACACGATCACCCGCCCCTGCCGCGCGACAAGGTCGATCTCGCCATAGGCCGTGCGGACCCGGCGGTCGAGGAGGGTGTAGCCCTTCAGGCGCAGCCACATGGCCGCGATGCGTTCTGCGCGCCGTCCCCGGACCTCGGCCTGGCGGCGGCGCGGGTCAGCCATCGCCGTCCTGCCCGGCCTTGAGCTGCAAGGCGCGCTGATAGACCTCCCGGCGCGGCAGGCCGAGGGCCTGTGATACCGCCTCGGCCGCGCCCTTCAGGGATTCGGTCTGCAGCGCTGCGAGCAGGGCGGCATCAAGCTCTCCCGGCAGGGCCGTCTCAGGCGCGGGCGGCCCGATCACGATCACGATCTCGCCCTTGGGCGGACCGGTCTCTGCGTAATGGGCCGCGAGTGTTGCCAGGCTTGCGCGGCGCGTCTCCTCGAAACGCTTGGTAATTTCCCGCACAATGGCCGCCTCTCGCGGGCCCAGCACAGCCGCCATGTCGGCGAGGCAGGCAGCCAGGCGTGCCGCAGACTCATAGAAGATCAGCGTGGCCGGAATGGTGCTGAGGCCGGAGAGTGCCTCCCGGCGGGCATGGCTCTTCGGGGGCAGGAAACCGCCGAAGAAGAAGCGGTCACTTGGCAGGCCACTGGCAACCAGCGCCGCGAGCAGGGCCGAGGGGCCCGGAACAGGCCAGACGCGGATGCCCGCTTCCAGCGCCTCATGGACCAGCTTCCAGCCGGGATCGGAGATGAGCGGCGTCCCTGCATCCGAGATCAGCGCGAGGCGGGCGCCTTCCGAAAGTCTGGCGATCAGGCCGGGCCGCCGTTCCGCCCCATTATGGTCATGGTAGGGGCTCAGCCGGACTTTAAGCCCGTGCGCTGAAAGGAGCTTCGCGGCCACGCGCGTATCTTCGGCCAGCACCTCATCGGCGGCGCCCAGCACGTCAATGGCGCGCAGCGTCATGTCCCGCAGATTGCCGATCGGCGTGGAGACGACGTAAAGGCCCGGCGCCAGTGCAGGACGCAGTTGCCCCGGCTGAGGGGCTTCCTTAAGGTCGCCCGTGGCGGGAATACGACCCTTGCGGCGCGCCGGACGAGACGGATCAGGAGAGGACATTGCTGGAACCATTGCTCAGGACCCTTCGCACGCCAAGCCTTGTCTTGGTGGTCGCACTCTTCGCTGCCGCCTGCGCAACCGCGCCGGCCCGCCCCCCGGTCTCGATCGGTACCGGCCAGCCGCGGGTCGATCCAGTCACCGGAGAGCGCATCATCGGCGAGGAAACGGAGGATGAAGCCTATCTCGAATTCGCCGATGATGGCGGCCTGACTCCGGCCTTCATGCGCGGTCGCGATATCAAGCGGGCAGCCGTGCTCCTGCCCTTCTCCCATCCGAACGCCCAGGTCCGGGCTGAAGCGGAGAACATGCTGGCCGGCGTCGAGCTCGCTTTGTTCGAGAACGCCAACGATGATTTCCTGATCATGCCGCTCGACACGGCAGGGCGGGCTTCGACAGCCGAGGCGCGAGCGGATGAAGCGATCGCCGAGGGTGCCGATATCGTGCTCGGTCCGCTGTTCGGCGCGAATGTCGGCAGTGTGCGCATGGCAGCCCAGCGCGCCGCCCTGCCCGTCATCGCGTTCTCGAATGACCGCGACGCAGCCGGCGGGGGAGTTTTCCTGTCGTCCATTCTTCCCGAGGAAGAAGTGCGCCGCATCATGAGCCATGCTGCAGGAAAGGGCGCACGCAGTTTCGTCTTCCTCGGGCCGGACTCCGGATATGGCCGCCAGGTGGAGCGCGCAATGCGCACGCAGGCGGACCGCAATGGCTGGCTGTTCGCCGGAAGCTTTTTCTACGAGCCCTCGACAAGCCCGTCAGAGGCGGCCCGCAGCGCTGCGGCTGCGATGCAGTCTGCATCCAGCGGCCGCGACCGGTCGGTTGCCGTCCTGATGCCGGAGCGCGGGGTGAACCTTCTGGCGCTGGCTCCGCTGCTCGTTGTCAACGGCGTTGACCCGACGCGCGCGTTCTTCCTCGGAACCAGCCTTTGGGAGGATGCCACGATCTGGCGCGAACCGGCCCTGGCGGGCGCCCTCTATCCTGTGCCCGATCCCGACAGGATGCTGCTGTTCCAGCAAAGCTATCAGCGGATTTATGGCCGCACGCCGACAGACCTGGCCGCGGTCGCCTATGATGCCGCCTCGGTTGCGATCAGCCTTGCCGGGGAAAACAACCTTTCCTATGGCGGCGTGACGGACCCGGCCGGATTTGTCGGGGTCACCGGCCTGTTCCGGTTCCGGCCCGATGGCACCGCGGAGCGCGGGCTGGCCGTCAAGGAAATTCAGGCCTCGGGCGCGGTGGTGGTTGAGCGGGCCTTAACCCGCTTTCCGGCCACCGGAACCTGACAGGCCGGCAATCCGGCGCACAGACTCCCTTGCAGGGCTGACCGGACCGCCCCAAATGGTGGACAATATGGCGGATGGCTGACTCCGGACACGGGCCTATGGCAAAGCGCGATTATTATGAAATCCTGGGCGTTGATCGCAGCGCGGATGAGCGCGCCCTGAAGTCGGCCTATCGAAAACTCGCCCTCAAATACCATCCGGACCAGAATCCCGGCGATCCGGGCGCCGAGGCGCAATTCAAGGAAGTTGGCGAGGCCTACGCCGTTCTTTCTGATCCCGACAAGCGCGCCGCCTATGACCGGTATGGGCATGGCGCATTCGAGAATGGCCATGGCGGCCACCCCTTCGGACACGGCGTCAACCCGGAGGACATCTTCCAGGACATCTTCAGCCAGGTCTTTGGCGGCGCCCGCCGCCGCGGCGGCCCCCAGCGCGGGGCCGATCTGCGCTACGATCTCGAGATCACGCTTGAAGAGGCGTATGGCGGCAAGGAAGAAACCATTCACGTTCCGCAACCGGTCGCCTGCAACACCTGCGACGCTACAGGCGCGGCACCCGGCACCCAGCCGGAAACCTGCGAGACCTGCGCCGGCCACGGCCGCGTGCGCGCCCAGCAGGGCTTCTTCACCATGGAGCGCACCTGTCATATCTGCCAGGGCCGCGGCACCGTGATCCGCAAGCCGTGCAAGACGTGCGGCGGACGGGGCGAAGTCAGGGAAGAACGCAAGATCGCCGTGCGCATCCCGGCCGGCGTCGAGAGCGGCATGCGTATCCGTCTCGCCGGCGAGGGTGAAGCCGGCACGGCCGGCGGCCCCAAGGGCGACCTGTACATCTTTGTCGATGTCGTGCCGCATGACATCTTCGAGCGTGACGGCCCGAACCTCTACTGCCGGGCGCCGGTGCCGATGGCGACCGCTGCACTGGGCGGCGAGATCGAAATCCCGACTATCGATGGCGGGCGCGCCCGGGTGGCTATCCCCGAAGGCGCCCAGACGGGGCGAAAGCTGCGCCTGCGCGGAAAAGGCATGCCGAGCGTGCGCGCGAACGCACAGACCGGCGACCTCTATGTGGAGATGTTCGTCGAGACCCCCCAGAACCTGACGGCCCGCCAGAAAGAGCTGCTGCGCCAGTTCTGTGAATGCTCCGGCGCCGATTGTCATCCCGAAAGCGAAGGCTTTCTCGGGCGCATCAAGCGTTTCTGGAATGGCCATGACGGGGATGAGAAACGCGCGCCCTGACGGGCCAGCGGCCGGGCATGGCGCACGCTGACAGTCGCACTATACTACATAATCGCCAGTCACACCGCAAAAGCGGTCAGGGGGTCTCAAGATGCAGATGACGGTAGTCGACCGCGAAACCAGGACCTGCCCGGCCTGTGCGTCCGAAAGGCCACCGCTGTCGCTGCCCCAATACTCCCACCCAAGCTGGGCAACAGTCAGGTGCGCCGATTGCGGCCTCGTCTTCCTCAGCGAGGCCCCTGTCTATGCGGCCCTCTCTGAGGATCTCGCCTGGACGAAACAGTTCGCAAAAGAGAAGAAACGCCGGAAGGAAAAGCAGCCGATTGTCAGCTGGCTCGACGAGAAGACCCGGTGGCGCCTGCATATCGCGCGCGACGATGAATGGGCCTACATCACCGAGCGCGTCCCCGAAGGCCGCGTGCTGGATGTCGGCTGCGGCCCGCTCAACAACATTCCCGAACGCTACACCCCCTATGGCATCGAAATCGAAAAGGACGCGGCAGAGATCGCAGACCGGATCATGTCCGAGCGCGGAGGCCGCGCCATTCACGCCCCGGCGCTCGAAGGGCTCGCAGCCTTCGAGGACGGCTTTTTCGACGGCATGATCATGCGCTCCTACCTTGAACACGAGGCCCGCCCGCGCGAGGTGCTCGAAGCCTGTCACAGCAAGCTTCGCAGCGGCGGCGTGATTTATGTCAAGGTGCCGAATTTCGGGACAATCAACCGGAAAGTGCGGGGCGTGGAGTGGTGCGGCTTCCGCTTTCCCGACCATCTCAACTATTTCGATGTAAGCAGCCTGCGGGGTCTCGCTGAAGCCACCGGCTTCCGTCTGGATCTGCGCAACACCCTGACCCGCCTGACCAATGACAACATGCATGTCTTCCTGACCCGGGTCTGACGGGGCCTCAGGCCGGGACTTCCCGCCACGTCACGGCTTCCGCATGTAACCAGCCCGGCCTAAAAGCAGGCGTGTCCAGACGGGAGGCATAGCCATGGCCGAAGCTTTCATCATCGATGCATGCCGCACACCGCGGGGGATCGGCAAGGTCGGCAAGGGGTCCCTGGCCCATCTTCATCCGCAGCATCTGGCCGCAA
>DAIRTA010000031.1:0-15710 GCA_036804125.1 Hyphomonas sp.
GTGCCTGCGGCATCGGGGCGGCGGTGCGCCAGCGGTCCTCGGCCGGGTCGTAGACTTCATGGACGGCGGTATTGCCATCGGCCACGCTGCGCCCGCCAACGATGTGCAGACGGCCATTGATGACCGCGCCGGAGCCAGAATTGCGCGCCGTCGGGCAGGGCGCCGCTTCGCCCCATTGCCCATCCGGCGCATCGAGCACGAAATGGTGCGTCTGGTCGGTCTGGTCTTCCCATCCACGATTGCGATTGCCGGCCGGCGAGCGCCCGCCGACAAAATGCATTAGCCCCGTGCCGCCGACGAGCAGCACCGCCTCGGCGCTCCGGGCGGGCAATTCCGGCGCCGCTTCCCAGATGCCGGCCGCCTCATCCAGCATCCAGCCTGTGGACTGTGCCACCCAGATGGCCTCCGTTGAGGGCGATTCAAAGCCGCCGATGACGAACAGGCGCCCGGCAAAGCTGATCAGGTGCGGATGGTGGCGCGCGACCGGCAGGGCCGGGCCGGCCTGCCAGCCCCGGCCATTCGGGCGCCAGGTGTGATGGGTGGCGGTGGGCCCGGTAATCCGGCCGTCCTCAGCGATAAAGCCGCCCGCCAGGTGGATCGCGCCGTTATGCAGGCAGGGATAGATTTCCTGCACCGGGAAAGGCAGCGGGTCTCCCATCAACCAACTTTTCGTCGCTGATTCCGTGCTGGCCGAAGCCGCGCTTTCCGGAGCGGCGCAGGCGGCTGCCGCAAGGGCCGCGCCAAGGCCGAGGCAGGCCTCCCGGCGGCTGGGGTGAAACTTCAATGATTTCTGCATATTGGCCTCCACAGGCGAGGGGGTGAGCGCCGGGTCGAGTGCCCGGAAATGACTGCAAATAATGGCACCTCGACAGTAGCGGCGGGCGGGCGCGGCTGCTAGTGTTTGCCCAGAAAATCCGGCGATTCGAAGCGGCCCGCCGCCCCTCCGCCAGACCGATCCAGAAGGCCTTTCCATGAGCGATCCGACCACCCCTCCGGACGAGCCGGAAACCCCGGAAAATGGCGGCGGCATGCCCCCGCATCCGGACGGTATCGAGCCGATCTCGATCGAGACGGAGCTGAAATCCTCCTATCTCGATTATGCGATGAGCGTGATCGTGAGCCGGGCGCTGCCGGATGTTCGCGACGGGCTGAAGCCTGTGCACCGGCGCATCCTCTTTGCAATGAATGAGGGGGGCAACACACCCGACAAACCTTATTCGAAGTCAGCCCGGATCGTCGGTGATGTCATCGGTAAGTACCATCCGCATGGTGACTCGGCTGTGTATGACGCGCTGGTGCGCATGGCGCAGCCCTTCTCGATGGGCGTGCTTCTCGTGGATGGACAGGGCAATTTCGGCTCGATCGACAACGATCCGCCGGCCGCGATGCGTTACACCGAAAGCCGGATGACCAAGGAGGCGACCTATCTCCTCGCCGATATCGACAAGGATACTGTCGACTTCCAGGATAATTATGACGGTAAGGAAAAGGAGCCGGTGGTCTTGCCGGCCCGGTTCCCAAACCTCCTGGTCAATGGCGGCGGCGGCATCGCTGTCGGCATGGCAACCAACATCCCGCCGCACAATCTGGGTGAGGTGATCGATGCAACCCTTGCCTTGATAGATGATCCGGCGATAACTGACGACGCACTACTGGATATCGTTCCGGGGCCGGACTTTCCAACTGGCGGCCTCATCATGGGCCAGTCAGGCAGTAGAAAAGCACTGATGACGGGTCGCGGATCGGTCATCATCCGCGCAAGGACCGAGATAGAATCTACAAGGTCAGGCCGCGAAGCCATCATCGTCACCGAGATCCCGTATCAGGTCAACAAGGCGGCGATGATCACCCGAATTGCAGAGCTTGTTCGCGAGAAGAAAGTCGAGGGAATTGCAGACCTGCGCGACGAATCTGACCGCAACGGCATTCGGGTCGTGATTGAGGTCAAGCGCGATGCGAGCCCGGACGTTGTTCTGAATCAGCTGTATCGGTTCAGCCAGATGCAAACATCCTTCGGGGTCAACATGCTGGCCCTGAATGGCGGCCGGCCAGAGCTGATGAATCTGCGCAAGGTTCTCGAATGCTTCATGACCTTCCGAGAGGAGGTCGTCATTCGGCGGACGAAACACGAGCTGGGAAAGGCTCGCGACCGGGCGCATGTGCTTGTCGGCCTCGCGCTCGCCGTGGCCAATATTGATGAGGTCATCCGTATCATCAGGACATCACCTGATCCGCAGACTGCACGTGAGCGGTTGCTCGACAAGGCCTGGCCGCAACAGGACATGGGCCCGCTGATTGATTTGATCGCAGACCGCCGTACCCGGCGCGGGACGGAAGATGGAACCATCTACCTGTCAGATGAGCAGGCGCGCGCCATCCTCAACCTCCCTCTGCATCGTCTTACCGGATTGGGAAGGGACGAAATCGGTAATGAAGCCAAGGGCCTTGCGGAAAAGATTGCCGACTATCTCGACATTCTTCGGTCGCGGCAGCGCATTCTCGATATCATCCGGTCAGAGCTGATCGAAGTAAGAGATAAATTTACCGTGCCCCGCCGCTCTCAGTTCCTGGAAGGCGGTGTCGACATGGATGATGAGGACCTCATCGAGGTCGAGGACATGGTCGTCACCGTTACCCATGGCGGATATGTGAAGCGGACAGCGCTGACGGCCTACCGTACACAGAACAGGGGAGGCAAGGGACGTTCCGGAATGGGGATGAAGGATGAGGATTTCGTCGTCAACCTTTTCAGCGCGACCACTCACACGGAGATATTATTCTTTTCTTCCGCAGGCATGGTCTACAAGGAGAAAGTGTGGCGGCTGCCTGCCGGCGGGCCGTCCTCTCGCGGAAAGGCGCTTGTCAACATCTTCCCACTGGGTGCCGGGGAGCGCATTGAAAGCGTCATGCCGCTTCCCGACTCCGAAGCGTCACGCGCGGAACTGGATGTCATGTTTGCAACACGCATGGGGAACGTCCGCCGCAACCGTCTTTCCGATTTCACCCGCGTCAACCGATCCGGCAAGATTGCCATGAAGCCGGATGCCGGTGACGGGATCGTCTCGGTCCAGATCTGTACGGGGCGCGATGACATCCTTCTGACCACGGCTCTGGGGCAATGCATACGCTTCCCGGCAACGGATGTCAGAGTCTTTGCGGGCCGTGATTCGAGCGGTGTCCGCGGCATCCGCATTGTTGAGGGCGATGAAGTCATCTCGATGGGTATTCTCCGTCATGTCGATGTGACCAACGAAGAAGCCAAAGCCTATCTCCGCCACGCTTCGGCGATGCGGCGAGCTGCTACGGGCGAGGATGAGGAAGTCTCCGAGGATGATGACGAACCCGTAGGCGAGACAGCCCTCTCGGCCGAGCGGATTGCGGAATTGGGGGCTGCTGAGGAGTTTGTACTCACTATCGCGGATGACGGTATGGGCAAGCGCTCCTCTGCCTATGATTACCGCGTAACCGGACGCGGAGGCAAAGGTCTTGTGGCCCAGAACATCTGGGGAAAGGACAAGAAGAACGGGCCCGTCAAACGGGTCGCACAATCCTTTCCTGCCGCTGAAGGGGATGAAGTGATGCTGGTAACCGATAGTGGCCAGCTGATCCGTACACCAGTGGATCAGATCAGGATCGCCGGGCGTTCAACTGCTGGGGTATGGATACTCCGGACGGGTGCTGGAGAGCGCGTCGTTTCGGTTGCACGCCTTGCCGAGAATGGCGAAGCCAGTATGGATGTCGGTGAGGGCGGATGACCTGTCGCATGAGGCGGCAGGCTGCCCAATACTAAGGGAGGGCGGCCGTGCACCGCATAGGGCTTTACCCGGGGACGTTCGACCCGCCGACTAATGGCCATGTTGATATCTTCAGCCGTGCGATGAAGCTGGTTGACACTCTGGTCATAGGTGTGGCGATCAACGAGGCCAAGAAGCCGCTTTTCAGCCTGGAGGAACGTGTCCGGATGGTTGAGAATGAAGTGAGGCGCCTCGACAACGGTCCCAATCTTGCGGACGTCAAGGTTCTGCCCATGCATGGGCTTCTCATGAAGTTCGCAGAAGCTTGCGGAGCACAGATCATCGTGCGCGGGCTTCGGGCCGTGCAGGACTTTGAATACGAATTTCAGATGACAGCCATGAACGAGCAGCTGAATCCGAATATTGAAACCGTGTTCCTGATGGCGGATGTTCGCCACCAGGCAGTAGCGTCCCGACTGGTCAAGGAGATTGCGAGTCTCGGCGGCGATATCGCCCCCTTCGTCTCGCCCGATATCAAGCTAGCTCTGCTGGAGAAGTTCAAGCGATGACAATGCGCGCTCTTCTATCCGCCCTCGTGCTGACGGGCCTGACCCTTCCGGCCTGCGCCGAGGCTGAGTCACAGGGAAACTGGACCGCACTGAAGGGCGAAGACCCTCAGCCATCTGCAGACACTGAGACATGGCGTGAGGTGGATCCCGCTCACCTGTTCATTTTCGAGACCAACAAGGGGCGTATCCTGATTGAAGCCTTTCCCGCGGTTGCCCCTAAGCATTATCAGCAGTTCGCCGCAATTATTCGCTCCGGCGATTTTGACGGTACTGTTTTCCATCGGGTCATCGACGGTTTCATGGCTCAGGGCGGTGATATCTTTGCGCTCAAGGGCCGGGAGTCAGGACTGCCGGATATCCCCGGCGAATTCACATTCCGGCGTGATGTCGCAGCCATGCCCCTTGAAGCAGCCATTGGCCCCGAGGATAGCGCCAAGCATGGTTATATCGGTGGCTTTCCCATTCTTACCCAGGCTTCCTTTTTTGCAGAAATGTCGGCCGACGGACTTGTCGAAAGTGCGATCCCTCACTGTCAGGGTGTTGTTTCGACGGCCCGGACCAGTAATCCGGATTCCGCTAACTCGCAGTTTTTTCTGATGCGCGCTCATTCGCCCCATCTCGACCGGCAGTATACCGCTTGGGGCCGTGTGATTGCAGGCCAGGATGTTGTGCTTGCCATAAAGACAGGCCCTGCCGAAGCGAACGGAACAGTGACGAATCCGGACGTCCTGACCTCCGCCCGGATTGCGGCTGACTTGCCATCGGGCGACCGGCCGCGCGCATGGGTGCTCCGGACGGACACACCGCAATTCGCTGCGGCGCTCGCTCACCTCGGCGAGCCTCACATATGCGATCTGTCGGGTGTGCCAGCAATTGTGGAGCCGTAGACCCTGAGGGCGCAGCCGGATGGATCTGGCAGCTTTCCAGTTTGATCTCCCCGACGAGCTGATAGCGCTCCGGCCGGTCACTCCGCGAGATCACTCACGCCTGCTGATTGTGCATGGTGATGGACGAATTGCCGATGCGGTCGTTCTTGACCTGCCGTCATGGCTCGAAAAGAGTGACACCCTCGTTTTCAACGATACCCGTGTGCTTCCGGCAGCTCTGCAGGGCATGCGTGCGGCCCGCGACGATTTCGGTCAGGATGTACGGATTGACCTTAACCTGGTCGAGCGGCTGGATGGCGATTACTGGCTGGCGCTGTTGCGTCCCGGTCGCCGTGTGAGGACGGGCGATATCATCCAGATTGCGGAAGGATTTACAGCTGAGGCCGGCGAAATCCTGCAGGGCGGTGAGACCGTCCTGCGTCTCAGCCTTTCCGGAAGTGAACTCGCCCAGGCACTGGACCAATATGGCGCTATGCCGCTGCCTCCCTACATCGCCCGGCGCAGGCCTGCTGATGAGGCTGATCGCGAGACCTATCAGACTTGCTTCGCCGGGGAAGATGCGGCCAGCGTTGCCGCGCCCACGGCAGGCCTGCATTTCACGGGACGCTTGCTGACGCGTCTCGCCGAAGCTGGAGTTGGCCGGGAGATCGTGCGATTGCATGTCGGCCTTGGCACTTTCAAACCCCTTGGCGATGAGCAGCTTCGCGGCAATCGCCTGCATCGGGAATGGCGGCGGCTGACGCCGGAGGTGGCCGATCGCCTCAACAGTGCTAGGGCGCAAGGCGGCCGGATCATTCCGGTCGGGACGACAGCCATGCGGACACTGGAGAGCTGCGCAGATAGCGCCGGTCGGCTGAGAGCGGCTACCGGGCCAACGGAAATCTTCATCAAACCCGGTGATGCCATTCGCGCAACGGATGCGCTCATAACGAACTTTCACCTGCCGGGCTCGAGCCTCTTCATGCTGGTCTGCGCGCTCATGGGAACAGCCGTGATGCAGGCTGCGTATGCCCACGCCATCCGCGAGAAGTACCGCTTCTATTCCTATGGCGATGCCTGTTTGCTGCTACCCTGAAGCAGCCACCTTATCCTCAGCCCCGAAGCTCCGACATTTCTCGGATGGCCTTGGCGGATGTGACGCGCACGAGATGCCGGCGGGCGGCATCAAACCAGTCTGCCTCTACGAGTCCGGTGGTCCGCCCGCGGCTGACAAGGCGGCCTTCGACCGTAATCAGGCCATTTGGGACTGGCCGCAGTATGCGCGTCTGGAGTTCCATCGTCGTGAACCATTCGCCTTCCTCGAGAGCGCTGGCCATTGTCATCGAAACGATGTGATCGGACAGACCCGCCACCCAGCCACCGAAAACCCGGCCGGGCTGGATGTCACGGCTGCCGTCATTCGGCCATTCATAGCGCACGCGGCCGTATGAGACATCCTTGAGCCAGTCCTGCGGACGGATGCCGAGATTCCGAATGCCGTTAGGCAACTCCCATTTGCCGGAGCGCAGGTGCTCAAAAAAGGCCTGCTGCTGGGCGGATAGTTCGGTCCGCATCAGGTTATGGTCGCCCCGCCATCGACGACCATCATCTGACCGGTCATGTAGGCACCAGCCTTTGAAGCCAGATAAACGGCGGCGCCGGCAATCTCTTCCGGTTCCCCTATCCGCTTCATCGGCGTGCCAGCGAGAGCCCGTTTCAGGGTTTCCGGGTTTTCCCAGAGAGCGCGGGCGAAGTCAGTCCTGATCAGGCCAGGCGCAATGCAGTTTACACGGATATTGTCTTGGCCGAATTCGGTCGCAAGGTTCCTTGCTAGCTGGAAGTCCGCCGCTTTTGAAATGTTGTATGCGCCAATGATCGGTGTGCCCCGCAGCCCCCCGATTGACGAGACAATTATGATGGCTCCGTCCTTGCGCTCTTTCATCTGCGGCGCGACCATCTGGACCAGCCAATGGTTCGAGATGATGTTGTTCTGAAGGATCTTGGTGAATGCCTCGTCGGTGATCCCTGCCATCGGACCGTAATAGGGATTGGACGCGGCGTTACAGACCACGATGTCAATCTTGCCGAAGGCTGCGTTCGTTTCATGCACGAGGGCTTCAAGGTCTTCTTTCGAGGATATGTTCGCCGGAACGGAGATCGCGGTGCCTTCGCCATGATGCGCGTTGATTTCTGCCGCCACCTCTTCACAGGGCTCTGGCTTTCTGGACGATATCGTCACGCGGGCGCCGTGTGCGGCGAAGGTTTGTGCAATTGCTTTCCCTATACCGCGCGATGAGCCCGTTATGATGGCCGATTTACCTGAGAGATCGAACAGGCTCATGACGCCCCCCTTCCATGCAGAACTGATTGCACACCACGCTAAAGTGTCTCCTGCGAAGCGCCTAGGGGTATCGTGGAGTGAAGCCAGGGGAACTCAGCCTGTATTGGCTATAGCTTCCAGCTTTCTGCAAGGATGCTGGCAAGTGTCTCAGTGCGTTTGCGTACGACCTCCGGTGTCCAGGCATCCTGTTGCATCAGGTCGCGGGTCAGGGCGAACTCCTGGCCACCCCCACCATTGAAATAAATCTCTTTCTTGGCCCGGTAGTCTAGCCTGTCGGCCTTCTGATTGACCTTGTTGGTGAGCAGAACATAGTTCCCGATTGTGTCGCACTGCTCCCGGCGCCGGACAGCATCCGGCCAGGTAATCATCCAGTGGCTGTCCTCGGGCGGGTTGCGTGGCAGGACGTGCTCGACTGTCGCATCGGACTCAGGCGGTATAGTCCGCCCTCCTGCAAGGGCGGCGTTGAGACGAAGGGCTATCGCTCGCCGCTGGCCATAGGTTGCGAACCGGCCGAGAAGGCGCTCGCGCGCGCGGCGCCCCTCGTCGCGCGCTATAGTGAAGGGTCCATGTGAGGCAAAAAGCTGACGGTCGTTACGGGCCGCTTCGACCACACGCGACAACCGGCGGATACGTTGCTCGCGATCGTGGACAAGCAGCATCAGGACATAGGCAAGCCGCTCGAGGCGAATAAAGAATTCCGGTGCGTTGGGATCGTCGGCCCCGCGCTCGGCCAGGAACAGCAATGCCGGCGCGCGCCAGTTCTGCTGCTCAAGAGCGCGCATCTGGTTCAGCTTGTCAGCGACGATATCCGACCCGGCAGATTGGGGCAGCTGGGCCGTTTCTAGCACCCGGTAAGCACTGACATAGGTCGGGAGCGTTTCGTCCAGAAAGCGCCGCGCATCAATACGTGAGAGGACCCCGCGCTGGAAACCCGAAAGCAGGTCACCGCGCGTATTGCCTCCATAAATCATGCGAATCTGGCGCAACAGATCATCGAAGGCGGCGCCTCCGAGGGCTGTTTCGTGCTCAGCCCAGAGTTCGGCATACCTGTTTGCGTCCGCCATGGATAGCTTGGCACGCTGGAAGACCTCGGTCTTGATGATATCGTGGGCGTCAGGCTCCTTGCCTCTCGTGTTCAGGACACGGAACACCTTGAAGCCCTGATCCCTGTCCTGCACGATCACGCGCACCAGCTCACACCGCTCAGCCGCTGCCTGGGCGATTGCTCGCCTGCGTTCAATCGGAAACGTCTCCAGAATACGCTTGAAGGCTGCGGCATTGGTGATCATTCGGGCCTGGCTTTCCCGCTCGTCCTTGTCGACCGGGACATGCCTGTCGAGTTGCAGGGTTGCGCCCTGTTCCTGGATCCCGTCACGGAAGAATGCGCCATCAACATAGTTCAATGACAGGCGCCAGCTGGGCCCCTCTCCCAGCATCGGGCGATGGGGATCGGCAATGAAAGTATGAATTTTGGCAGCCTCGTCCGGATCTGTTTCAAGATCGCGGAGGACACAGAACAGGATCGTCAGCGTCGTCAGTCTTTGCTGCCCATCGACGATTTCAAGTACACCGGGCGACTCGCCCTCGATAAGAACAATGGCCCCAATGAAGTGGGCCGTGTTCTCCTCGACCGCTTCAAGGATATCGTTCAGCAGTTCGAGCGCCTCTTTGTCTCCCCAGGAATAGCTGCGTTGGTAATGTGGCATCTGCAGGCACTCGCCCGGCGCGAAGACTTCACCTATCGAGCTTTCCTGCGCACGTACGCTTCGGGGCATTTCTTGCTTCCTCTACACGATTGATTGTCCTAGCGGCGGGGCTCGTGTAGCTCAATCGGGCATGACCCTTCGGAAAGGTTGTTTTTCTTGCGCGTGTGACGGGAAGGTAACGGATGCGCCTTGTAAGGTTCATGGGAGTTGAGGGGGAACAGTACGGCCGTCTTGAAGGCGAGTACATTCGCCCTGTTGCCGCTACGGACTTTGCAGCGGCGCTGACCGGACCCCTTACAGATGGGCACATACCAGCATCATCTGTCAGCTTGTTGGCACCGGTCGCACGGCCCGGAAAGATCCTCGGCATAGCCGTGAACTACGCGGCACATGCTGCTGAAAGCGTCAGTTTTGTGAAGACCGATCCCGGCACCCAGAAATGGTTCAACAAGCAAGTGTCCGCGCTGAACGGCCCCTATGATCCGGTTCATCTCCCGAAGGTTTCGAACCAACTCGACTATGAGGGAGAACTCGTCGCTGTCATTGGCAGAGCTGGCCGGCATGTCCCGCGCGACCGGGCAATGGAAATCATTGCTGGCTTTTGCATCGGCTGTGATTACTCGGTGCGGGACTGGCAGCGCGCCAGCCCGACCATGATCATGGGCAAGGGCTTCGACACCCATGCTGTTTTTGGCCCGGCGCTGATCGCGCCTGGCGAGGTTGGCGACATTCGCGCTGCGGAGCTGCGGACCTATGTGAACGGCGCGCTGCGGCAACAGGCATGCCTTGGCGATATGACGCACGATATCCCGGATCAGATCGCCTTTCTAACGAAAGCCTTCACATTGCAGCCGGGCGACGTGATTTACACAGGAACACCTGCCGGGGTCGGGGCTGGTCATAATCCTCCAGAATGGCTTCGGGCAGGGGATACCGTGCGGGTCGAGATCGACGGCCTGGGCTTTATCCAGAACGATATTGTGCCTGAGCCGGACCCCCGGGCGACAGGCTTTTACAACTGATGCTTAATCTTGGAGGGAACGACGGGGCCCCTTCCCGGAGGAGGGACCCCAGTCTCCCCCGAGATCGCCCCCGCTCCGGCCAATCAGGGCCGCGGACCAGGAAGATCGGGGCAGCCTTTGCGGCTACACGTCAAGTGTTAATGGCATCGCGCTTCGTTTTCCATCTTCTATCCGGCCAACACCGCAAATCCGCGACTGACTGTGGCGGCCAGGCAACGCTTGTGTCCCTCTGGCCACTGCCGACGCTTGCGGGTCCGGGCAAATCGTTTCAAATCCACGTACTTCGTTAACCAATTCGGCCATATTTTTAAGAATGATGGGGTTTTACCGGGTGCTGAGCCGATGACGTTCTTCCTGTTCCTGTTGTATTTCGCAGCGGGCTGCGGCACCGGTTATGGCCTCTATACACTGACGCCGGCTGGCCTGCCGCTATCGATTGCGAGCGGAGCCATTACAGCCGCCATACTGATGCAGATCCACGTCCTCGCCCGGGCAGGCCGGTCGAGCAAGACGATCGAGGCTCGTATCAATGCTGTCGAGAAAACTGTCACCGACACGGACCGGCGAGTTGATGTTCTGGCGGCGAAAGTCGGTGTCGTTGAGGAGACGGTCAAGATTGAGCTGACCGAGCGGCGGGACGCGCTTGTCAGTGAGATGAAGCAGCTGGAAAGCCTCATAGCCCGGCTGACACGCAGCTTCGAGGCACGTCTTGAGGACACGGCCAGCCGTGGGTCTGTCGCCCCTCATGAGGATGCCGTGCTGCGCGACGTAAAGAACGCGCTAGATGATGGCCGCGTCGACCTGCATCTCCAGCCGATTGTCTCGCTGCCGCAGCGCCGTGTCTCCTTCTATGAGGGATTTACCCGATTGCGCCGCCCTGATGGCTCCCTGATCATGCCCGCCGAATTCCTGGACGCCGCACGGCGTGCCAATGTTATGGGTCCAATCGATATCATGACCCTCTTCCGCTGCGTGCAGATCGTGCGGCGGCTGGCTGAGCGTGATCGCCGGGTTGGCGTGTTCTGCAATATTGCCGCTGCGTCACTTGAGGAACCTGCGCTGTTCGAGATGTTCCTC
Organism: Hyphomonas sp.; assembly: GCA_036804125.1. Classification (GTDB taxonomy): domain Bacteria; phylum Pseudomonadota; class Alphaproteobacteria; order Caulobacterales; family Hyphomonadaceae; genus Hyphomonas. Next base: position 11,316 of record DAIRTA010000031.1, read on the forward strand.
GAAACCATGAACGACAATCGCGACCTGGCAGGCGCCATCATCTTCGAATTGCGTGCAGACAGGTTTGAAGCCCGCTCGCCGCAGATGCGCGCGAATATGAAAAAGCTGACGGAGCTTGGCTTCCGCTTCTCCATCGATAACGCCACCACTCTGGGTTTCGATCTGCCGCGATTGCAGGATTCAGGCGTGCGGTTTGTCAAAATGAACGGCGCGCTGCTGATGGATCAGCTGCGCGATGTCCAGGGGCCGAGACCGACCTCCTCGATAAATCGCCGCCTGGATGCAGGAGAGGTTGGCGCCGTACTCTCGCGATATGGCGTTACGCTGATTGCCGAAAAAATCGAGGATGAGGCCAGCGTTGTCGAGATCGTCGATTACAAGATACCGTTCGGGCAAGGCCACATCTTTGGATCTCCGCGCCCCATCAAGGCCTCACTGATGGAAGACACTGCGCCGCCGCCTGAATTGATCGAGAGGCTGTCCAAGTTCAACTGAGCTGCCATTTTGACGCCCCATTCGTCTTGAATTCGGAATAGACAGGCTCAAGGAGGTGACAGGCATGCTGGGATTTAGGCATCTGGTCCTTGGCTTGGCTGCCGTTTGGCTGGGTGGCATGTCTGCCTCCGCCGAGCGCGCCAAGGATGCCCCGGGACCAAAAGTGGTGCATGTTTCCGGTATCTTCCCCGATCCCGCTGTAGCCGGCCTCCCCGAGCCGGTTCTTGCAGGGCTGGAGGATGGAGCGGTCGTCAAGCTCGACCTGACCCTGCTGCCGGAAGTCTACACGCAGCTTTCCTATGATTCCGGCCAGCCCTACACCCTTCCGGCCGAGTGTGGTTTCGGGCTGCTTGCACCGCTGTCTGCGGTACAGATTCCCACCGGCTCGAACCATCTCTTGCTGACCGTCATGCTGGGGGATCCGTGGTTGCACGCTGCCAACCGTCTGTCCTGCGAGTATGCGCCGTCGCGATCAGATGAGACCGGTATCGGGGCCGTCGTGGAGCTGAAAGGCTGCTATCTCGCCCACAAGCTGTCGATACCGACGGCTATTCAGTTGGCGCTTCACCCGCTTCCGGCATCGGCCTGCGGTTACGGGAATTGACCGCTGGCCCGGCTGGGCCTACCTCGCGCCGAGATGACAGAGCCGCTTTTCATTCCTGGCCTCGCCAAGATCGCGAGCGGCTATGATACGATCCTCTGCGATGTCTGGGGCGTTATCCACAATGGACGCCGGGCGTTCGACGAAGCCTGCAGCGCGCTATCGACTTTTCGTGCACAAGGCGGGCAGGTCTGCCTGATTACCAATGCGCCCGTGCCGGAAGCGCAGGTTATCCGGTATTTCGAGCCGCTTGGCGTTCCGGAAGCGGCATTTGACGCCTGTGTTTCGTCAGGTGACGCAACACGTGCTGAACTGATGGCGCGGCAGGACCAGTCAGTCTGGCGTCTTGGTGCTGATGAAGGCTGGGAGCACGACCGGTTTCTCTATGAGGGGCTGGATCTCGACTTCGAGGACGGTCCGGAGGCTGACCTGCTTTTGTGCATAGGCCTGCGGGATCAGGTGAATGACCAGCCTGAGGATTATCGCCGGGAACTGGGCCTAGCGGCCGATAAAGGCTTGCCCATGCTTTGCGCCAACCCTGACAAGCAGGTGCGCGTTGGCGGGCGGCTGTATTGGTGCGCCGGCGCGTTGGCTGAAATCTATGAAGATTTGGGCGGCTCGGTTATCTATCCGGGTAAGCCATACGCCCCGATTTACCGTCTAGCCATCGAGAGGCTTGCACAGCTACGGAAGCATCCAGACCGGATCCTGTGTATCGGGGACAGCCCGGCAACGGACCTGCGCGGCGCCCGCCTGCAAGGTTTCGAAAGTCTCTATATCGGTACTGGCCTGCGTCAGCACGGGGATGATTTCGAGAACGAAGTGCGCAGCCTGTTTGCCGAGTATGACGAGCCGGCAAATTATGCCATGCGGGCACTCTGTTGGTGACGCGGGCTTCCGGCGCGTGTAACCCCAAGAGATTATGAGGAGTTTTGAGCCTTCATGACTGAGTTTACCGGCTTCAAATATGAAGACCTGGCGATCGGCCAGTTTCACGAGACCGTTCATACGATTACGGAAAACGATATTCAGCGCTTCGCTGAGGTGTCAGGTGATTTCAACCCTCTGCATATGTCGGATGAGTTTGCCGCTGGGACAATCTTTGGCCGCCGCATCGCCCATGGTGCACTGACCGCAAGCTACATATCCGGAATACTGGGTAACAACCTGCCCGGGCCGGGAGCGATTTTTGTCGGCCTGTCGATGCGTTTCAAGCGGCCTGTCCATATCGGTGACATAGTTACCGTGCGCGCAGAAGTTGTCGAAAAGCAGGACCGCGGCAACCGGGTGCGGCTGAAGGTCGAGTGCATCGTTGAAGACAAGCGCGTCATCAGCGGCGAGGCTGAGGTTGTGGCGCCCAGCCGGGATAAGTGATGGCGGTCTTCGCGCAATATCGCGAACTTCCTCAGTCGGCACGTGGGGCCTCGATTGCTCTCGGAAATTTCGATGGTCTCCACGCTGGTCACCGGGCCGTATTCGAGGCCGCGCGGATCGCGGGCGACGGCGCTTTTTCCGTTGCGACGTTTGAGCCGCCGCCCCGGGCCTATTTCCGGCCTGGCGATCCCCCTTTCCGCCTGATGCGGCCGGAGCGGAGGAATGCCGAGATACTCGCCTGCGGGGCGAATAATGTGTTCGAGTTGCCTTTCAATGGGGAAATGGCGGCCATGACCGATGAGGGTTTCGTTCGCACTGTCCTCGTCGAGGGGTTAGGTGCAGGACATGTATCTGTCGGCTTCGACTTCCGATTCGGGCGGGGGCGCATGGGGCATGCCCAGCGGTTGGCCAGCCTGGGCCGCGCGCTCGGATTCGGCGTAACGATTGTGGAGGAAGTCGGTTCCCAGGGCACCAAGGCGTCCTCTACTGCGATCCGGCAGGCCCTCATGGCCGGCGAGCCCGAGCTTGCAGCGGACCTTCTCGGCTCGCCCTGGATTGCAGATGGGATCGTCGAATCCGGCGAAAGGAATGGCCGCAATCTCGGTTTTCCGACCGCTAACCTTCACCTGGGCGAACTCATCCATCCGAAGCATGGCGTCTATGTCGTGCGCGCCCGCATTGAGGGCGAAACTGAATGGCGCCACGGCGTGGCGAATTTCGGGCGCACGCCCACCACGGGGCTGCGCGAGCCGGTCCTTGAGACACACATTTTCGGCTTTTCGGGCGATCTCTACGGCCGGCACCTGGAAGTTCAGCTGATCGCCTTTCTGCGGCCGGAGCTGAAATTCAGCTCCATCGAGCTGATGATCGAGCAGATGCACCGCGATGCGGCCGAGGCCAGGAATATTCTTGAATCCTCCGGCGGGCGCGCCGATAGCGGGCCATGAACGTCCTGGCTTCACCTAAGTGCGCTATCTGCCTTACCCTTTGGGAAACAGTGTCAAGGAACATCCCATGCTGAAGCCTCTCCTCGCGGGCCTTTTCGCCGCCCAGTTTGGTGCGTTCGCCTCTCATGCCGATACGCAAGGTGACCATATTGTCGATAGAGTCGAGCTTGCCGATATCGAAGCCACCTTAACGCGCTGGGACTACGAAGTGCAGGCCGCGCTTGTTCAGGATGACGTGCCGATTGTCGCCGCGCGCAATGAGGAGGGCCTTGAATTCATTGTATACGGCACGGCGTGCGATACGGAGGGGCAATCCGGCTGCTTGGGCCTGATGATGACTGTCATGTACAGCGTTGATATCCCTTTGGAATTCGCAGTCATCAATGAGGCGAACCAACGCTGGGCAGCGGCCACGACGACTTATGCAGCCCCGGCTCAGGAGAACGCGCAAGGCCAGCTTACCATTCATCGCTATGTGATCCTGGATGGCGGCGTCACGTTCCAGAACATTGCCGACAATCTACTGAATTTGCTGGCAATTGCCCCGCAAGTTGTTGAATTCCTTGAACAGTAGGCCCAGACGGCCTCGAAGGCCCAGCCGCAGGGTGACAGCGCCCCGCCGGTCATGCTAACCGCCAGCGCCATGGAACAGGCACGGGCGCTCCCGATTTATCGAATTAGCGGCCCGGCCGCCGGCTGAAGCCTTTTCTTCAGCGGTGGCCGGGTAAGTTCGTTTGCCCCAACCCTTCAACCGGTGCCGCTTGCTGCCCTCATCTGAATGACCAGAGACATGACCGAGTCCCAGACGACACGCGACTATCGCGACACGCTGTTCCTGCCGAAAACCGAGTTTCCCATGCGCGGGGGCCTGCCCAAGGCGGAGCCGGAATGGATCAGGCGCTGGGACGAACTCGGCCTCTACGAAAAGCTGCGCGCCGATGCAAAGGGCCGCCCGCCTTTCATCCTGCATGACGGCCC
>DAIRTA010000032.1:0-15664 GCA_036804125.1 Hyphomonas sp.
TCATCCTCATCTTCCATGTCGCCGGCACCATCATGGAACTGTTCAAGACCGCCGCCGGCAGCTGGATCTATCCGGAGCCGAGCCTGCTGCGCATCGGCGAGGTGCCCTTGTTCTCGGGCTTCATGTATGCCGCCGTCGGCTCCTATCTCGCCCGCGTCTGGCGCATCTTCGCCTTCCGCTTCGACCGTTTCCCTCCGCTCTGGGTGCAGGGCCTGCTGGCAGCGGCGATCTATGTCAATTTCTTCGCCCATCACTGGACGGTGGACATCCGCCCCGGCCTGTTCGCTGCCACCGTGCTTCTCTATGGCCGCTGCGTCGTCTGGTTCCGCCCGGATGAGGCGTGGCGGCCAATGCCGCTGGTGATCGGCTTCCTGCTCGTCGCCCTGTTCATCTGGTTTGCCGAGAATCTCGGCACCTTTGCCCGCGCCTGGGCCTATCCCGGACAGGAAGAGGGCTGGCGGATGGTGTCTTTATCCAAGCTCGGATCATGGTATCTGCTGATGATCATCAGTTTCGTTCTCGTGGCGCTTGTCCATGGGGGCCGGGGAGACAAGGCCAATGAAGATCCGAAAGCTGCTGGTGGCCAACCGGGGTGAGATCGCCTGCCGGATCTTCCGCACCTGCCGCCGCCTCGGCATCGCGACCGTCGCGGTCTATTCCGATGCCGATGCCAGGGCGATGCATGTGCGTGAGGCCGATGAGGCCATCGCCATCGGCGCGGCGCCGGCCACGGAGAGCTATCTGCGGGCCGAGGCCGTGCTGGCCGCCGCGAAACAGGCCGGGGCCGATGCCATCCATCCCGGCTATGGCTTCCTGTCGGAGAATGCCGCCTTCGCCGAAGCGGTCATTGCCGCCGGCCTGATCTGGGTCGGCCCGCCGCCTTCGGCCATCCGCGCCCTCGGCCTGAAGGACGAGGCGAAGCGCATCGCCGAGGAAGCGGGCGTGCCGGTGCTGCCCGGCTATCGCGGCGAGAAGCAGGACCTCCGCACCCTGACGGAAGCGGCCAGGGCCATTGGCTATCCGCTGCTGATCAAGGCCGTGGCCGGGGGCGGCGGACGCGGCATCCGCGAGGTCGCCAAGGCGGGCGAGCTGAAGGCAGCGCTCGAAAGTGCGGTGCGCGAGGCGGAAAGCGCCTTCGGCGACGGAAGGGTGATGCTGGAGAAGCTGGTCGAGCGGCCCCGCCATATCGAGGTGCAGGTGTTCGGCGACGCCCATGGCCATGCCGTCCACCTCTATGAGCGCGACTGCTCCCTCCAGCGCCGCCGCCAGAAGGTGATCGAGGAGGCGCCCGCGCCGGGCATGCCGGAGGCGGTGCGCGCCGCCATGACCGGGGCGGCGGTGAAGCTCGCCAGGGCGGTCGGCTATCAGGGCGCCGGCACGGTCGAGTTCATCGTCGACGGATCAAGGCCGCTGGCCGAGGACAGTTTCTGGTTCCTTGAAATGAATACGCGCCTGCAGGTCGAACATCCCGTGACCGAGATGGTGACCGGCACCGACCTGGTCGAATGGCAGCTGCGTGTGGCGGGCGGTGAGCCCCTGCCGATGCAGCAGGAGGCGATCACCCTCTCAGGCCATGCCATCGAGGCGCGGCTCTGCGCCGAAGACCCCGCCGAGGGGTTCCGTCCGGGGGCGGGGCAGCTCCTGGCCCTCAGCCTGATCGATGAGCCGGATGAGCGCTGGCTGCGCCTCGATTCCGGTTTCGCAGCGGGGGATCGCATCCCGCCGCAGTATGATTCCCTGATCGCCAAGCTGATCATCCGCGAAGACAGACGGGAGGCCGCCATCGAGCGCCTGATCCGTGACCTGTGCTACACCCAGATTGCTGGTGTGCCGTCCAATGCCGGCTTTCTGAGGCGCTGCGCCGCCTCGGAGGAGTTCCGTCAGGGGACGCATCATGTCGGCTGGATCGGCGAGGCCATCGACAGGCTGGCGCCCGCGCCGGAGGAAACCCGGCAGGCGGCGCTTTCAGCCGTTGCGTCCGGACTGCTGGAAGGCGATCAGGCAGGCGGCCCCTGGGACCGGCTGGACGGCTTCCGCCTCAATGCCGCACCCCGGCGCGAGATCGTATTGTCGGTCAATGGCGCCGCGCCGGAAAGCTGGCAGGCCGGTAGCGCCGGTGAGCAGCCGCTGGTCTTCATCCGCGCTCTGGCGCCGGGGCGCTATGCCGCCACGCTGGAGGGGGACACCTTCCTCATCAATGTGCCGCAATACAGCGCCGATGCCGAAGCCGCGCTCGGCGGTGATGCGGTCAAGGCCCCGATGCCGGGCAAGGTCCTCGCGGTCACGGCAAAGCCCGGCGCAGACGTGAAGCGCGGCGAGACGCTGGCCGTGCTGGAGGCGATGAAGATGGAGCATTCACTTGCGGCCCCGCGTGACGGCACGGTCGAGTCGGTGCATGCCGCCGCCGGGCAACAGGTGGCCGAGGGCGACCTGCTGGTGACGCTCGTGGAAGCAGACTGAATTTCAGCAGGCAGAGTATCAGCCGCCGAGACGTTCCAGAACCTTCTCGCGCCCGATCAGGGGCAGCAGCGCGGCCATTTCCGGGCCATGATCGCGTCCGGTCAGCGCCTTGCGAAGCGGCATGAACAGGGCCCGGCCCTTGCGCCCGCTGGCGGATTTGAGGGCGCCGGTCCATTCGCTCCAGCTCTCCGCGCCAAGCTGCCCGGCCGGCAGTGCGGCGGCGGCTTGCGCGATGTAATCGCGGTCCTCGGCCTCGATCACCGGTTCGGCCGCGCCGAACACGATCTCCGCCCACGGCCGGACATCCTCGAGGCGGGCGCAGTTCTCGCGCACGGCCAGCCAGAAGGCCTCGTCATCCGCCCGCGGATCAATCGCGGAAAGCCGCGCGCGCACATCGGCGAAGGGCAGGGCTTTCAGCACCGCCGCATTCAGGGCCTCCAGGTCGCGCGGGTCGAACCGGGCCGGCGCGCGGCCGATCTTGGAGAAGGCGAATTCGGCGGCAAGTTCATCGAGGCTGCCGCGCGGTTCGATATTGTCCGAGGTGCCGAGCTTGGCGAGATAGCTGGCGATGGCGATCGGCTCGATGCCCTGCTCGCGCAGCTGGCCGATCGAGAGCGAGCCGAGGCGCTTGGCGAGCGCCGAGCCGTCGGCCCCGACCAGCAGCGGGGTGTGCGCCATCGCCGGGGCCTCGCCGCCAAGGGCGCGGAAGATCTCGATCTGCGCGCCGGAATTGGTGACATGGTCCTCGCCGCGCACGACATGGGTGATGCCGGCCTCGATATCATCGACGACCGAGGGCAGGGTGTAGAGATAGCTGCCATCCTCGCGCACCAGGATCGGGTCGGAAACCGAGGATGTGTCGATGCCCTGCCCGCCGCGGACGAGATCGTCCCATTCGACGCGCTCGCCGGAGAGACGGAAGCGCCAATGCGGCCGGCGGCCTTCGGCTTCGAGGGCTGCGCGGTCATCTTCGGTGAGGTCCAGCGCGGCGCGGTCATAGACCGGCGGGCGGCCGCGCGACTGGGCGATCTTGCGCTTGCGGTCGAGTTCCTCGGCCGTCTCATAGCAGGGATAGAGCAGGCCCTTCGCCTTCAGGCTTTCGGCGGCGCCGGCATAGAGGCCGAATCGCTCCGACTGGCGGAAGGTGTCGTCCCAGGCGAGGCCGAGCCAGGTCAGGTCGGCGCGAATCGCCTCTTCATTTTCGGCCGTCGAGCGTCCGGTATCGGTATCATCTATGCGCAGCAGGAACCGGCCCCCCTGCGCGCGGGCGAACAGCCAGTTGATCAGGGCCGTGCGGACATTGCCGACATGCAGCCGGCCTGTGGGCGAGGGGGCGAATCGGACAGTCGGGGGGGCCATGGCTGTGGGGCGGCTCCGGGTGGAAAACGCGCTATCGACATCATCTTGCACGAAAAGCCAAGCGGAGATGCCACATTCTTGCTATTCTTGCGTGGGAAGGCGTATTGGCATTATGGGGAGAGGGTCATGAGGACGTTCCTGGCTGCTGGTGCCGCTTTGGCCCTGATGCTTGCAGGCTGCGGCCGCGAGGGCGGCGAGCCGTCACTTCCTGTGGAAGGCTTCCCGGAAGAGGCCGCGATCGACCTGCCCGAGGAGCCTGTGATTCCGGCGCGCAGCGCGGAAGATTACCGCGCCCTGTCCGGCTATGGCGAGGGCTGGTATCTCAACCCGGGCTGGCCGGGCGAATATGCGCCGGGCTTTGCCGTGCTGGATGCAGGCGTGCGGGTGCAGGGCCGGGCGCGGCCCAATCCGGCCGACCCGCAGGATATCGCCTGCATGCTGCCGGAACTGGCCAATTACCACATGCTGAACCGCGAGCGCATGCGCGCCGACGGGCTCGAATTCTTCGCCGCGACCCAGACTTTCCCACTGACCATCACGGAGGATGTCAGCATCGAATATGCGAGCGCCGGCAGCCTCGAAATGCAGACCCTCGCCCTCGCCCGCGGCGACCAGCTCATCTACCGGCGCTATCTCGGCGAAGGGTTCATGGTGCTCGACTATCAGGGCCAGGAATACAACATCAATGAGAGCGAGTTGCGCGGGGTTTCCGATATCGGCAGCCGCGACCTGGTGGAGCATCTCTGGGTGCGGGTCAGCTGCCTCGGCGGGCTGAATGCCTGGCTGCTCTATGACGAGGTCATCGATGCGCCGGGGATCGCGCCCTCGCCCTTCACCGGCTTCCGCGAGGCATCCGACATCCTGCCGGAAGAGGTCGAGCAGGTCCGCATGATGGGCCTGCAGGGCTTCGACGAATAGGGCGGCCCTGCATTACGTGTCGCGGAAACGGTTGGTGATCGGATAGCGCCGGTCGCGGCCGAAATTGCGGGTGCCGGCCTTGATGCCGGGCGCGGCCTGCCGGCGCTTGTATTCGGCGACATAGACGAGATGCTCGATGCGCCGGACCAGGGCCGGGTCATGCCCGCGTGCGGCGATGGTGGCGACGTCCTCCTCGGCATCGACGAGGCCGCGCAGGATATCGTCGAGCACGTCATAGGGCGGCAGGGAGTCCTGGTCGGTCTGGTCGGCGCGCAGCTCGGCGGAAGGCGGCTTGGTGATGATCCGTTCCGGGATCACTTCACCGCCCGGGGCAAGACCGCCGCGCGGGCGCGCAGAATTGCGCCAGCGGGAAAGGGCAAACACCTCGGTCTTGTAGAAATCCTTCAGCGCATTGAACCCGCCGCACATATCGCCATAGAGCGTGGCATAGCCGACCGCCATTTCCGACTTGTTGCCGGTGGTGACGACCATCTGGCCGAACTTGTTGGACAGCGCCATCAGGGTCAGGCCGCGCAGGCGCGACTGGATATTCTCCTCGGTGATGCCGGGCTCGGTGCCCTCGAACAGCGGGGCGAGCATGGAGTCCATCGCCGCGACGCCGGGCTGGATCGGGAGGATGTCATAGCGGCAGCCGAGCGCCTCGGCGCAGGCCTTGGCATCCTCGAGGCTTTCCCGGCTGGTATAGCGGGACGGCATCATCACGCACCAGACCTTGTCCGGACCCAGAGCATCGGCGGCGATGGCGGCGGTGAGCGCGGAATCGATCCCGCCCGACAGGCCGAGCACGACGCCGGGAAAGCGGTTCTTGGTGACATAATCGCCGAGGCCGACCATGGCGGCGCGGTATTCCGCCGCCCAGCCTTCAAGGTCCGGCGTGCAGCCCTTGCCGAGGCCGGTGAACTGATGCGTAGACGGATCGAAGGTGACGAGCGCGGTGCCGGTTTCGAACTGGCCGACAAGGCCGCAGCGCGCCGCATGCGTCGTATTGGTGGCGAAGGAGGCGCCATCGAAGACCAGCTCGTCCTGCCCGCCGACCTGGTTGACGAATAGGTAAGGCAGGCCGAGATCGGCCCAGGCGGCGAAGGCGCGGGCGCGCTCGGCCTGGATCGAGCGGCGCCAGGGCGAGGCATTTGGCACGACCAGCAGGCGGGCGCCGGCGGCCGCCGTGGCGCGGGGCACGGCCTCATACCAGATGTCCTCGCAGATCGCGACGCCGACCGGCACGCCGGCAATCTCGAACACGCCCGGCGGGCCGTCGCCGGGGCGGAACAGGCGCTTCTCGTCGAACACGCCATAATTGGGCAGCTCGCGCTTGTCATAGCGCCCGGCGAGGCGCCCATCGCTGAGCAGGGCGGCCGAATTGTAAAGCGCGCCGTTCTCGGCCCAGGGGGTGCCGATGATGATTGCCGGGCCGCCGGCCGTCTCCGCGGCCAGGGCTTCGACAGCGGCCATCGCGCGCGCGACGGCGGCCGGCTTCAGCACGAGATCCTCAGCCGGGTAGCCGAGGATGAAGAATTCCGGGAGCACCACGAGCTGCGCGCCCGCAGCGCGGGCCTCGGCGAGGGCGGCGCGCGCGAGGGCGAGATTGCCGGGAATGTCACCGACAACCGGGTTGAGCTGGGCTGCAAGGATGTTCAGGGAGCCGGCCATCGCGCCGGTTTAGGCGGCGCCGCGGCGGCTGTCATCTGGTTTGCAGGGGCCTGCGTCAGGACGTGTCTGGGCGGAACGCCGTGCCCGCGGCTGTGAAAACCGCGCGGTTGAGCTCGTCCAGCAGGCCGGTTTCATAGGGATCGAGCTGGCGCGAGGCGCGGCCCGGCGGCTTGAGGAAAGACAGGCGCAGGGCGCGCCGGCCCTCGCGCGCCAGACGCCGCACGAGACGGGCGGCCTCAGCGCCCGGCGTTTCAAAGGCGGCGCTGAGCGCCTCAAGGCGGCGGATGAGCCGGGCCTGAAGCCTCGACGGATCCGGCTCTGCCCGCGGCGCCGGGGCCGCAGGCGGGATGAGGCCGGGCACGGAAATCCGCGCGAGGGCGAGCGGGGCCTGACGGGGGCGCGCCATCGGCTCGGTCAGGCGGAAACGCGGCGGACGGGGCGGGGGCGCCGCCCTGTCAGGGCGGGCCGGCGGCAGGGAGCCGGAGGAGGGTGGCTTGCGCGCGCCCGGCTCTGGCCAGGGCACGCTGAGGGCCATGAAATGGATGATCCGCCGCAGCAGGGCCTCGGCCGGCAGGATCATCTGGCGCAGCACCTGCCCGCCGAGCCGGGAGCCAAGAGCCGCCTCGCCGCCGCCGGAGAGAGCAGTGCGTGCCCCGTCGATCAGCCGGGCGATGACCGGCAGGACGAGGCCGGCCAGGGCCTCGACACGGCTATAGGGATCGGTTTCGGGCTCTGTCGTCATCACACAGAGATTACCACGGCCCCGGAGCAGGGGGATAAATCAGGATGGATTATGGCCAAGGGCCTGATTTCATTTGCCGGATTCCGTTAGGAAGCGGGGATAAGGCCGGCGGCGGCAGGCCTTGCGCGCACGCCCTCTCGCACAGTTGATTTGTGCCCGTCTCCGGACTTGCTAGCGCATCCGGCAGAACCTGCGAGTGACGGTCATGCCAACAGCTTTTGTCTTTGCCGGGGGCGGAAGCCTCGGCGCCATCCAGGCCGGGGCCCTGGCCGAGCTTGTTGCGGCGGGGGAGCGTCCAGACCTGGTTGTCGGCGCCTCGGTCGGCGCGCTGAATGCGTGCTATTTCGCGGGCCGGCCGGATGCCGAGGGCGTGGCCGCGCTGGAGGCGATCTGGTGCAGCCTGAAACGGGGCGATGTGTTCCCGGTCACGTTCGGGAGCGCGCTGGATTTCCTGCGCGGCCGGGGCAGCCTGTTCGGGGCGTCAGGCCTGCGCCGGATCGTCGAGACACACCTGCCGTTCACACGGCTGGAGGAGGCGAAGCTGCCGGTGAGCGTGGTCGGAACGGACCTGTCCGGCGCAGCCGTTAGCCTGTCTTCCGGCCCGGCGGCAGAGGCCGTGCTGGCGAGCGCCGCCATCCCTGTTGCCTTCCCGCCTGTCGAGGTGATGGGGCGAGAGCTGATGGACGGGGCGATTGCGGGCAATACCCCCTTGCTGACGGCGGTCGAGAAGGGGGCTGACCGGATCATCGTACTGCAGACCGGGTATGCCTGCTCGATGGAGTCGCCGCCATCTGCAGCGATTGCGCGGGGGCTGCATGCCCTGACGCTGCTGATCTCGAACCAGATGGCGCGCGACCTCGAACTGATCGGCGGGCGCGCGAGGGTGCACATCACGCCGCATCTCTGCCCGCTGGATGTCTCGCCCTTCGACTTTTCCAAGGGGCGCGAGCTGATCGCGCGGGCGAAGGCGCTGACAGCCGCCTGGATCGCGTCGGGCGGGCTTGCCGAGTCCTCAAGCCCGATGACGATCCTGCATGCGCATACACCCGGCATGGGCATGGGGGATCGCCTGGCCTTCAGCTATGATCCGGTCAGCTATTTCAGCGAGGATGGACCGGTTGACGGGCTGGCGGCGTTCGAGGCCGTCCATGATGGCCGCCGCTACCGGTTCGCCAGCAGGGAAAACCTTGCCCTGTTCCTGGACCAGCCGGGGCGGTACCTGCCGCAATATGGCGGCCTGTGTGCATTCGCGATGGCCCGTAACAAGCGCGTGAAGGGCGATCCCAGCGTCTATGCGGTGATCCATGACCGATTGTATTTCAACGTCAGCCGGGCTGTGCATGGGCGCTGGCGGGCTGAGGCCGGGGCCCTGATCAGGTTGGCAGACGAATACTGGGAGGCCGGCCCTGCGCCGGGCGGGCAAGCCGATGAGCCTGCTGGACGGATGCAGCGGATCCCGTAATCTGATGGCGTTTTGCAGGACTGTCGGGGACGAGGATGACAGAAGAAACGGCTTTGCTGATCTGGCTGGGGCTCGGCGCGTGGATGGGCTTTGGCCTGGTCGTGGGACTCGGCGTGATCACCTTCGGGCTCAGGCGGTTGACCCCATCAGCCGCAAGCATGCCCTTGCGTGTCCGGCTGCTGGTCCTTCCGGGGCTGGCAGCGCTATGGCCGGTGGTCGTGCTGCGGCTGATTGGTATCCGGCCTCAGGAGGACCGCCTATGACACGCCGCCAGCGCGCCCTGCATCAGATCCTGTGGCCACTGCTCGCGCTGGCACTCGCGGGCGTGACGATCGCTGCCGTGCAGGAGCGCAGTGCGAGAGTTGCAGCCGCCGGGGCTGAAGGCAGGGCAGGCTGATGGCGGCGGGCTATTCCGTCATCGGCTGGACGCCGTTCAAGCGCGCTTATGACGGCATCCTCGCGCTCGGCCTTGCCGTTTTCCTTGCGGCGCATGTCAGCGCCAGCCTGATGGCTGCGCCGCCCGGCCAGTCGCCATCGGAAATACAGATCCTGATCCGGGCCTCGGGCGCAGCATCATTCTGCCTGCTGACGATAATCCTCTGTCTCGGGCCGCTGGCCCGGCTGACGCCCAGGGCCCTGCCGCTGCTGTACAACCGGCGCCATCTCGGCGTCGCCTGCTTTCTGGTCGCGCTGCTGCACGGGGCTCTTGTCGTCCTGTGGTATCATGGTTTCTCCAGTATCAACGCCTTTGTCTCCCTGCTGACCTCGAACCCCCGCTATGCTTCGTTTGGCGGTTTTCCGTTCGAGAGCCTCGGCGTGGCCGCGCTGGTCATCCTGTTCGTGATGGCGGCGACGAGCCATGATTTCTGGAACAGCCTTCTCGGGCCCCGCCTCTGGAAGGCGATCCACATGGCGGCGTATGCCGCCTATGGCCTGATCGTCGCCCATGTGATGCTGGGCACAGTGCAGACCGAAAACGGCCTGTTCCAGGCCTGCCTGGCGGGCGGGTCGGCCGTGCTGGTTTCCGGCCTGCATATCGTGGCGGGCCTGAAGGAGCGCGGGCCGGACCGCCGTTTGACGAAAGCCGCAGCCGAGAGCGGTGGCTGGCTGGATGCCGGTGAGGCCGCTTCGATCCCGGACGGCCGGGCGGTGATCCTCACTCCTCCCGAAGGCGAGCGGATTGCCGTGTTCCGGGATGGGGTGAAAGTCTATGCGGTTGCCAATGCCTGCCGTCATCAGGGCGGCCCGCTGGGTGAGGGGCGGATCATCGGGGGCTGCATTGTCTGCCCCTGGCACGGTTTCGAGTATCGCCCCGAAGACGGCTGCGCGCCGGCGCCCTACCCGGAGAAGATACCGACCTACCGTACACGGATTATCAATGGGCGGGTCATCGTCGATCCGGTTCCGCAGCCGCCGGGCACGCCCGTCACGCCCTCGGTGATCGACGGGCCTGCCAGATGAGGCCGGATTCTTTCTTTATCGGCTGGAGTGACCAGTTGGCGGCACCGACCCGGCGGCAGGTGCTCGCTGCCGGGTTGGGTCTGGTTGCCGCAGGCGGCGCGCTTGGCGCGGGGCTGGGCGCAATGGCGCCGGCGCCCGGGCCGGGCCTGTGGGATCAGGGCCGCAGCGTGGCGATGACCGGCACGATGTATCCGGAGCCTTACCTGCACCTTCTGGTACAGAAACCCGGCGGCGACCGGCGCCCGGTCTTCCTGGTCGGGCCCGACAAGAACCGCCTCAGTGTCGACCCTGCCCTGCTGCTGACCGCCGTGGCCGTGCACGGCACGATGATCGAGCGCGGCGAGCATGCCATGATGGCGGTCGGGGAAATCCGGCCGGATCCCATATCTGAACAGATCCGTCCGCCCGCGGAGCAGGAAATGGGGAGTGTCCTGCTGACCGGGGAAATTCTCGATGCGAAATGCTGGTTCGGAGCGATGCGGCCGGGGCATGGCAAGACTCACAAGGCCTGCGCGGCGCTCTGCGCGCGGGGCGGCCTGCCGCTGGCTTTCGCTGAACTGGACCGCTGCGCCGATGGCGAGGCAGGCTACCTGTTCCTGAACGAAGAGGGACGTGCCCATGGCCGGGAAATTGTGCCGCTGGTTGCCGACCCAGTCATTATCAGGGCTAGGCTTGTCGAGGCCGCAGGCCTGCGGCAGGTGCGCGTGAGCCTGTCCGAGATTTCGAGGCTGTAGGCCGGCGGGCCTGCGGCGCCGGGGCCCGCCTAGATATCCAGGTCCTCGACGAAGGCGGCGTTTTCCTGGATGAAGCGGAAGCGCAGCTCGGCTTTCTTGCCCATCAGCGTATTGATCAGGTCGGCGGGCTTGATCTCGAGGTCGTCCATCGTTGCCGGCAGGGTGACGCGCGCGAGCGTGCGGCTCGCCGGGTTCATGGTCGTTTCCTTCAGCTGTGCGGGGTTCATCTCGCCAAGGCCCTTGAAGCGCGTCATCTCGACTTTCTGGTTGCCCTTGAAATGGGCCTTGACCAGTTCGGCCCGGTGGGCGTCGTCCATGGCGTAATGGATGGTGCCCTTGTGGGAGAGCTTGAAGAGCGGCGGAAGGGCGAGATAGAGGCGGCCGCTCTCGATCAGGCCCGGTGTCATCCGGTAGAAGAAGGTGATCAGCAGCGCGGCGATATGGGCGCCGTCGACATCGGCATCGGTCATGATGATGATGCGCTCATAGCGCAGGTCGTCGATGTTGAACTTGCGGCCGAGATCGGTGCCAAGGGCGAGGGAGAGGTCGGACAATTCCTGGTTGGCCATCAGCTTGTCATCGGACGCGCTCTCGACGTTGAGGATCTTGCCGCGCAGGGGCAGGATCGCCTGGGTCTCGCGGTTGCGCGCCTGCTTGGCGCTGCCGCCGGCCGAGTCGCCCTCGACGAGGAAAAGCTCGGTGCCTTCCGGGCCCTTGGCCGAGCAATCGGCGAGCTTGCCGGGCAGGCGCAGCTTCCTGGTGGCCGACTTGCGGGAGATTTCCTTCGCCTTGCGCCGGCGGGCGCGGTCTTCGGCGCGGTCGATCGCCCAGGTGAGCAGCTTGCCCGCTTCCTTCGGGCTGGCGGCGAGCCAGTGGTCGAAATGATCGCGCACCGCGCTCTCGACGAGACGCAAGGCATGGGCCGAGGACAGCTTGTCCTTGGTCTGGCCGACGAATTCCGGGCCGCGGATGAAGACCGAGAGCAGGAAGCCCGAATGGCCCATCACATCTTCGGCGGTGATCTCGGCGGCCTTGCGGTTGCCGGTCAGCTCGCCGAAATTGCGCAGGCCCTTGGTGATGGCCGAGCGGAAGCCCGCCTCATGGGTGCCGCCCTCGGGGGTCGGGATGGTATTGCAATAGGAGCGGGCGAACCCGTCGGCCTCGCCGAAGCCGGCCTGGGTCCAGGCGATGGCCCATTCGACCTTGCCGTCATGGCCGGAATCGATCAGGCCTGTGAAGGGGCTTTCGGTAATCGTGGCGCGGTCCTCGAAGACTTCGGCGAGCTGGTCGGCGAGCCCGTTGGGATAGGACAGCACCGCCTCGGCGGGCACTTTGGAATCTTCGGGCAGCAGTTTCGGGTCGCACCACCAGCGCAGCTCGACGCCGCGGAAGAGATAGGCCTTGGAGCGCGCCATCTGGAAGACGCGGGCCGGGCGCCAGCGCAGCTTGTCGCCGAAGATCTGCGGATCGGGCTTGAATTTCACCGCGGTGCCGCGCCGGTTGGGGGCGGCGCCGACCCGTTCGAGCCGGCCCTGCGGATTGCCGCGCGAGAACACCTGGCGGTAGAGCACCCGGTCGCGGGCGACCTCGACCTCGACCCGTTCGGACAGGGCATTGACGACCGAGATGCCGACGCCGTGCAGGCCGCCGGCGGTGGCATAGGCCTTGTCGGTGAACTTGCCGCCCGAATGCAGCGTCGTCATGATGACTTCGAGGGCTGATTTCTTAGGGAATTTGGGGTGCGGATCGACCGGGATGCCCCGGCCATTATCGGTGACGGTCAGGAAGCCATCGGCCTCGAGGCGGATCTCGATACGGTTGGCATGGCCGGCGACGGCCTCGTCCATGGCATTGTCGAGGACTTCGGCGAAGAGATGGTGCCAGGCGCGCTCATCGGTGCCGCCAATATACATGCCGGGGCGCTTGCGGACGGGCTCAAGGCCCTCGAGGACCTCAATGTCCTTGGCGGAGTAGCCGGCAGAGGCCGCGAAGAGGTCGTCAGGGTCTTTCATCTTCCGGGCAGCCTGGGCCATTCGCATCCTCCTTAGGGCGCGCGCGAGTCGGTGTCGATACGGCCGAGATAGCGCGGCAAAGCGTTAAAGCGGCTTTAAGCATCGCGCGGGAGCGGCCCGGACGGGCTATTCACACCTTTGTTGCGCACAAGCCGGGTTGAAGCGGCCCCCCGAGGCTTCCACATTCCGTCTGTCGCCCGATAATGGACTCAATTGACGGCGAATTTCAGCCGGAGGACCGCCGCCAAGCCGGGGCCCTCACACCAAGAGGAGGCATGTCATATGCCAAGACTGAAAACCCTGCCCGTGTTGCCGCTCAGGGACATCGTGGTTTTCCCGGATATGGTCGCGCCGCTGTTCGTCGGGCGCGAGAAATCCGTCCGCGCCCTCGAAATGATCGAGGAGGCCGAGAACGAGATCATGCTGGTCGCGCAGAAGGATGCCGCGATCGACAATCCCGCGACCGATGACGTGCATACGACCGGCACCATCGCGACCATCCTGCAATTGCTGAAGCTGCCTGACGGCACAGTGAAAGTGCTGGTCGAGGGGCGCGCGCGGGCGCGCCTTGCGGCGCTGCACGACCGTGGCGAGTATTTCGAGGCCGAGGTCGAGGAACTCGGCGAGGCCGACGCACCCGGCGCCGACATGCAGGCGCTGATGCGCGCCGTGCAGGAACAGTTCGAGAGCTATGTGAAGCTCAACCGCAAGATCCCGCCCGAGGCGGTGTCCACGATCGGCCAGCTGGATGATCCGGGCCGCCTCGCTGACCAGGTCGCCTCCAACCTCTCGGTCAAGCTGTCCGACAAGCAGGAATTGCTGGAGTGCGCCGATGTGAAGGAGCGCCTCGAAAAGGTCTTCGCCCTGATGGAAAGCGAGATGGGCATGCTCCAGATGGAGCGGAAGATAAAGAACCGCGTGAAGCGGCAGATGGAGAAGACCCAGCGCGAATATTACCTCAACGAGCAGATGAAGGCGATCCAGCGCGAGCTGGGCGAGCAGGGCGAAGGCCCCGAGCGTGACGAGCTGGCTGAGCTCGAACAGAAGATTGCCGATACCCCGCTGTCGCAGGAAGCGCGCACCAAGGCCGAGGCCGAGCTGAAGAAGCTGCGCCAGATGTCGCCGATGTCAGCCGAATCGACGGTGGTGCGCAATTATCTCGACTGGATCCTCTCGCTGCCCTGGGGCCACCGCAAGGATATCGAGACCGATCTCGCCAAGGCCGAGAAACAGCTCGATGACGACCATTACGGCCTCGACAAGGTCAAGGAGCGCATCCTTGAATACCTCGCCGTGCAGAAACGCACCGGCCGGATGAAAGGCCCGATCCTCTGCCTCGTCGGCCCGCCCGGCGTCGGCAAGACCTCGCTCGGCCGCTCGATCGCCGAGGCGACGGGGCGCGACTTCGTGCGCGTCTCGCTCGGCGGCGTGCGCGATGAAAGCGAGATCCGCGGCCACCGCCGGACCTATATCGGCTCGATGCCGGGCCGGGTGATCCAGAGCCTGAAGAAGGTCAAGTCGGGCAATCCGCTGTTCCTGCTGGACGAGATCGACAAGATGGGCATGGACCATCGCGGCGATCCGGCTTCGGCGCTGCTGGAAGTGCTCGACCCGGAGCAGAACTCGACCTTCAACGACCATTACCTGGAGGTCGATTACGACCTGTCGGATGTGATGTTCGTGACGACGGCGAACTCGCTCAACATGCCCCAGCCGCTGCTCGACCGGATGGAGGTGATCCGCATCGCCGGATACACCGAGGACGAGAAGCTGGAGATCACCAAGCGCCACCTGATCCCGCAGGTGCGCGCCGATCATGGCCTGAAGGAGGGCGAGTGGATCGTCACCGATGAGGCCGTGCGCGACCTGATCCGGTATTATTCGCGCGAAGCCGGCGTGCGTTCGCTCAAGCGCGAGATCGCGCGGCTGGCCCGCAAGGCGGTGCGCGAGCTGACCCAGAACGGCGCCGAGCAGCTGACGATCACGCCGGAGAACCTTCCCGACTATGCCGGGGTGCGCAAGTTCCGTTATGGCCTGGCCGACGATACCGACCAGATCGGCGCCGTCACCGGTCTTGCCTGGACGGAGACGGGCGGCGACCTGCTGACCATCGAGGCGGTCAGGATGCCCGGACGCGGCATGATGAAGGTCACCGGCAATCTGCGCGATGTGATGAAGGAATCGATCCAGGCGGCGAGCTCGCTGGTGCGCGCGCGCTCGGTGACGATGGGCATCCGCCCGACCGTGTTCAACACGACCGACATCCACGTCCACGTGCCCGATGGCGCCACGCCGAAGGACGGCCCTTCGGCCGGCATCGCGATGACAACGGCGATCGTCTCGCTGCTGACCGGCACGCCGGTCAACCGCGAGGTGGCGATGACCGGGGAAGTCTCGCTGCGCGGACGGGTGCTGCCGATCGGCGGGCTGAAGGAGAAGCTTCTGGCGGCGCTGCGCGGCGGTATCAAGACCGTGCTGATCCCGAAGGAGAACGAGAAGGATCTCGCCGAGATTCCCGACACGGTGAAGGATGGCCTGCGTGTCCTGCCGGTCAGCGATATCGAGGAGGTGCTGAAGCTGGCGCTGCTGCGGCCGCTGTCGCCGATCGAATGGACCGAGGCGGATGAGGCGGCCCTTCAGGAAACGCTGTCGGGCCGGGCGAGCCCGGCCGGCGAGGGCATGGACGGCGTGCGCACGCACTGAGGCGCAGGCAAGCCGGATGAGGGCGGCGGGGCGAAGGGCCGCGCCGCCCTTGCCTTTCAGGCAGAGGCCCGGCAAAGAAACAGGCTTGGGCGGTTAGCTCAGTTGGTAGAGCATCTCGTTTACACCGAGAGGGTCAGCGGTT
>DAIRTA010000033.1:0-15650 GCA_036804125.1 Hyphomonas sp.
GGATCGGACAAGGTGATATGGTCAGCGCATTGCCACAATGACCTTGGCCTCGCGGTAGCCAATTCCCTGGCGGCCGTGGCAAATGGTGCGCGCCAGGTCGAATGCGCGGTCAACGGGCTGGGTGAACGGGCAGGCAATGCCGCACTCGAAGAGATTGTCATGGCCCTGAAGGTACGCGGCGACACCCTGCCCTATGAGACCGGAATCGATACGACCCATCTGGCGCGTGCCTCGGCCATGGTCAGCCGCATCACCGGCTTTCCAGTCCAGTATAACAAGGCCATCGTCGGCAAAAATGCCTTTGCCCATGAAAGCGGCATCCATCAGGACGGCATGCTGAAAAATGCCGAGACCTATGAGATCATGAAGCCCGAGGATGTCGGCGTGGCCCAGACATCCCTTGTCATGGGAAAGCATTCAGGCCGCCACGCGTTCCGCGACAAGCTTGAATCGATGGGATATTTCCTCGAAGGCGATGCACTGAATGATGCCTTCCGCCGCTTCAAGGATCTCGCCGACCGCAAGAAGCATGTCTTCGATGACGACATCATTGCACTGGTTGACGAGCAGCTTGCCGCGGAGGGCGAGCGCATCGCCTTCAGCCGGCTGAGGGTCGTAGCGGGGACGGAGGGGCCGCAGACGGCCGAGATCGATCTCGTCATCGATGGCGAGGAACGCTACGCCATTGCAAGGGGCAACGGCCCGGTCGATGCCGTGTTCAATGCGATCTGCCATCTCGTGCCGCATGAGGCCAAGCTCGAGCTATACCAGGTGCACGCGGTGACGGGTGGAACCGATGCGCAGGCAACGGTATCGGTCCGTCTTATTGGCGAGGGCATCATGGCGACAGGGCGCTCTTCAGATCCCGATACGCTGGTCGCAAGCGCCAAGGCCTACCTGCACGCGCTGAACAAGTTCGAGGTGCGCAAAACAAAACGCAAGGCGGCTTGAGCGCGGGTCAACCGCCATCCTCGCCAAAGCCCCCGCTGACAAGTGCCGCGATGGCCTCGACAGCCGCTTCGGCCTGATTGCCCCGCGCCCGAATCTCGATCTCGCAGCCGGGATGGGCGACCAGCATCAGGAGGTCCATGATCGACCGGGCATCAGCCGTTTCACCCTCATGGCTGACAAACACTTCGGCGTCGAACTCCGCAGCGAGTCTTGCCACTTTCGCAGAGGCACGGGCATGCAGCCCCTTGCGATTGACGACCGTCGCACGGCGCGAGACGAAAGCCGCAGGGCCATCCATCAGGGCAGCTTGGCAAGCAGTTCGGATGCGATGGTGACGTATTTTCGTCCGCCCTCGGCAGCAGCCTGAGCCGCTTCGGACAGGCTGTGGGTTTCGCGAACGCCGGCCAGCGTAATCAGCATGGGAAGATTGACGCCAGAGACAATTTCCATGCCCCGCGTGCCGCGCAGCGAGAGCGCAAGGTTCGAGGGCGTTCCACCGAACATGTCCGTCAGCACGACAACACCGCGGCCGGTATCGCAGGCCGCGACGGCCGCATTAATCTGCTCGCGCTTCAAATCAAGATCGTCATCGGCCTCGATGGATACGGCTCGCACGCGCCAGAGCCGCCCGATGACGTGTTCCGCCGCCGCTATGAGCTCCTGCGCGAGCTTGCCGTGACTGACAACGACGATGCCGATCATTGATCAGAAACCGTGGACCTTACCTAACACAAATGTGAGGTTGCCACGATGCTGCAATGCGTCAAGGCGAAAACAGCGGCCAACACACGGGATTGATCAGCCGGTGTGATCAATCTCCAACACATCCCGCATGGAATATAGCCCCGGGGGCTGCCCGCTGGCCCAGGCCGCAGCCCTGAGGGCGCCTTCGGCAAAGACCGAGCGGTCGAGAGCCGTATGGGAGAGCCGGATAAGTTCCTGCTCGGAGCCGAAAAGCACTTCATGTTCTCCGGTTACCCCGCCGGCCCGGCGGACGGCAAAGCCAATCCGGCCGGGTGCGCGCAGGGCCTCGGGACCGTCATAGGGGGGCTGGCGCAGACCCTCGAGCGGTTGCTCAAGCCCCCGCGAAACGGCCTCCCCCATCATCAGGGCTGTCCCCGAAGGGGCATCGGCTTTGTGACGGTGGTGGGTTTCAAGAATTTCGATGTCCCAGTCCTGACCCAGCGCCCTTGCCGCGCGCTCAGCCAGCGATTCGAGGAGATTGATACCGATCGAAAAATTCCCGGCCTTGACGATGGCGAAGTGCTGCGAGGCGGCGGCGATGCGGGACTCCTCCTTCGCCGTGAAGCCGGTCGTGCCTATAATGATGGACTGGACGGGCGTCCCGGCGAGCTGATCGAGTGCGGCTAGCGTTGCCGCCGGGCGGGTAAAATCGATCCATGTGGTGGCGCCGGCAGCAGCCTCACCAACGGATGCAGATGGCTTGATACCGATGGGACCGTGTCCGGCAAGCTGGCCAATATCCGCCTCAAGGGCGGGGTGGCCGTCCTGTTCAGTTCCGCCAGCAATCGCAATACCACGTGCCAGAGCCGCAGCAGCGAACGTCCTCCCCATGCGTCCGGCGATGCCGGCTATGGCAAAGCGGAGGGCTTTGGCGGCGGTATCACTCATTCTCTTTCTTCTCCAGGCCTACGGCTTTCGGCAAGCTCTGCTTCAAGGCGCACTCGCTCGCGCTCGCGCAATTCATCGGTGAACGCGCTCGCGAAAATGCCGGCCGGCAGGGCGACAACGCCGACTCCGGCGACAGCAATGACGGAGGCGAAGATCCGGCCCAGCGGGGTCACCGGATAGACATCACCATAGCCGACGGTTGTCAGCGTCGCGATCGCCCACCAGATAGAGCGCGGAATCGATGCGAAGGAAGCCTGCTGCTCGCCGCCCAGCCCCTCGGCAAAGTATAGAACGACGGCCGATACATAGACAAGCGCCAGAGCGAGGGCGAGGCTGGTCATCAGCTGCGTACCCGAACGGCGCAGCGCTGCGCCGAGCGTTTCGAAGGCCGGAACAAAGCGCGCCAGCTTTATCAGTCGCGCAAGGCGTAAAACCCGCAGCACGATAAGTCCCGAACTGCCGGCAAACAGCATCACCAGTAATTCCGGCAGGAAGGCAACAAGGTCCGCAACCGAATGAAACTGCCTGACATAGTGCCAGCGGCCACGCAGACCACTAAAGCGTGGATTGACCCCGGCAACCCAGACGCGGGCGACATACTCGACCGCGAAAATGATCACGACAATCCAGTTGAACAGCAGGAAGACACGTGCCCAGCCCGGATCACTTTCGAGCGTCGGTTCTGTTTCGAGGGCTAGAAAGAGAAAACTCAGGAGGACAAGGAAGACGATAGCCCTGTTGGTTCCGGAGAGGCCGGATGAACGCGCTTCGGGCGCCAGCTCCCGGTAAAGCGCTTGCTGTAATCCCATGCCCGGCTCCTCCCCCTGTCCGGATCAGCTCCGGAGTTCGGCGCCTGTCGCCTTGCCGACGGATACGATGATCCGATTCATCACGGCTTGAATATCCTCCTCCTTGAGCGCCTCGCGAGGCTGAAGGGTGATTTCGATGGCGACGGACTTGCGCCCTTCAGGGATACCGGGCCCCAGATAGACATCAAATACGACCGCTTCGCGAACGAGCGGCTTTTCGGCATTTACAGCATGTCGCACGATATCTCCGGCCGGCACATGCGCATCCACCACAAAGGCCAGGTCGCGCCGGATCGGGCTCAGACCGGCGCGTTCAAGGACAGGCCTCGTTTTCGTTGCCCGCACTTTCATGACCGGAAGGGCATTGAGATTGAGTTCGAACCCGTACATCGGCCCTTCTACGTCAAGCGCCTTCAGCACGCCGGGATGCAGCGCGCCGAAATGAGCCAGAGTAAGCTTCGGGCCGAGCCGGAGGCTCGCGGCCTGACCGGGATGCCAGTGCGGCTGGCCGGCAGCCGCCACCTGGAAACGGGTCTCCGGCTGACCGAGGGCTTCAAGAAGTGCCAGAAGATCGGCCTTGGCCGTAAAGGCGTCGTAGCCCCCCCCTGCACCCTGCCAGTGGCGTTCCGGTGACGGACGAACGAGGCCAGCGATCATGATACGCTGATCCTTCGGCCCGTCGCCCGGATAGGCGGGACCCGCCTCGAACAGGCGCACGGTACGCTCGCCGCGATTGACCGCACGCTGGGCTGCAAGGGCGAGGTTCGCCAGGATTGTCGGTCGCATATAATCGAGATCACTGGCCACGGGGTTTGCGATCGTCAGGGTCTCTTCGACCTTTCCAAAGGCCGCTGCATGCAACCGGGCCATGAAGCTCCAGGTTACGGCTTCAAGGAAACCGCGTGCTGCCAAAGCCCGGCGTGCGATAGCGATACGCGACTGCCGGGTCGCAGCGATAGGCTCGGCCCGTCGCAGCAGCGGCGGAAGCGATCTCACCGGCAGGGCGTCATAACCGATCAGGCGCGCGACCTCCTCCACAACATCGGCCGACTGTTCGAGATCGAAACGGTGCGAGGGCGGAAGAAGATACCAGGCTTCGCCTGCATCCTCGATATCGACTTCCAAGTCTCTCAGAATGCGTTTCATTTCCGCCGGTTTGACAACCATACCGGTCAGTCGTTCGACATCGCGGGGATAGAAGGTGAACCGATTGGTCCGCTCTGGAACACCGCCTTCGATGCGGGCTTTTGATACTGCACCGCCGCCATATTCCAATATCAGCTGCACTGCGAGATTAAGACCTTCCCGGCAGCTCTGCGGGTCAACACCACGCTCGAAGCGCTGGCGCGCATCGGAGGTAATGCCGGTGGCCCGTCCGGTGCGGGCCGTGCGCAGCGGGTCGAACCAGGCGCTTTCTATGAAAACATCCGTTGTCGCTTCTGAAACCGCAGTAGACACTCCGCCCATGACACCGCCAAGACCGATGGCGCCCGAGGCGTTGGCGATAACGCACATCTCTTCCGTGATCGGATAGATACGTCCGTCAAGCGCTGCGAGCGTTTCGCCCTTGCGTCCGAGACGGGCGACCACTGCGCCCGATAACTTGGCGGCATCGTAGGCATGCAGCGGGCGCGCCCGGTCGAGCGAGACATAGTTCGTCACATCCACCACCAGCGAGCGCGGCTGAACTCCAGCCGCCTTCAGGCGTGCCTGCATCCAGTCCGGCGACGGGCCGTTGCTGATGCCGGTGATGACCGCCCCGGCAAACACGGGACAGGCCTCCGGCGCCTCAAGCACGATCTCAACGGGACAGGGAAAGCTGCCCGAGAATTTCTTCGGCTCGATGCGGAGGAACTTACCGGCACCAGCAGCGGCCAGATCACGCGCAATGCCCTGTACGCCAAGCCAGTCCGGCCGGTTCGGTGTCACCTCGAAATCGATAACCGGGTCGGTCAGCCCAAGCGCCTCCGCAGCAGGCGTGCCGACAGCGTGATTGCCGGCAAGGTCGATGATCCCGTCCTGGTCCTCGCCGATCTCGAGCTCTCGTGCCGAGCACATCATACCATGGCTTTCGACGCCGCGGATCGCGCGGGGCTTTTCATCCAGAGCGATACCGAGGCCGGGAATGAACGTGCC
Source organism: Hyphomonas sp. (assembly GCA_036804125.1). Taxonomy (GTDB): domain Bacteria; phylum Pseudomonadota; class Alphaproteobacteria; order Caulobacterales; family Hyphomonadaceae; genus Hyphomonas. The sequence continues at coordinate 5,529 of DAIRTA010000033.1, forward strand.
CAGCGGCGCATAGACAGCGGTCATGCCGGCCCGAGCATTGGGCGCGCCGCAGACGATCTGCTTTTCGCCTTCGATCGTCTCTACTTGGCATACACGCAGCTTGTCCGCGTTCGGATGAGGCTCGGCGCTGAGAACTTTGCAGATCGTGAAAGGCTTGAGTTGCTCACGGGGGTCAAGGACCTCCTCGATCTCGAGCCCCGCTTTGCCCATCAGCTCTAGAATCTGCCCGAGGTCAGCCTTGGTCACGAGATGGTCATTCAACCAGGATAGCGGAAATCGCATCAGCTGAGCCCTCCGCTCACGGATGGGGTAATCCAGGGCGGGAAGCCGTAATGGCGCGTCCATTCAGGATCGGCCTCGAAATACGGCCTGAGATCCGGCATGCCGTATTTGAGCATGGCGAGGCGGTCGACCCCCATGCCGAAGGCGAAACCCTGATGCACGGCCGGATCGATGCCGCAGTTTCTGAGGACATTCGGATGCACCATCCCGCAACCGAGAATCTCCAACCAGTCCGCTCCCTTCCCTATCTCTACGATACCGCCCGCGCGCGAGCACTGGACGTCCATCTCGGCCGATGGCTCCGTGAACGGAAAGAAATGGGGCCTGAAGCGGGCAATGACATTATCCACCTCGAAGAACGCCTTCACGAAATCGATCAGGCAGCCCTTGAGATGACCCATATGGATGCCTTCCTCGATCACGAGGCCTTCGACCTGATGGAACATCGGCGTATGTGTGGCGTCCCAGTCATTGCGATAGACACGTCCAGGGGCAAGGATCCGGATCGGCGGCTTCTCGGTCATCATGCAGCGGATCTGGACCGGGCTGGTATGTGTCCGCAGGACTTTCGGCTCATCGCCGGGATGGGCCTTCATGAAAAACGTATCATGCATCTCCCGCGCGGGATGGCCCGGCGGGAAATTCAGCGCCGTGAAATTATGCCAGTCATCCTCGATATCGGGCCCGTCCGCGACGGTGAACCCCATATCCGCGAAAACGGCTGCAATCTCCTCGAACACCTGCATCACCGGATGCAGAGCACCTTCCGGCGGGCGCGGCGTAGCCGGAAGCGTCAGGTCTGCGCGCTCGTCCTGCAGCTGGACCTCGAGCGCCTTCGCTTCAAGAGCCGATTTGCGCGCCCGGATCGCCGCATCAACGCGATCTTTCAGGGCATTGAGTCTCGGGCCCTCGGTGCGCCGTTCATCCGGGCTCATGCTGCCGAGGGCGCCCATCAGGCTGGAGATGCGCCCTTTCTTTCCAAGCTCAGCAACCCGGACACTATCGAGGCTCGCAAGGTCGCCAGCGGCATCGATCGCCGCAAGGGCTTCCTGTTCTATGCTCGCAATATCGGACAAGGGATTCAATCGCCTCTCTGCTCAGACCCAAGCGGGGTTTCTAGTCGCTTGCAGGCATGTTGCAATCAGCAAGACGCCCGCCGGCGCCGGGGCCGCGGGCGTCTGGTCTGGGGCCGGACCGCGCCGTGGCGGGGTTCTTCAGCCGCGCGCCGCCTTCTTACGGGCAAGACGCGCGCGCTTTGTGTTGCCAAAGATGCGCACACCGCTGCGCTTGCCGAGATTGGCTGTCCATTTCGCGTTACGGCGTTTCACGCGCGGCTTCTTGGCGGAATGCAGGACGCTGCTCGGGGGTTTCGCCATGGTTCTTTTCCTATCCTGGGAATCCAGCCTCAGGCCAGCGCGGCCCGGGCCTGCTTAACAAGGGCGCCGAAGGCGTCGGGCTCGCGCACGGCGAGATCCGCCATGACCTTGCGGTCCACTTCGATCCCGGCCTTGTTGAGCCCGTCGATAAAGCGGGAATAGGTCAGCTCGTCATCATGCAGACGCACGGCAGCATTGATGCGCTGGATCCACAGGGAGCGGAATTTGCGCTTTTTGACCTTGCGGCCGACATAGGCGTATTCGCCAGCCTTCCAGACGGCAGCGTTGGCATTCGAGAAGGTATTCTTGCGCCGGCCGCGGAAACCCTTCGCCTGGGCGAGGATCTTCTTATGTCGGGCATGGGCGGGAACTTTGGCGCGGGAACGGGGCATGGTGGCCTCCTGTCAGAAAGGGTTCAAAATCAACGGGATGTCATCTTTGCCCAGGCTCAGAGGCCGTAGGGCAACCAGCTCTTGACGCGGGCCTCATCGGCCTTGGCGGCGACTTTCGTGCCGCGGTTCTGGCGGATGTATTTCGCGTTATGGCTGATCAGCCGGTGGCGCTTGCCGGCAACGCCATGCTTCAGCTTGCCTGTAGCCGTGATCTTGAACCGCTTGGCCGCGGCCTTCTTGGTCTTCATCTTCGGCATGTTTCACTCCTTGGAACAGTAGAGCTCACGCCGGATCTGGCGGCCCAGGAAACGAACCGGGAGGCAATGCCGTCGCCCCGCCGGTCCGGAAGTGGCGGCTTATGACCTAGCAGCGTGAGGGAATCAAGAGGGGGCATACTGCCGGTGCCAGCCGGCAGGCTGACCGCCTACCGCGGCGCGAGGACCATCGTCATCTGCCGGCCTTCGAGCTTGGGTTCAAGTTCGACCTTGGCAGTTTCCTCGAAATCGGTACGGACACGATCAAGCAATTGCATGCCGAGATGCTGGTGGGCCATTTCCCGCCCGCGAAAGCGCAAGGTGACCTTGACCTTGTCGCCATCCTCGAAAAAGCGGGCCATCGCGCGCGCCTTCACCTCATAATCATGGGTGTCGATGTTCGGCCGCATCTTGATTTCCTTGAGTTCGGCCGATTTCTGCTTTTTGCGTGCTGCGGCTTTCTTCTTGCGTTCCTCGAAGCGCAGCTTGCCATAGTCCAGGATCTTTACGACCGGCGTATCAGGATTGGGGGCGACCTCGACAAGATCCATCCCGGCCTCGCGGGCGGCGTCAAGTGCAGCGCCGAGGGGCATGACGCCCTGCTTTTCGCCATTCTCGTCAATCAGGAGCACCCGGGCAGCCCGGATATCTTCATTGATGCGCGGCCCGGCGGGTTTCTTGGCGGGCGCGTCGGCCTCAGGTCTGCGAGCTATGGCGGGTCTCCTTCGGTTGCTTCAAAAGTTGCGGGAATATGCCCGTGTTCCGGCCGTGCCGCAAGCGGTGCTGAGGGGCGGACGCGCTCAGACCTTTGCCAGCAATCCAAGCGCGCGGACGGACTGCCAGACATCGTCAACGGAGAGGTCCTTGAGCACCGGTGCCGAATTGACGATCACAGGTGCCGGCCCGCGCGGCGCGGAATGGTCAGGGTCGCTCTCGGTCAGGGCAAAGAGGGCAATTCCCGGCGCCCCCGCGAGGGTCGCCATGTGCATCGGGCCAGTATCGTTGCCTATGGCGAGAAGCGCAGTCTCGGCGAGGGTGACGATCTGGAAAAGATCTGTCCGGGTGACCAGGCTGCGTGCGCGCGGCTCAAGACGGGCAATCTCATGCACAACGCTGCTCTCGGCCTTGCCGCCCAGCACGACCGGCATGATTCCGGCATCGGCAAACCGCCGGCCGAGCGCCGAATAATTCTCCGCCGGCCATCGTTTTGCTTCCCGATGGGCCGAAGCGCCGGGGATAAGCAGAACATAGGGTAATTTGATACCGAAATATTCCGGGTTCAGCCGGGGCGGATTGCCAAGTCGGGGACGCACCCATCCGAGATCCGGGAACGGCGCCTCGCCCGGCGCCCAGCCTGCCTTGGGAGCGAGGCCGGCAATAGCGAGCTGATCGGCCAGCCGGTCAATCGAGTGCATTCCTGCCCGGGCGGGATTGTCGTGGAAGAAGGCCGCCTTCGGATGATGTCCGGACCAGAGCGGGGCGCGCCCACCCCGGCTCAGCGCAGTGAAATAGTTCCGTGTCCGGTCACTGGTCTGGAAATCATAGATAATGTCATAACGCGCTTTGCGAATCCGCTGGATCAGGGCTGCGGTCGCCTTTAGCCCGTCCGGGCGGCCATCTGTTTCGACCGAATCGAAATACGGACAGAGCCGCGCAAATTGCTCAAAAGGCGGCGTCGTCAGCAGCGTGATGCGGGCAGAAGGGTGAAAGGCGCGCACGGCTTTCATGGCGCCAAGGGCAAGGACAAAATCGCCCAGCGCGCTGAGCTTTATGACCAGCACCTCCCGCGCCTTTGCGCCGGGATTCTTCGGGGTCAGGAGATCACCGAGAAGTCCGCTCACGCGTCACAGCTTTCCTTGTCCAGCAACCGTTTATAGACGCTGAGTGTTGCGCTCTGAAGCCCCTGCTTGGAGAAATGGCGGACAATATGGGCACGGCCTGAACGGCCCATGCCCGCCCGTGCGTCCGCACCGATTGCGATCATTGCGCGAATGGCTCCCGCCAGCGCTGCGGCATCCCCTGGCGGCACGCGCGTGCCTGTTTCATGCTCTATGACCGTTTCGCGCGCGCCGCCATGATCGGCGGCAATGACAGGGCGCTGCATCGCCGCCGCTTCCGCAGCCACACGCCCGAAGGCTTCAGGGCGCGTGGACGGGCTGAGGACAATGTCTGCAGCCATGTAGGCCGCCGGCATATCGGTGATGTGCGGCGCGAAATGAACGGTTCCGGCGAGCCCGTCCGCAGCGACCTGCGCCTTGAGATTGGCGACATAGACATCCCGGCCCTGAGCATCACCGGCGAGCACAAGAACCAGCCCGGCGCGCTCTTCAGGCGCGAGGAGCCCGATCGCCTCAATCGCGAGGCCCTGCCCTTTCCATTCGGTCAACCGCCCGGGCAGGAGCAGGACGAGGCGGGGCTCTGCGGAGGGGGCCCATAAGGAGCGCAGCCTGGCGATGCGCTCTGGCGACACCTTGCCGGGATCAAAGACTTCCAGATCGACGCCGCGCGGAATGGTAATGATACGCATTGGATCGACGCCATAATCCTCGCGGATATGGGCGGCGATCCATTCGGAATTGGCAATCACGAGATCGCCCTTTGTCATGACCGAATTGTAGCTGCGCTTGAGGCCGGAGCGACCCGAATAGGCGCCATGAAAGGTCGTGACGAACGGGACACCCTCGGCGCGCGCCGCACCGAGCGCGCTCCAGGCCGGAGCGCGGGAACGGGCATGTAAGAGGTTGACGCCTTCGGCGCGGATGATCCGCTGCAGACGGCCCTGATTGGCCCTGATCAGGATCGGATTGCGGCTCTTCATGGTCATCCGGAAGAGCTCCCCGCCAAGAGCGGCGAAATCGGGCTCAAGGCGCCCCCCTTCGCTGGCCAGCAGCGCCCGCCCGCCCGCAGCGACAATCGCCTCGGTGACTTCCAGCACCGTGCGCTCGACCCCGCCCGCAGACAGCTCCGGTGCGACCTGAAGAATGGCCTTGCCTGACAGATCCGGGAATGCGTGCAAGTCGTGTCCACCCTCGTTCGCTTGACAGGCGAGAGAGATGACGGAACGGGAGGGGTATGACAACGCAAACTTTCACATCTCCGGCCGGGCGCGTAATCGCCTACCGGCATTCCCCGGCCCGGGACAATGCGCCGGTCTTTGTCTGGCTGTCAGGTTTCAAATCGGACATGAGCGGCACAAAGGCGCAGGCACTCGAAAGCTGGGCGGCAGCCCAACGTTATGGCGTGCTCCTGTTCGATTATTCCGGGCACGGGTCATCCGGAGGCGCGTTCGAGGATGGCACGGTATCGGACTGGCGGGAGGATACGCTGGCGGCAATAGACCAGCTGACCTCCGGGCCTGTTGTGCTGGTCGGTTCGAGCATGGGCGGCTGGATGGCATTGCTTGCCGCCCTCGCCCGGCCGGAGCGGGTAAAGGCCATGGTATTGATCGCGCCTGCCCCGGACTTCACGGAAAAACTGATGTGGTCGGCTTTCACCCCTGCTCAGCAGGCGGAAATCATGCAGCAGGGCTATACCCTGCGCCCGTCGGATTATGGCGAACCCTATCCGATAACGCGTGCCCTGATAGAGGACGGCCGGCGGTGGTCACTTCTGGACGCGCCGATCGCCTTCACAGGCCCGGTGCATATCTTGCAAGGCATGCAGGATACGGATGTTCCTTGGCGTCATTCCCTTGCGCTGGCCGAGATGCTGGTGTCCCCTGATGTCATCCTGACCCTGATCAAGGATGGTGATCACAGGCTTTCGCGCGACGAAGATATTGCGCGCTTGCTCGCGACGTGTGCGGCGATAGCTGACCTTACATGATGTCAGGCCAGGGTGCGCAGCAGAATGGCGCAGGCATCATCTGACTTCTTCAGCCGTCCTCCGTCCGCGCCATCTTCATGGCGCCGCAGCGTTGCGACGGTTGCAGACAGGCCATCGGTCCGGATGCGGCCGAACAGGCTTTCCGGTGTATCGAGCCCGAAGGGTGAGACAAGCCGGAAGAGGCCATCGGTCATGAGGACAATATGGCAGCCGGGCTCAAGATCGACAGTTTCAAGAGAGAGAAATTCAGCCGTTCCCGGATCAAGCGTGATCAGGCCGCGCTCCGGCGCATTTCCAGACCGGCGCTGGGCCCGAAGCGCTTCGCGGCGATCCTCGGGCGTCATGGCGAGCAGGCGGCGTGCATCCTCCGTTTCGGCGTCAGCCTTCTCCGGAGACCCAATCACACGCAGGGCCCCTTGCGGCGTTTCCAGGATGGCGAGGCAATCGCCTGCCCAGACGAATTCAGCGCCGCCGCGAATGGTGCGCATCCAGATCGCCGCGGCGATTGGACGGGCCTCGAGCGGCATCCTGTCAAGCGGGATGGATGACTGCCTTACGGCCTCGTCGGCGAGGTCGCGAATGACGTCTGCGAAGTAGCCCCTGGCTGGCGTCCGGTCATGGGGGCCTTGCATCAACCGGCTCGACGTGGCCTCCGCGAGCCAGGCTGCACCGCTTTCAGCGCGGCCGAAAGGCCGCAGATCCGTCACATCGGTTGCACCGTCGATGACCCAGGCACGACCCGCCGCAGCATCATAGCCAAACCGGTCATCGCCGCCCTTTCCAGCTGTGCCCGGCGCATTGATGGTATCGAGGACGTCAAGACGCATCGGCAGCGCCTAATCCCTCAGCAGCTCATTGATCGCGGTCTTTTCGCGTGTGCGGGCATCGACGGTCTTGACGATCACGGCGCAGGCCAGCGACGGGCCACCCTTGGGGTCAGGAAGGCTGCCGGGAACGATCACGGAGTAAGGCGGCACTTGGCCATAGAGAATCTCGCCGGTCTGGCGGTTCACGATCTTGGTGGACTGGGTGATGAAGACGCCCATGGCGATGACCGACCCCTCCCCGACAATCACACCCTCGACGACTTCCGAACGCGCCCCGATGAAACAGTTGTCTTCAATGATCGTCGGGTTAGCCTGCAGCGGTTCAAGCACCCCTCCAATACCGGTGCCGGCGGAGATGTGACAGTTCGCCCCGACCTGCGCGCAGGAGCCGACCGAGGCCCATGTGTCGATCATCGTGCCTTCACCGACATGGGCGCCGATATTCACATAGGAGGGCATCAGCACCGCGTTTTTTGCAATGAAAGCCCCGCGGCGGACGGCACAAGGCGGCACGGCGCGGAAGCCGGCCGCCTGGAACTCGGCCGCCCCCCAACCCTCGAACTTCGACGGCACCTTGTCCCACCATTGCCCGCCGCCGGGCGAGCCGCTGATCGAGCCGTTGGCATTGAGACGGAAGGACAGAAGTACGGCTTTCTTCAGCCATTGATGCACCTGCCAGCGCCCGTCCGAGCCTTTCGAGGCGACGCGGGCTTCGCCGCGATCGAGGAGATCGATAGCGGCGTCAACAACGTCGCGCACTTCGCCCTTGGTATCCGGGGAAAGCTGGTCGCGTACCTCCCAGGCGGATTCGACTACGCGGGCGAGAGCATCGGGCATGGGTGAGGGCCTCCGTCAGGCAGCCGGGTCAGGCCTCGAAGAGAGGAGAAAACCGGCCAGATTGCCGGTGGCATAGTCGATGTGCCGCGCTGCGTCATCCCCGCCAGCATCGCTGCCTGATGCGGGCCTCGCTTCCTCCGGCTCATGGCTCCAATCCTTGGAGGAGTGGACCAGCACGGTCGTGAAGCCGAGTGCCTTGGCAGGAACCAGGTTGCGCGAGAGATCCTCGAAAAAAGCAGATCGCATAGGGGCAACGCCGTGCCGGTTGCAGAAACTCTCATAGGACGAAAGATGCGGCTTCGGCGTGTAGTCTCCATCCTCGATCCCGAAGGAGGCATGAAACAGGTGTGCGAGCCCCATCTTTTCCGTGACGCGCTCGGCATGGCGCCGCGATCCGTTGGTGTAGACGAACTTCCGGCCCGGCAGCACGGAGAGTGCCGTCTCCAACTCCGGCAGAACAGGCAGCGGCGAAAGATCGATGTCATGAACATAGTCCAGGAACGCCCGGGGATCGAGCGCATGCACCTGCATCAGCCCGGACAGGGTGGTCCCGAAGCGGGCATAATAGGCCTTCTGCAGCTGGCGCGCGTCCGCGCGGCTGAGCTGCAGCTGGCGGCTTACAAAATCGGTCATTCGCGTATCGATCTCGGCGAACAGATCGCACTCGGCAGGATAGAGCGTGTTGTCGAGGTCGAAAACCCAATCCGTCACATGGTCGAGCCGCGGACGCGGCGGGCGGCTAGCGTTCATTTGCAGGCGCCGTGAAGTCGCGCTCAAACAGCTCGAAGAGAAGTTTGCGCTCGACCGGCGGCGGTGTCCGGGCAAACAGCTCGGTCCGGTATACCGCATCTTCGCACTCATCGCGTCCGACAATCGCGAAACGCGCGCGGCCGATGCAGAACGGCTCACTTGCCCGGGCAAGTGTGCGCACGGGCTGGTTGGCTTCTTCAAGCTCGGCATAAACAAAATGCTCGGAACTGCGCAGCGGCCTGTCGATTACGCGGGCGCAGCCGCCAGCTTCGATCCGCCACCAGCCCCGGCTTTCCCAACTATCCACTGTACGCCGCGCGATAGCCGTCCAGACCCTTGCGCGGGTCCGGTTGCAGATTGTGAAGCCGACATTGCGGCGCCTCTCTTCAGCGGCCTGTTCAAGATAGTCGATCAGATCACTATCGTTGGTAGTGTCGGGCAGGTTGTGAAGGCTCAGGAAATCATTGATGGCAAGCCGGGTCCGGTGACCTATCACGCCATCCGGCGTGCCGGAATGGACACCGGCCTCATCCAGAAGCCGTTGTAGGCCGGCATTGCGGGCCCGTGTCAGGTCATAGTCCTCGATCTCGGTGAAATTGTTTGTCCACTCGTCTGATCGGGTAATTTCGACAGGGCGGAAGCGTTCGGAGACAAGGCCCATCGCTGCACAATCCGGCGGATTCTCCAGCGAAAAACTGGCTGTCGGATCGACACAAAGCGCCTGCCCTCCGCCCCAGGTGCGCACCCCGCCGAGATGCGCCCGCGAGGTGCGCCCGAAAAGATAATGGGTGCCCGGCGTGAGCGGACCGCTATGGGCGTGCTTGCAGCTCCCTGGCGCCAGCTTGGTCCAGCCCTCCACTGTAACCCCGCCTGCATCGGGGCGCCCGATTGCAGCCTCGATGATGTAGCTCGTGCGATTGCAGAGGGACCAGCCCTCACCGGCGCTCGATTGCGCCGCCATCGGAAGCGCAAGCACAGCTGCCGTCGCCAGAATCAGGGCACACAGTCTAAGATACCAGCGTTCCAGCGCCATGTTCGGTGAAAAGCTCCATCAGAAGGGCGTGCGGGGCTCGGCCATCGAGGATCACGGCCGCTCCAACACCATGATTTACGCTTTGGGCTGCGGTTTCAAGCTTGGGAATCATACCGCCTGCAGCAGTTCCGTCGGCAATCAGGCCCGGAATCTCGGCCACGCGTATCTCCCGCAGGAGCTGGCCCTTCCTGTCGAGAACACCGGCAACATCCGTAAGCAGCAGCAGGCGGCTGGCGCCGAGAGCGGCCGCGAGAGCCCCCGCCGCCGTGTCAGCGTTGATGTTGTAGCGGGCCCCGTCATCGCCGAGGCCGACAGGCGCCACGACAGGAATGAGGTCATCGCTCGCATTCCTGAGCGCATTGAGAACGGCCGTATCCACGGAAACCGGTTCGCCGACAAAACCGAGATCGACCGCCCGCTCGATATGGCTGTCGGGATCCCGGCCGGTCTTCGTCGCCTTGCGGGCCCGGATCAGCCCTCCATCAGCGCCAGACAGGCCAACGGCCTTGCCGCCAGCCTGCATGATCGCCCGCACGATCGATTTGT